>CP163498.1:4437860-4751433 GCA_041071465.1 Pseudomonas putida | reverse complement strand
TAAACGGTGGCTTGGCAAACCACACCAACAGAATCAACCCAGCAAACACCCAGGTCATCAAAGTGAAGTAGTCCACCGTGGACATCATGTAAGCCTGCCCATTGAGTATCTGCTCCAGTTGCGCATAGCTCTGCGGGCTGGCCCCACCCAACTGCTCAAGTGTATGCCGCGTCGCCGGGTCGAACTGGCTGATGTTCTCGCTCAGGTAGGCATGATGCTGGTCCGCCCGCCGAATCCAGATCCACGTCGTCAACGAAGCCGCAAAACTCCCGCCCAAGGTACGCAGGAACGTCGCCAGCCCAGAACCATCGGCAATCTGGTGCGGCGGCAGGTCGGACAGCAGAATGCTCAAGGTCGGCATGAAGAACAACGCCACCCCAATACCCATGAACAACTGCACCAAGGCCACATGCTGGAAGTCCACTTCACTGGTGAACCCCGCGCGCATGTAACAACTGGTACCGATCGCCAGGAACGCCAGCCCCGCCAGCACCCGCAAGTCGAACCGGTGCGCATACTTGCCCACGAAAGGCGACATGATCACCGGCAGCAAGCCAATCGGCGCCACCGCCAGGCCCGCCCAGGTCGCGGTGTAGCCCATCTGCGTCTGCAACCACTGCGGCAGGATCAGGTTGATACCGAAGAACCCGGCATACCCCCCGACCAGCACGATGGTGCCGACGCGGAAGTTTCGATGCACGAACAAACGTAGATTGACCACCGGGTGGCGGTCGGTCAGCTCCCAGATCACGAACACCGCCAGAAACACCACCGAGATCAGGCTGCCGACGATGATGAAGGATGACTCGAACCAGTCCAGGTCGTTGCCTTTATCCAACACCACCTGCAAGGCGCCGACGCCGATGATCAGCGTGAGCAGGCCGATGTAGTCCATCGGTTGACGACTGGTGACCACCGGCCGCGTACGCATCTGCTGACGCACCACCGCGGCAGCGAACAGGCCGATCGGCACGTTGATGAAGAAGATCCACGGCCAACTGTAGCTATCAGTGATCCAGCCACCCAGAATTGGCCCGGCAATCGGCGCCACCACCGTGACCATCGCCAGTAATGCCAGGGCCATCCCCCGTTTCGCCGGGGGATAAACAGCAATCAGCAGCGTCTGGGTCATCGGGTACAACGGCCCGGCGACCACACCCTGCAGCACACGAAACCCGACCAGCTCGGGCATCGACTGGGCGATACCGCACAGGAACGAAGCCAGCACGAACAGCAGTGTGGCCCAGATGAACAGTTTCACCTCACCAAAGCGGCGGCTCAGCCAGCCAGTCAACGGCAAGGCGATGGCGTTGCTCACCGCGAACGAAGTGATAACCCAGGTACCCTGCTCATAGCTCACCCCCAGGTTGCCGGAAATGGTCGGCAAGGCCACGTTGGCGATGGTGGTGTCGAGCACCTGCATGAACGTCGCCAGCGACAGGCCGATGGTGGTCAGCAGCAGGCTTGGCGGCGTGAACTGGGCAGCGGCGTTGTTGCTCATCGCTGCGCCGTCTTGCCGGGAGCGCTGTTTTCGTGAATCAGCTGAGCAATCAGGTTATCGGCTTCGACCAGCTGGCGGTCATACACCTGGGTGGTGTAACTGGCCTGCTGCGGTGGCTGCTGGGCCAGGGTCGGGCCGCTCTGGTCGTGCAGGTCGACTTCCACCACGGTGGACAGGCCGATCCGCAGCGGGTGGTCCTTGAGCTGGTCGGGGCTGAGGTGGATACGCACGGGTACACGCTGGACGATCTTGATCCAGTTACCGGTGGCGTTCTGCGCCGGCAGCAAGGCAAAGGCACTGCCAGTACCCGCGCCAAGGCTGTCGACCGTGCCGCTGTACTTGACCTCGCTGCCGTACAGGTCAGCGCTGATTTCCACGGGCTGGCCAATGCGCATGTCACGCAGCTGGGTTTCCTTGAAGTTGGCGTCGATCCACACCTGGTCCAGCGGGATTACCGCCATGGTCGCGGTGCCCGGCTGCAGGCGCTGGCCCAGCTGCACGGTGCGCTTGGCGACATAGCCGGTGACCGGCGCAACCAGGGTGGTGCGGGCGTGGTCGAGGTAGGCCTGGCGCAAGTCGGCTGCGGCAGCCATCACCTCGGGGTGCGAGGACACCACGGTGTCGTCGACCAGCGCGCTGCTGGTGCTGAGTTGCTGGCGTGCACTGTTGACGGCGGCCTGGGCCACGCTCAAGTCGTCGCGGGCATGGGACAGCTCTTCTGCGGCAATCGCACCGCTGTCGGCCAGCACCTTGCGCCGGTTGAAGTCCTGCTGCGCCTTGCGCAGTTCGGCCTGGCGCGTTTCCAGCTGGGCCTTGAGCGAGTCGACGTTGCTGTACAGCCCGCGGACCTGGCGCACACTGCGCGCCAGCTTGGCTTCGGCGGACTGCAAGGCCACCTCGCTGTCGGCTGGGTCGAATTGCAGCAACACCTGGCCGGCATGGACCAGGTCGCCGTCATCGGCTCCGATGCTGGTCACAGTGCCGGTGACCAGTGGGGTGATTTCCACGACGTTGCCATTGACGTAGGCATCGTCGGTGCTTTCGTGCCAGCGGCCGACCAGGCTGTACCAGGCCCACGTGCCGATACCACCAAGTATCAGCAGCAACAGCAGGCCAAGCAGCCAGGCCTTGCGCTTGCGCGAGGGCTCGGCGGAGGGAGTCGGGGTGTCTGCGGGAGTGGCCATGACAATACCTTGGATAATTCGTGACAGGGTTCAACGGTCGCCGAAACGGCGGATCGTCAACGGGTCGCCAGCACCGAGCAGCACCTTGGCCAGCAGGCCTTCCAGGGTCTTGAGCTCTTCAGGTGCCAGCACGCCGCACAACTCGTTCATCGCGGCGGCGCCTATTTCTGGCAGGCGGTCGGCCAGACGCTGGCCGTCGGCCGTGAGCGCCAGGCGCACCAAGCGCCGGTCGTCGGCGCAACGGTTGCGCACGATCAGCTCCTTCTGCTCGAGGCGGTCGAGCATGCGGGTCATCGAACCGCTGTCCAGGCCCAAGTAGCGGCACAACTCGGCCGGGGTATCCACCTGGTACTGGGTGACGATGATCAACACCTTGAACTGCGCGGCGGTGACGCCCTCTGATTCGAGGTGCCAGTCGAGAATGCGGTCCTTCAGGATCGCCGCACGGCCAAGCAACATGCCGATGGCGCAGGTCTGGAAGTTTTCGGGAGAGAAATGGGCCATCGAAGACTGCTCGGGTAATTGTGTAAAAATATTACTGCCTAGGCAGTGAATGTCAAAGCTTTGATTAGCTAGCTATGAAAAATTTCATGATTTCTACGGGATACGCCGCTCCAGCAAGGGGCCGTGCAAAAGCGGCTAGCGCGCTTGCAGGCCCAACGCCTCGACCGCCCCGCAGGCAATCGCCATGCCTACCAGCTCCGCCAGGCTAGCCGCCTGCAAGCGTTTCATCACCCGCCCCCGATACAGGTCCACGGTCTTCACGCTGATGCCCAACTGCTCAGCAATCTCGCGGTTGCTCAACCCTTGGACCAGTGGCACGAACACGTCACGCTCACGCGGTGTGAGGCCGTCGATGCGCACCTGCACCATGGCCAGCGCCTGGTCGCCCTGGCGTGCCCGCGCGGCGTGCTCCAGTGCGGCCTGCACACTGTCGAGCAGCAACTGGTCGTTGTAGGGCTTTTCGATGAAGTCGCAGGCACCCGCCTTGAACGCCCGCACCACGATCGGCACATCGGCATGGCCGCTGACGAAGATCACCGGCAACATCAGGCCACGCTCACTCATCGCCTGCTGCACGGCCAACCCGCCCAACCCCGGCATGCGCACGTCCAACAACACACACGCGGGCGCATCGTTCACGCAGGCGTCGAGAAATGCCTGCCCGCTGGCAAACGGCAAGGCTTGCAGGCCCACCGACTGCAGCAGCCACACCGTCGAGTCGCGCATACCCTGGTCGTCATCGACCACATACACTTTCGCTTGCACCCTAGCCTCTCCCTAACCCCTGCTGACCGCCAGCCGGCAGCACAGTACCAAACCGCCGTCGACACCCGCCCGCGCCCACAGGTTGCCACCAAAGCCTTCGATCAGGCTGCGGCTCATACTCAAGCCCAGGCCCAGGCCGTCGGCTTTGCTGGTGGTGAACGGCGTGAAGATTTCATCCAGGCACTCGGGCGATACGCCCGGGCCCTGGTCGGCGACCTCGACGAGCACACCCTCGCCATCGCGGGTGGCGCCGAGCAGGATACGTGACGGTTTTTCCCCGTGCAGCTCGCGGTTGGCATCGATGGCATTGCGCAACAGGTTGAGCAGCACCTGTTCAAGCAACACCCGGTCGGCATACACCGAGGGCAGTTGCGCGCTGATGCGCAGCTCGACCTGCACCTGGTCACGCGCGGCTTCCCAGGCGCACAGGCGCATGGCTTCGCCGGCCACCTCGGCCACGTCCAGTGCCTGCAGGCGTCGCGGTCCCTTGCGTAGAAAGGCGCGCAGGCGGCGGATCACTTCGGCGGCATGAGTGGCCTGCTCGCTGATGCGCTGCAGGCCCTGGCCTACCCGCTCGCGGGCTTGCGGGTCGCGCTCCAGTCCCTGCAAGTAACGCTGGCTGGCGTTGGCGTAGTTAACCACCGCAGCCAGCGGCTGGTTGATCTCATGGGCAATGCCCGAAGCCAGTTCGCCCAGGGTGGCCAGGCGGGCACTGTGTGCCAGGCTTTCCTGCGCTTCGATGCGCAAGGTGATGTCACGGGACACACTGACCACCTCAACCACCGCGCCGGTGTAGGTCTCGCGGATCGCCCGGCTGGCGATTTCGAACCAGCGGTAGCCGCCAGCGGCCTGACGCACCCGGCAGGTCATGGTGTGGTAGCCGTCCTGGTCCAGCGCGGCAGCGGCCTGGCGCAGTACCTGGCGCCGTTCACGCGGGTGCAGCAGGGTGTGCACGGGCATGCCGCGCAGTTGCTCGGGCCACAGGCCGAGCAGGCGAAATGCTGCCGGTGAAGCATCGAGAAAACGGCCATCGGGGCTGTGCCGGGAAATCAGGTCGGTGGTGTTTTCGATGATCAGCCGGTACAGGCGCCGGGCGCGGCTGGCTTCACGTGCACCGTGGCGTTCTTCACTGGCATCACGACAGCGGCCCAGCACCTGTTGGCCCTGGTCATCCGGCATGAACGTCCACAGCACGATGCGCTCGCCGACCTGCACTTCGACATCGCTGATCGCCCGATGCTGGCGCAGGCAGGCACGCACCAGGGCGGCACAGTTGGCCGGCAGCCAATGGACCAGCGCCGGGCCTTCGGCAACCCAGGCCTGCAGGGCTGGGTTGAGCGCCAGCGGGCTGGCATCGCTGGCCAGCAACAGGCTGGGTTGTGGGTCTTTGGCGAGCAAGGGGTAGGCAGTGTTATGCACGATGGGCGGCTCGTTGTTATAGTAGTTTTACTATATTGCTATAGTCGATATTCCTACTACCATAGCGACTCGCGTAAAACTGCGACAGAGGGAGCGGCCCACCGTCCGCCTCCCTGCACCCTGAACAGAGCTAACAATCAGCCATCGGGGGCCAAGCGCACATGCTGCGTCTGCCTCCCTTACAGGATTACCGCATGTCGATCTATGCCCAGGGCCTGATGCCCGCTGCCGTCAACCATGTCGCCCTCACCCCGCTGAGCTTCATCGAACGCACCGCCGCCGTATACGGCAATTACCCGGCCGTCATCCACGGCGCCATCCGCCGCAACTGGCAGGAAACCTACCAACGCTGCCTGCGCCTGGCCAGTGCCCTGGCTGGCCGTGGCATCGGCCGTGGCGACACTGTGGCAGTGATGCTACCCAACACCCCGGCCATGCTTGAGGCGCACTTCGGCGTACCCATGATCGGTGCCGTGCTCAATACCTTGAACGTGCGCCTGGATGCCGAGGCCATCGCCTTCATGCTGCAGCACGGCGAGGCCAAGGTGCTGATCACCGACCGCGAGTTCCATGCCGTCATCGAAGCAGCCCTGGCGCTGCTCGAACACCCGCCGCTGGTGATTGATGTGGATGACCCGGAGTATGGCGAGGGCCGCGCTGTCAGCGAGCTGGACTATGAAGCCCTGCTTGCCGAAGGGGACCCGGACTTTGCCTGGGAATGGCCCGATGACGAGTGGCAGGCCATTTCGCTGAACTACACCTCCGGCACCACCGGCAACCCCAAGGGCGTGGTCTACCACCACCGCGGCGCTTACCTGAACGCACTGGGCAACCAGATGACCTGGGCCATGGGGCACCGCCCGGTTTACCTGTGGACCCTGCCAATGTTCCACTGCAACGGCTGGTGCTACCCCTGGACCATCACCGCGCTGGCCGGCACCCATGTGTTCCTGCGTCGGGTCGACCCGCAGAAAATCCTCACCCTGATCCGCGAGCACCGGGTCAGCCACCTGTGCGGGGCGCCAATCGTGCTCAACGCCCTGGTCAACATGCCCGAAGCCGCCAAGGCAGCCATCGAGCACCCGGTGCAGGCCATGGTCGCCGGTGCCGCGCCGCCGGCCAAGGTGATTGGCGCCGTGGAGGAAATGGGCATCAAGGTCACCCACACCTACGGCCTGACCGAGGTCTACGGCCCGGTGACCGTGTGTGCCTGGCATGACGAATGGGATGCGCTGTCGCTGGACGAGCGTGCGCGGATCAAGTCGCGCCAGGGCGTACGCTACCCAACCCTCGACGGCCTGATGGTCGCCGACCCGCAAACCCTCCAGCCGGTGCCGCGCGACGGCAACACCCTGGGCGAAATTTTCATGCGCGGCAATACCGTGATGAAGGGCTACCTGAAAAACCCTGAAGCCACCGCCGAAGCCTTCCGTGGCGGCTGGTTCCACACCGGCGACCTGGCCGTATGGCATGCCGACGGATATGTCGAAATCAAGGACCGGCTCAAGGACATCATCATTTCCGGTGGCGAGAACATTTCCACCATCGAGGTCGAAGACGCCCTCTACAAGCACCCGGCTGTACTGGAAGCCGCCGTGGTGGCACGCCCGGATGAAAAGTGGGGCGAAACGCCGTGCGCCTTCGTTGCCCTCAAGCCGGGCCGGGAAGACACCCGCGAGACCGATATCACCAGTTGGTGCCGCGAGCACCTGGCCGGGTTCAAGGTGCCGAAGACCGTGGTGTTTGGTGAGCTGCCCAAAACCTCCACCGGCAAGATCCAGAAGTACGTGCTGCGCGACCGGGCCAAGGCCCTCTGAAAGCGCAGCCGCTTCTTCGCGGGCTTGCCCGCGAAGAGCCGACCCTGACTTCCTCCTTCAAGAGCCAACGATGACTACCTATTCCGCCCCCCTGCGTGACATGCGCTTCGTCCTGCATGACGTATTCAACGCCCCGGCCCTGTGGGCCCGCCTGCCCGCCCTGGCCGAGCGCATCGACGCCGATACCGCCGACGCCATCCTCGAGGAAGCCGCCAAAGTCACCGCCCAGTTGATCGCCCCGCTCAGCCGCAACGGTGACGAGCAAGGCGTGCACTTCGACGCAGGCGTGGTTACCACCCCCGGCGGCTTCCGCGAGGCTTGGAACACCTACCGCGAAGGTGGCTGGGTCGGCCTGGGTGGCAACCCGGAATACGGCGGCATGGGCATGCCGAAGATGCTCGGCGTGCTGTTCGAGGAAATGCTCTACGCCGCCGACTGCAGCTTCAGCCTGTATTCGGCGTTGAGCGCCGGCAGCTGCCTGGCAATCGATGCCCACGCCAGCGAAACGCTCAAGGCCACTTACCTGCCGCCCCTGTACGAAGGCCGTTGGGCCGGCACCATGTGCCTGACCGAACCCCATGCCGGCACCGACCTGGGGCTGATCCGAACCCGCGCCGAACCCCAAGCCGATGGCAGTTACCGCATCAGCGGCAGCAAAATCTTCATCACCGGTGGCGAGCAGGACCTGACCGAGAACATCGTCCACCTGGTGCTGGCCAAGCTGCCCGACGCACCCGCCGGCGCCAAGGGCATCTCGCTGTTTCTGGTGCCCAAGTACCGGGTCGAGGCCAATGGCCAGCTAGGCGCGCGTAACGCCGCCCACTGCGGCTCGATCGAGCACAAGATGGGCATCAAGGCCTCGGCGACCTGTGTAATGAATTTCGATGGTGCCTTCGGTTACCTGGTGGGCGAACCCAACAAAGGTTTGGCGGCGATGTTCACCATGATGAACTACGAGCGCCTGTCCATCGGCATACAAGGCATCGGCTGCGCCGAGGCGTCCTACCAGAGCGCCGCCCGCTACGCCAACGAGCGCCTGCAGAGCCGCGCCGCTAGCGGCCCACAGGCGCAGGACAAGGCTGCCGACCCGATCATCCACCACGGCGATGTACGGCGCATGCTGCTGACCATGCGCACCCTCACCGAAGGTGGCCGGGCGTTCGCCGCCTACGTTGGCCAACAGTTGGACCTGGCGCGCTATGCCGAAGACGCCGGCGAGCGCGAACATGCCCAGCGCCTGGTGGCGCTGCTGACACCAGTGGCCAAGGCATTCTTCACCGACAACGGCCTGGAAAGCTGCGTGCTGGGCCAGCAAGTGTACGGCGGCCACGGCTACATCCGCGAATGGGGCCAGGAGCAGCGAGTGCGCGACGTGCGCATTGCGCAAATCTATGAAGGCACCAACGGTATTCAGGCTCTTGATCTGCTCGGGCGCAAAGTGCTGGCCGACGGCGGTCAGGCGTTGGCCAGCTTTGCCGCCGAAGTACGAGCGTTCAGTGTGGATGCGCCATTGCACCGCGAGGCACTGCAGGCAAGCTTGGCGCGGTTGGAGGCTACCAGCGCCTGGCTACGGGCGCGGGCCGGCGCGGATGCCAACCTGGTCAGCGCAGTGGCAGTCGAGTATCTGCAACTGTTCGGGCTTACCGCATATGCCTATATGTGGGCGCGAATGGCGGCGGTGGCGTTGGCCAAGCGTGATGAGGACGAAACGTTTCATGGGGCCAAGCTTGCGTGTGCGGCGTTCTTCTACCAGCGGGTATTGCCGCGCGGGTTAGGGCTGGAGGCCAGCATCAGAGCGGGCAGCGACAGCCTTTATGGGTTGGAGGCAGCACAGTTCTGAAAGGCCCTGGGGGCGCTTGGCGTCCCTAGCGCGACATCGGGCCGCCCCCACAATAGACGCGCAGTCCCTTGTGGGGGCGGCCTTTGTCGCGATGGGCTGCGCAGCAGCCCCGTGGATTTCAGCCTGCATTCTTGTACGCGAAGGGTTCTCAGACGCTGAAAAACCGTTGCAAAACCGACGAAAAACCGGCACAACTGATAGTCATTCGCCATTACGCCGGTTCTCGGGGGCCCTTCTGCAAGGGTAGAATGCGCAAAACCCGGAGCCGCAATGAACCACGACCGCCTCAATCCCAGCCCAGACGATGCCATCACCGACGCCGCCGCGCACTGGTGCATGCGCCTGCACGCCGAAGATTGCACGGCGGCCGAGCGCGAGGCATTCGCCCGCTGGCAGGCGGCCGACCCACGGCATGCCGAGGAATACCAGGCGATGCTGGAAATCTGGCAAACCGCCGACTTGCTGCCGCGCAACGCCACCGTCATCGACTTCAACCCGCCCGCCAAGCAAGCCGCACGCCCGCGCAACTGGCGGCCGCTGGCGTCTGCGGCGGCGATTGCCCTGGCAGTGCTGCCACTGGCAGGCTGGATGGGGTGGGAGCAGGGTTGGCTGCCCAACCATTACCAACACTTCGAAGCCAGTGACCGCATGCAGACGGTGGAGCTGAGCGACGGCAGCACGGTGCAGCTCAACCTCAACACCGAGCTCACCTACCTCAACTACAAAGACCAGCGCCAGGTCACGCTCAAGCGCGGCGAGGCGTTCTTCAAGGTGCAGCACGACAGCAGCCACCCGTTCATCGTGCGTGCCGGCCGTGGCCAAACCCGGGTCACCGGCACCCAGTTCAACGTGTGGAGGTACCAGGACCAGGTCAAGGTTACCCTGGTGGAAGGCTCGGTGCTGGTGTCCAGCGATGGCAGCGCCGGCGGCTATCGCCTCGGCCCTGGCATGCAGGCCAGCTACCACAAGGGCGACTTCGAGCCACAACTGGAGCAGAGCGACGACTACGGCAACAGCCTGGCCTGGCGCAGCGGCAAGTTGGTGCTCGACAACTTGAGCCTGGAACAAGCGCTGCCGGTGATCAACCGCTACCTCGACGCACCGCTGCAGCTGGCCGACGCCAGTACCGGTCGCATTCGCATCAGCGGTATCTACAACACCCGTGAAGTGGGGCGCCTGGTCAACAACCTGCCCAAGGTGCTGCCGGTCTACCTGACCCGCAGCAAGGACGGCAGCACCGTGCTAAACCGCATCTCGCCGCCCCCCGACAAGGGCTGACGCCCTCCCCGCCTTACAAGGTCATTGCCGCCAACCAGCCGAACGCCAGCAACGGCAGGTTGTAGTGGATGAAGGTCGGCACCACCGTGTCCCAGATATGGTGGTGCTGGCCATCCACGTTCAGGCCCGAGGTCGGCCCCAGGGTCGAGTCCGAGGCCGGTGAACCCGCATCCCCCAGCGCACCGGCAGTACCGACGATGCACACCGTGGCTAGCGGGTCGAAGCCCAGTTGCACGCACAGCGGCACGAAGATCGCGGCCAGGATCGGCACAGTGGAGAACGACGAGCCGATCCCCATGGTCACCAGCAAGCCCACCAACAGCATCAGCAAGGCGCCGATGCCCTTGCTGTGGTCGATCCATTGGGCCGAGGTTTCCACCAGGCTCTTCACCTCACCGGTAGCCTTCATCACGTCGGCAAAACCGGACGCGGCAATCATGATGAAACCAATCATGGCCATCATCTTCATGCCTTCGGTGAACAGGTCGTCGGTATCCTTCCACTTGACGATGCCTGACAGCGAGAAGATCAGGAAGCCAACCATGGCACCGATGATCATCGAGTCCAACAGCAACTGAACGATAAAGGCAGCAGCGATCGCCAACCCGGCCACCAGCAAGGTCAGCGGGTTGTACTGCACGCTCACCTGTTCCACCTGTTCGATACGCGCCAGGTCGTAGTCACGCTTTTTGCGATAGCTGATGAACACCGCCAGCAACAGGCCGACGAGCATACCGGCAGCTGGGATGGCCATGGCGTGGGTGACATTGACGCCACTCACGTCGACACCCGCGCGGGCGACGTTGGCCAGCAGGATTTCGTTGAGGAAGATGTTGCCGAAACCCACCGGCAGGAACATGTACGGCGTGATCAGACCAAAGGTGATCACACAGGCGATCAACCGGCGGTCGATGCGCAGGCGCGTCAGCACGTACAGCAGCGGCGGCACCAGCAACGGGATGAAGGCAATGTGGATGGGCAGGATGTTCTGCGACGACACGGCCACCACCAGCATCAGGCCGATCATCAGCCATTTGACCTTGCCGCCATGGGCATGGCCCTGGCGGTCGATCATGACCAGGGCGCGATCGGCCAGGGCATGGGCCAGACCAGACTTGGCGATGGCCACGGCAAAGGCGCCCAGCAGTGCATAGGACAACGCCACCGTGGCGCCACCGCCGAGGCCACCGTTGAAGGCCTTGAGCGTGCCTTCGACACCCAGGCCACCCACCAGCCCACCGACCAGGGCGCCGATGATCAGGGCGATGACCACGTGCACGCGGGACAGGCTGAGTATCAGCATGATGCCGACCGCGGCGATCACTGCATTCATGATTGGCTTACCTCATTACGGCGGAAAAAACCGCGAACTCTGAAGCAGTGGGCGGCAGATGTCAAAAGCGCCATGTTGCGTCACATTACCAATGCCTTGCAGCGGACCTGATAATTAAATTGAACGTTTGAATAAAGAAAAAACCCAGGCCGCCGACACAGTCGCAAGCCACACTCTTATTACAAGGGATCCGCCCCCATGCCTTTGCGACAACTTTCCATCCAGTGGAAGATCACCCTGCTCGCCGGTCTCTGCCTGGCCGGCATCGTCACCTTGCTCGTCGGCCTGTCGCTGTACCGCATGGACCACAGCTCGGACCTGGTCAAGGCCAGCAGCATGCAGATGCTGACCGAGGCGGCGCAGTCGCGTATCGAGTCGCAGGGTGAAGTGCAGGCGCTGAACATCCGCCGCCAGTTCATGGATGCCTACCAGTACGGCGCCGGCTTCGCCCGCCAGGTGCTGTTCCTGCGCGAGCAGGCTGAAAAGCGCTTTCTCGATGCCTTCGACCTGCGCGAGGACATGACCCGTCAGGTACGCGCCGCGCTACAGGCCAACCCCGACCTCCTCGGCCTGTCGCTGGTGTTCGAGCCCAACGCCCTGGACAGCAAGGACAGCCTGTTCGCCGGCAAGGCAGAGCTGGGCAGCAACGAAACCGGTCGCTTTGCCCTGTACTGGTCGCAGCCGCGTGCCGGCCAGCTGACCGCCATGGCGCTGCCTGAGCATGACATGGCCAACACCGAGATCGGCCCCAGCGGCCAGCCAGCCAACACCTGGTGGGTATGCCCGCGCACGACCGGCAAGGTGTGCGTGGTAGAACCCTACTTCTATGACATCGACGGCCAGCAGGTGCTGATGACCAGCATCGTCTTCCCGCTGGCGGTCAACGGCAAGATCATTGCCACCCTGTCCATCGACATCAACCTCAACAGCCTGCAGGCACTGAGCCAGGAGGCCAGCCGCAGCCTCTACGAAGGCCGCACCACGGTCGGCATACTCAGCCCGGTCGGCCTGCTGGCGGGCTACAGCGCCGATGCCAGCAAGCTGGCCCAGCGCTTCGACCAGGTAGACCCGGCCAAGGGCGCCGAACTGGTAGGCAAACTGGCCAATGGCAAGATGACTATCCTCCACGACCAGCAGCGTTTGAAGGTGCTGGCGGCCTTCCGGCCGATCCCCGACGCACAACCTTGGGGCGTGTTGCTGGATGTACCGGAAAATGCCCTGACCGGCCCGGCCGAAACACTGAAGCAGGAACTGGACGCGCTGAATACCAGCGGCACCTTGCTGGAATTGGGCCTGGGCCTGGCCGCTGCCATTGCCGGCCTGCTCATGGTGTGGCTGATGGCCCGTGGCGTTACCCGGCCGATCCTCGGCGTGGCTGCCATGCTCAAGGACATTGCCAGCGGCGAAGGCGACCTGACCCGCCGCCTGACCTACCAGAAGCAGGACGAACTGGGTGAATTGGCCGGCTGGTTCAACCGCTTCCTCGACAAGTTGCAGCCGACCATCGCCGAGGTCAAACGCTCGGTGCAGGCCGCCCGAGGCACTGCCGACCAGTCCTCGGCAATTGCCACTGAAACCAGCGCCGGCATGGAGCAGCAGTATCGCCAGGTTGACCAGGTAGCCACCGCCTCGCATGAAATGAGCGCCACCGCCCAGGATGTCGCCCGCAGCGCCGCGCAGGCGGCACAGGCCGCGCGTGACGCCGACCAGGCCACCCGGGAAGGCCTGGCCGTGATCGACCGCACCACCACCAGCATCGATACCCTGGCCGCCAACATGAGCGACGCCATGGCCGAAGTCGAAGGCCTCGCGCAGAACAGCGAAAAGATCGGTTCGGTGCTGGAGGTGATCCGCTCGATTGCCGAACAGACCAACCTGCTGGCGCTCAACGCCGCCATCGAGGCGGCCCGTGCCGGTGAAGCCGGCCGTGGCTTTGCCGTGGTTGCCGATGAAGTACGCAACCTGGCTCGACGCACTCAGGAGTCGGTGGAAGAAACCCGCCAGGTGATCGAAGCCTTGCAGAACGGCACCCAGGAAGTGGTCGGCGCCATGGACCACAGCCACCGCCAGGCACAGAGTGGCGTTGCGCAGGTCGGCCAGGCCGTCACTGCACTGCAGCGCATTGGCCAGGCGGTGACGGTGATCACCGACATGAACCTGCAGATCGCTTCGGCCGCCGAAGAGCAAAGCGCGGTAGCCGAGGAAATCAACAGCAACGTGGCGACCATTCGTGATGTGACGGAGTCGCTGTCAGGCCAGGCCAACGAGTCGGCGCGGGTCAGCCAGTCGCTGAACAGCCTGGCCAACCAGCAGCAGGCGCTGATGGACCAGTTTCGCGTATGAGCCGGGCGGGGCCGGCACCTGCCGGCCCCGACTCAGGCCGCGAACCTGCCGCCGCCGAGGATGCGGTCCAGCAGCACCAGCGCGCCATGCACATTGGGCCTGGCGCCCATCGGCAGCACCTCGGTACCCGCTAGCGTGGCATCGTCGTAGCCAGACGCCATGACCAACTGATGCATCTGGTTGCCATTGAGGTAGACGTGGTGCTGCTCCATGGCGTAGGACTGGATCAGGCTCAATGCACCGCACACCATCGGTGTGGCGCTGGAAGTGCCAGCATAGCGGCTTGTGTAGTCCCTTTCCTCACCACGCAGGTCCTGCAAATCGCCATAGGAAAGCGTGACTACGCTGTCGCCCCAGGCATTGAGCATACGGTAACGGTAATGGTAATTGGAGTAGGCGTGGGGCTTGCCGTCATACGAATGGCAGGCCCCCACCAGAATCGCACCTGAATCGCCATGGTCGGCAAAATAGGGCCAGTTGGCCAGGTCGACACCTTCGCCAGCACGGGTGCCTTTGTCCGCAAGCGTCCTGCTGCTGCCATTGGCTGCTGCATTGACCACCACGGCACCGCGCCGGCTCAACTGCTGCATGACAGTCCACCAGGCCTTGTCGTGCAAGGATGGCAACATGGTGCTCAGCACCTCGGCATGGGCGGTCTGCCGATTGATACCCACGATGTCGCCGGGTTCTACATTCCGTAGCAGGTCCTTGAGCGCCTGGAAGCTGCCTTGGGCATCCTCCGCGCGGTTGTTGTACAGGTACAGTTCGCTGTTACGGCTGATCCCGGTCGCGCCAATACCGTTGCCCGCAGCCAGAATGATTCCCACCGAAGCCGTTCCGTGGTCGGGATCATGGTTGGGTTCGAGCGAGACGATTTTCAAGGCAGGATTGCCGCGCAAGTCTTCATGATCAGGGTGCAACCCCCCATCACTGAAGTGAATCCGCGCGCCGTAACCCGTTACCTGCTGCGCCCAGGCCTCGCGCACATTCAGCCCTTGCCACCGGGGGCCAGGTGCGTCGAGGTAATGCTGGCGCGGCTCGAAATCGGGTGTAGCTTGAGCATTTTCATAGGCATGGTTGCCCGCCACCACGGCGCCGCCGGTCAGCAGCGTTGCCAGTAGCCCGGCCAGGCCGAGCAAAATTAGGCTTGGCTGGGGCGCTGCCGGCATGAACTGCAGTGACTGCACATACTCCCGCGCCGCCAAAGCCTTGAGCAAGGCGAGGTAGGTGTCACCGAGCATGCTGGCTGGCTGGTCGAGAATGTAATGGTCGCGCAATGGCCGGAGCCTGTCTTCGCCCTGTTCCTGTTCGTCCAGAACAGGTCGCAACGCGAGTACCGATTCAAGGTTCGGCCAGTAGCGGACCCATGCAGAACCTGAGCCCGGCTCCAGCTCTCGGAGAAATCGCTCGTGCCCTCCGGGGATGAATTCGATGACAACCGGCGGGAACGGTGTGCCGGGTGCCAAGGTGGGCATCCCTTGCGGCCCATCGTCGCCTCCCTGCACCTGCTCCACGGCTCGTTTACGACGCCCGCCAGCACCGGGTACCGGCACCTTGTCGAGGATGCTCCTGTTGACCTCGTCAGCCTTTATGTCGAGCACCAAGGGCCGCATGTCGATAACGCCAGCTGCGCCAACCGGCCGGCCCAGCGCCCGAGCATGCTCATCGAGCAGCACGACTTTGGGCTGGATCGAATACACGCCCGCCTCTTCTTCGGCCAGCAACGTGGCAGGGCATCCATGGTCGCTCGGCTTGCCGCTGCGTGCCTGGGAGTACACGGACTTTCCCGGGAATGAAACCGGGCCGTCGGGGCCAGCCCGTTCAAGTTCGTAGCGGATGCGATTGACCTTGTGCAGGTCTGCACCGTAACAGCGAACATGAAGTTTTCCATCGAAACGAAAGTTGCGGTAATACACGAAATGTAAATCCAGCGTCATCGGGGCTGCCTCTTCAGGTGTGCATGCCAAGCAGAAGAGCCCAGCTTTGCAACGCGCAGCACGCCTGGGCAGTGGGAGCACCTTCCCCCGACCGCGCCGGCGATGCGCCAGGGGCCTCGTCTACACTTGCCCGCATCCACTCAATGGCAATCGAAGGCCCCGATGAACAGACTTCCAATGCTGCTGGCCAGCCTGCTGCTCGCTGTCAGCCTGGCCGCCACCGACAGCGCCGCCTCGGCAGAACGCAGCGAGCCCATCCACTTTGGCGCCATCGGCTGGGAAAGCGGTGCCCTCACCACCGAAATCCTGCGGCTGATCGTGGAGCGCGGCTACGGCTACACCACCGACACCCTGCCCGGTAGCACCGTCAGCATGGAGGTGGCCTTGGCGCGCAATGACCTGCAAGTGATCGCCGAGGAGTGGGCCGGGCGCAGCCCTGCCTGGGTCAAGGCCGAACAGGCCGGCCAGGTGTTCGCGCTGGGCGATACGGTGAAAAATGCAGAGGAAGGTTGGTGGGTGCCGGCCTATGTGATCGAAGGCGATGCCGCACGCAAACTGAAACCCTTGGCACCCCAGTTGCGCAGTGTCGAGGACCTCAAGCGTTACCCGCAGGTTTTCCGCGACCCCGAGTCGCCCGACAAGGGCCGTTTCCTGAACAGCCCCAGCGGCTGGACGTCTGAAACGGTCAACAGCCAGAAGCTCAAGGCCTACGGTTTGAATGACCTCTATACCAACTTCCGCAGTGGCTCCGGCGCGGCGATGGACGCCGAGATCGGCTCGGCTATCCGTCGTGGCCAACCGGTGCTGTTCTACTACTGGAACCCGACCCCGCTGATGGGGCGCTACAAGCTTGTACGCCTGCAAGAGCCACCGTTCAATGCCCAGGCCTGGGCCACCCTCACCGATGCCGGCAACCCCAACCCGAAGGGCAGCCGGTCGCTGCCGGCGAAGTTGTCGATTGGCGTGTCCAAGGTCTTTCGTGATAGCTACCCGGACCTGGTCAGCGTGTTCGAACGGGTGGACCTGCCCATCGATCGCCTGAACCAGGCCTTGGCCGCAATGAGCGAAAAACGAACACCACCGCGCGACGCAGCCCTGACCTTCCTGCGCGATAACCCTGATGTGTGGAAAACCTGGCTGCCTGCGGACATCGCCGCCAAGGTCGAGGCCAGCCTGTGAGTGACGGCTTCCCGCAGACTCTGCAGTTTTCCTTTGCCGACAGCGTCAACCGCCTGGTCGACTGGCTGGTGATGAACTACGGCGACCACCTGCGCAGCGTCTCAGACCACTTGCTGCAACTGCTGGTCGGCCTGGAGAACCTGTTGCGCCTGCTGCCCTGGTGGCTGTTGTTGCTGCTGGTCGGCCTGCTGGCCTGGCACGCCACCCGCAGCGTTGTGCGCAGCACAATACTGGTCGCGCTGCTGGCATTTATCGGCATGCTCGGGCTGTGGGACAAGCTGCTGCAAACCCTGGCGCTGGTGCTGGTCAGTACCGGCCTGTGCGTGCTGGTGGGCGTGCCATTGGGCATCCTGCTGGCCGCCCGACCGCTGGCCAGGCGGTTGCTTCTGCCGGTACTGGATGTGATGCAGACGCTGCCGGCGTTCGTTTACCTGATCCCGGTGCTGATGCTGTTTGGCCTGGGCAAGGTGCCCGCCGTATTCGCCACGCTGATATACGCCCTGCCACCGCTGGTGCGGTTGACCGAACTGGGCTTGAGCCAAATCGACCCTTCGTTGTTGCAGGCGGCCCACGGCCTGGGCGCCAGCCGCTGGCAGCGGTTGCGGCGCATCGCCCTGCCCTTGGCGCTGCCAAGCATCATGGCCGGGCTCAACCAGTCGGTGATGATGGCCTTGTCGATGGTGGTAGTGGCGTCGATGATCGGCGCCCGTGGGCTGGGTGAGGATGTGCTGGCGGGGATCCAGACCTTGAATGTTGGTCAGGGCGTGCAGGCCGGGCTGGCAATTGTTGCCCTGGCCATGGTGATCGACAGGATCAGCCAGGCGTATGGGCGTAATAGGCGCTGAGCAGCCTTGTGCTGCGAAACGGCCGGGCCTGACAATGCAGCACTGACCGTTCAACCCTGGACCCGCCCGCATGTCTCTCAAAGCCCTGCGCACCCTGGTGACCATCGCCCGCCACGGCACCTTCGCCCGCGCCGCCGACCTGCTCAGCCTCACCCCTTCAGCGGTGAGCCTGCACATCAAAACCCTTGAAGACGAGTTGCAGGTTCCCCTGTTCGACCGCAGCCGCAGGCAGGTGGCCCTGACTGAAGCAGGCCAATTGGCGGTGGCTCGCGCCGAGAGCATTCTGGCTGCCTACGACGAACTGGCCGACGCCTTGGCCTGCGGCCCGAGCCTGCGCGGCCGCCTGCGCCTGGGGGCGATCCATACGGTGTTGGCGCGGCGCCTGCCCAGGGCGCTGGTGTGGATCAAGGCCAACCACCCGCAGTTGCACATCAGCGTGGCCTCGGGCATGTCGGCGGAGCTGGCGCGACGCGTGGAGGACGGTGAACTCGACGCGGCGATTACCACCGAACCCGTCAGCCCTTACCCGCAAAGCCTGGACTTCACTGCATTGTTCGAAGACCGCTTCTGGGTCATCGCCAGCCCTGAACTGGCCGGGTACAGCGTGCCGCAGTTGCTGGCCAGCCAGCCATTCCTGCGCTTCGACAAGCGCGCCTGGGCCGGGCGACAGATCGAGCAGGAGTTGCGTCGCCAGCATTTGCAGGTGAGCGAGCAGATGGAACTGGACAGCCAGGAAGCTTTGGCGCGCATGGCGGTGATGGGCCTGGGCGTGGCGATCGTACCCATGGCCGATGACGACCTGCAGCGCTTGCCGCCCGCCACTTGCCTGCCGTTTGGCGAGCCGCAGCTGACGCGACGTGTGGTGTTGCTGGAGCATGAGAAAAGCCAGCGACGGCATTTGAGTGCTGTGCTGAAGACAGCCTTGGAGTCGTAAGCTGCAACAATGCATTTTTTCTCAATAGTCAGTGCAGAAAACAACGTTTTTACAGACCGTTCCTCACCCGTAGTCTGTTCGCGTACCCGACCACGGAACGTCGATCATGCTCCACTTGCTGCTGACCACCCTGCTCCCGATCATCCTGCTGATTGCCTTGGGCACCTTCCTGCGCCTACGCGGCTTTCTTGGCGAAAGCTTCTGGCCCGGCGCCGAGCGCCTGAGCTACTACGTACTGCTGCCGTCGCTGTTTCTGCACGGCCTGGCCACTGCCAACCTTGATGGCGTACCGGTGCTGGACATGGTCGGCGCACTGATGCTTTCGACCCTGGCCGGTGCCGTATTACTGATGCTGTATCAAGGGGCGGTAAGCCACGATGGCGCCGATTTCACCTCGGTGTTCCAGGGTGGTATTCGTTTCAACAACTACATTGGTGCCACCCTGGCAGCTGGCATCTACGGCAGTGCAGGGATTGCCCTGGCGGCGGTAGCCAATGCCGCCATCGTCCCCCTGGTCAACCTGCTCTGCGTGCTGGTGTTCGCCCGCTTCAGCGCCCGCCACAGTTCACCGCTCACGGTGCTACGGGCAATCTTCGCCAACCCGCTGATCGTCGGCTGTGCGGGTGGGCTGCTGCTGAGGGCCACCGGTTTGGGCTTGCCGACCGGGATCGAGCCCACGGTCAAGGCCTTGGGCCAGGCCGCCCTGCCGCTGGGCTTGCTGTGCGTCGGCGCGGCACTGGGCGGCGCTCGCCTGGGCCAGCAGGTGCGCCCGCTGATGGCGGCGTCGGCGTTCAAGTTCCTGGTCATGCCACTGACCACCTGGGGCCTGTGCAGAGTGCTCGGCCTGAGTGGTCAGGCGGCGGTGGTGGCGGTGCTGTTCCAAGCGCTGCCCACCGCTTCGTCATCCTATGTGATGGCCCGGCAAATGGGCGGCAATGCGCCCTTGATGGCCACCATCATCGCCCTGCAGACCGTAGCGGCCGCCGCCACCCTGCCTTTGGTGTTAATGCTTACGCTTGGCTAGACTGAGACTCACTCCACCCTTCGGAAGCTTGCCCATGCGCCGTTACTGGATGCTGCTCGGCCTCACCTCGGCACTGCTCGCTGGCCCCTTGAATGCGGCCGACCCGGCCAAGGCCGCCGTCGCCGAGGACAAGGCCGAAGTGCTTGAAGAAAAGGTGGTGGAAGATGCCCCTCCCCCCAAAAAAGCTGAAAAACTGACCCCAGGCGAAGCGCAGGCGGTCGACCCGGTTGGCAAGGCGCCGTTGGATGACAGCATTACCTGCCTGGCCCGCACCATCTACTGGGAAGCCAAAGGCGCCGATGCCGAGGACATGACCGCCGTGGCCAGCGTGGTGCTCAACCGCCTGGGCCACGATGGCTTCCCGGACACCATCTGCGGGGTGGTCAAGCAGGGCGTGGAAAGCAAGGCCTGCCAGTTTTCCTGGTGGTGCGACGGGCGCTCGGATCAGGTCGAGGAAGCCCAGCGCTACGATGTCGCCAAAGAAATCGCACGCAAGGCACTGAACCAGCAGTTGAAGGACCCCACCGGCGGCGCGCTGTACTTCCACGACCGCACCGTGCACCCCGATTGGGCCAAGGCGTATCGCAAGACAGCGCAGACTACCCACTTCCTGTTCTACAAGCCGAACCAGGCGTTGGCGCGTTGATGCGAACGCGGCGGACCGTGCGGGCTCGATAAGAATGATTAGCAATTCATCGCACTTTTCCGCAGGCCAGTGGTCTACTCCCTCTTTTGCCGCCAGCAACGATTGCCGGCGCTTTCATTGCTTTGCACGAGCTAGGGCCAAAAGCCCCCGGCTTGTGTAGGATGAGCAGCGCATACCACGACGCTGCCAGTCATAGGGAGATCCACATGCGCGTCCTGTCATCCGTTGCCGCCTTGTCGCTGGGCCTGGTCGTTTCGACCGGGGTACTGGCTGTCACCGGCGAAGAGGCGCAACTGATCGATTCGATCAATGTGTACCGCAGCAAGGCCCAGCCCTGCGGTGGCGAGGCGTCGCTGGAGCTGCCGCCGCTCAATAGCGACACTCGCCTTGCGCTGTCGCCAGAAGGCACCCGCGACTTGCAACAGGCCATGACCCGCGCGGCCTACCCCATGGTCAACGTCCAGGCCATCAGCCTGTCGGGCCCGCGCGATGCGCGCGCCGCCATGCATGCCATCGAGGAAAGCTTCTGCCAGGTAGTGCTCGACCCGCAATTCGTCGATATCGGCGTCAGCCAGGAGGGCCGCGACTGGCGCATCGTGCTGGCCCGGCCGTTGCTCAGCGGCCGCCTGGGTGACTGGCAAGCCGAGGGGCAGAAAGTGCTGCAGGAGATCAACGCTGCGCGCAAGGTGCCACGCCAATGCGGTGGCCAACCCTTTGCCGCCGCCCCGCCACTGAGCTGGAGCACAGTACTGGCCGGGGTGGCTGCCAACCACACGCGGTCCATGGCCAACCAGAACTTCTTCGACCACATCGACAAGGATGGCCGCACACCCGGTGACCGGGCGGAACTGGCCGGGTACTTGTATCAGCAAATCGGCGAGAACATTGCCGCCGGGCGTGATACTGCGCACAAAGTGGTCGACGGCTGGCTGGATAGCCCAGGGCACTGCGCCACGCTGATGAACCCAGACTTCCGTGAACTGGGGGCTGCCTATGCGGTAGACCCGAAGAGCGATGCCGGGATCTACTGGACAGGCTTGTTCGGCACACCGCAGTAAGCGCTGCCTGCTCGCAAGGCCAAGGCCGTACAGCCAAACCGACGGCGCACGCACTTGCCCAGGTAGCTGGCATCGCCCAGGCCCACTTCATCGGCAATCTGCGCCAGGCTATGACTGGAGTTGAGCAAACGCCAGCGCGCCTGCTGCAAACGCATTTCCAGCCACCAGGCCTTGGCGCTCATGCCGTGGCTGGCCTGAAACTGGCGGTCCAGCTGGCGCCGGCTGATGCCCAGTTCCTTGGCCAGTTGCTCCACTGCCAACGGCGAGCCCAGGTGATGGCGCATCAGCGCCTGTGCCCGCTGCACCTGCCGCCCCTGCCCGGCGCCCAGCTCCAGCGAACGCAAGGCATGACGGCTGTCGCGGGTTTCGTCCACCAGCATATCGGCCAGCCCCTTGAGCGCGCGGGTACGCCCGCAAGCGTGTGAGAGCAGCGCAACAGCCAGGTCGATGGCGGCGGTGCCGCCGGCACACGTGATGCGATTGCCATCGATGCAGTACAACTGCTCACGCAGCAATCGCAGCTGCGGGAAGGCAGCACGAAACTCGGCTTCGTGACGCCAGTGCACCACCACCTCATGCCCCTGCAGCAGTCCGCAGGCGGCCAGCAGGAAGGCGCCATTATCGACCCCTACCAGCTTCACACCGGCCTTGCCGGCCTGGTGCAGCAGCGCCTGATAGCGTGGCGCCAGCGCGGCAGTGGCCATGGCATTGCGACCGCCGAACACCACCAGGTAGTCGAAACTGCTCAGGTCGAGCTGGCTGGCAATCGCCTCGACCTGCAGCACCGCACCACTGCTTGATTGCACCGGGTCAAGGCTGAGCCCGGCCACGGTCCAGCTGCAATAGCGCTGCTGGCTGTAGTCCTCGTCGTCGGCGCTGAAGCGCAATTTGTCGAGAAAGGCGCCAAACGGCAGCAGGGCAAAATCCGGTAACGGCAGGATCAGCAGGCGGATGTCGGGCTGCATGTCAGCGAGTCCATAAACGACCATTAAATGTCTAGATCATACTCTATCAGCCGGATCATCAGGCCCTAGACTGGCATCCCCACATCACCAGGCATTTCCAACATGGCCCTCGACACATGGCTCATCTACCTGCTGGCCAGCATCGGCCTGTCGCTGACCCCAGGGCCCAACAGCCTGTTGGCGCTGACACATGGCGCCCTGTATGGCGCGCGGCGAACGTTGTTCACCATCGTGGGCGGGGTGTTTGGCTTCAGCGCCTTGATCGCCCTGGCCATGTTCGGCCTCAGCGCGCTGCTACAAACCTCGGCTTCGGTATTGGGCGTTTTGAAGTGGGTGGGTGGCGCCTATCTGATCTGGCTGGGTATCCAGCTGTGGCGCAGCCCCGGCCTGCAATTGGAGCTGACCGAGCGCAGCGCGCGGCTCGGCAATGCCGGGTTGTTCCGCCAAGGCCTGCTGTCGGCCATGGCCAACCCCAAGGTGCTGCTGTTCTATGGTGCCTTCCTGCCACAATTCATCGACCCACAGCGTGGGCTGGTGCTGCAGTTCGTGGTAATGGCGGCGACCTTCGCCAGCGTCGAGTTCCTGGTCGAGTACCTGCTGGCGCGCCTGGCATTTCGCATTCGCCCTTGGCTGGCCAAGGGCGGCAAGGGTTTCAATCGCTGCTGCGGCAGCCTGTTCGCCTTGATTGGCGTGGCGCTGCCGCTTGGCCGATAGCACGCTCCCTGTTCAGGCGCGCCGGGCCTTCAGCAGGAAGACCAGCAACGCAACACCCGGCAAGCCTGCCCCCACCAGCGCCACCCCCTGCCAGCCAAACTGGCTGAACAACGCGCTGGCCACCGCCGACCCCAGCGCCCCGCCAAGGAAGATGCTGGTCATGTACACCGCGTTCAGCCGCCCGCGGCTGGCCGGGTCCAGTGCGTACACTTCGCGCTGGCCAATGACCATGTTCATCTGCACCGCAAAGTCCAGCAGCACGCCGGTAAGGCCCAGGCCGATCACGCTGTAACCCGGGCTTGTTAGCCCCAGCAGCAAGGCCACCGGCGCCAGCATCAGCGCCAACAGCGAGCCGGCGCGGGCATGCCCGGCATCCGCCAGGCGCCCGGCCATGGGTGCAGCGATGGCGCCCACTGCACCGACCAGGGCGAACACGGCGATCTGGCTCTGCGACAGGCCGTGTTCACTGGCCAGGGCCATCGGCACGGCCGTCCAGAACAGGCTGAACGCTGCGAACATCAACGCCTGGTACAACGAACGCTGGCGCAGCAGTGGATAACGGCGCAGCAGAGTGAGCAGCGACAGCATGAGCCCGGCATAGCTGGCCTTGTGCTCGGGACGACGCTGCGGCAGGGTCAGCGCCAGCAACAGGATGATCGCCAGCATGACTCCGGCGGCGCCAATGAACACCGCGCGCCAGCCAAAGTGGTCAGCCACCAGGCTCGAAACCGGGCGCGCCAGCAGGATACCCAGCAGCAGGCCGCCCATGATATTCCCCACCACCCGGCCACGCTGCTGTTCCGGCGCCAGGTGCGCCGCCAGCGGGATAAGCATCTGCACCGACACAGAACTGAAACCGATCAGCAGTGCGTAACCCAGGAACAACTGCCCCTGACCACTGCTGCTGGTGCCCGCCAGCAGCAGACTGAAACAGGCCAGGACAGCGGTAGCCACCATCAGGCGGCGGTTTTCCAGCAGGTCGGCAAGCGGCACCAGCAACAACAGGCCCAGGGCATAACCCAGTTGGGTAAGGGAAACGATCAGGCTGGCATGCTCGGTGGATAGCCCCAAGTCTGGGGCAATCAGCCCGACGATGGGCTGGGCATAGTAGATGTTGGCGACGATCGCGCCGCAGCAGAATGCCAGTAGCACGACCAGGGCCCGGCTCAGGCTGGCAGCTGCCGGTTGCGCTGCCGCAAGGGAGGGATTCATGCGAGGTTCCTCGACTAGGGGTATATGCTGGCTACCTTACCCATGCGCGCTTTCGCCGAGAATCCGGTCTTGGCGCAACGCGGCTTTGCGCTCTGCGCAACACTACCCGTCGTTTTTCAGTAAATTTTCGCAAAAGTCGATGAACGCGTTCACCCGCCGCGAACCCCGGTGGTTGGGCAGGTACAGGGCATTGATGCTGTTGTTGGCCGTGCCAGGGCTGGCCTGCCAGTCGGGGAATACCCGCTGCAGGCGCCCGGCCAGCACATCTGCGCGTACCAGCCAGTCGGCCAGCAGAGCGATGCCACTGCCTGCCAATGCCGTTTCACGCAGCATGTCGGCGTTGGCGCTGCGCAGCGGCCCGCTTACGTCCAGCTCCAGGCTCTCCTGGCCGCAGGCCAGGCGCCAGGGCCGCGCTTTCTGCCCGTAGCGAAAGCGCAGGCAGGCGTGCTCCAGCAATTGCCGGGGGTGCTGCAGCGGCTCACGCCCCGCCAGGTAAGCCGGGCTGGCCACCAACCAACGCTGGAAGCGACCGAGCTGGCGGCACACCAGCTCGTCATTGGGCGATGGGTCGCCCAGGCGAACCGACAGATCGTAGCGCCCGTCCAGAAGGTCATCCAGGCGGTCGCTGAGGTCGATGTCCAGCTCCAGTGCCGGGTGCCTTGCCAGGAACGGCCCCAGGTGCGGGGCGATGACCCGCCTGCCGAACTCCACTGGCAAGCACAGTCGCAATACGCCGACTGGCTCTTCGCCGCGATCGGCAACACTGGCATCAGCCTCGTCCAGCGCCTCGAAAATACCCCGTGCGCGCTCGTAGTAACGGGCACCGGCCTCAGTCAAGCTCACCTGACGCGTGGAACGGTTGAGCAAGGTGGCGCCCAGCGCCGTTTCCAGGGCATCGACCAGGCGCGTCACCGACGATGTCGCCAGCCCTAGCCTGCGCGCGGCCGCAGAAAAGCCCTGGGCATCGACGGTGGCCACGAACATCTTCATTGCCAGGAGTTTGTCCATTTGCTGGCCACCTTCCAAAACTCGGAAAGTTCTTACAAACGGCCGGGCGGGTCAAGAAGCGCGCTGCATGGCATTTGCGTCCATAGTGGCATCACACCTTCACAGCGAGGCTTTCCATGATACCGAACAACCTGCTGGCCGCCCTGCCGCCCTGCGACCCCGCCAGTGCCGAACATGTCGACGAACTGCTCAGCCGCCCAGGGGTGCGCGTGGAGCGTATCGTCTCCAGCGGCCAGGCCAGCCCGCCCGGTTTCTGGTACGTCCAGGCCGAAGGCGAGTGGATCGTGCTGCTCAGTGGAGCTGCGGGGCTGCGCTTCGAGCACGAGCACCACACCCGCCTGTTGGCGCCGGGCGATTGCCTGGATATTCCGCCGCACTACCGCCACCGCGTGGAATGGACCGCACCCGGCACGGCCACCATCTGGTTGGCGGTGTTCTATGGCAGTAGTTCCCCGTGGCCAGCCTGAAGCTGAGGCTGAACGTGGGCGCGCAACACACTCGACGAAAGTATGAATGCCGGTTGCAAAAACGGCAGAAACTCCCCGTTTAATGCTTTTTTCAGCACCTGATCTAGACTTTTAGCGACACCTTCACACGTTCAGCCCTGCGACAATCAGCCTCAGAAAATTATGTACCAACTTGTTAATTAGCAAGCTAAGGGCTTAGACTGCGCGCATTCCACCTGCTGAGATCCCTGGCATGAAAGAAACACCGCGCGCCTCTGGCGCCCCAAACATCATTCTGATCGGCCTGGGCGTAATCATCGCCCTGCTCGGCCTCCTCCTGGCTGCCGGCGGCGTCAAGCTCGCCGGCCTGGGCGGCTCCTGGTACTTCCTGATCGGCGGCCTGGCCATGGCCATCGCCGGTGTACTCATTGCTCGCCGCAAGCTGGCTGGCGCCTGGCTGTATGCCGCGTTCCTGATCGGCACCGTGATCTGGGCACTGAGCGATGTCGGCCTGGTGTTCTGGCCGTTGTTCTCGCGCCTGTTCATGTTCGGCGCAATCGGCATGGTGGTGGCACTGGTCTACCCGCTGCTGGTGCGTACCAATGGCGCCAGCGCCGGTCGCGGTGCCTACGGTATCGCCGGGGTAATGGCGGTGGTGTTGGTGATCGCTGCCGGCAACATGTTCGTTGCCCACCCAAGCGTCGCCCCCACCGGCAAAGGCCCAGGCATGACCCCGGTCGAAGCCGGCAAGGAACAGAAAGACTGGGCCCACTACGGCAACACCGAAGGTGGCAGCCGCTTCGCCGCGCTGGACCAGATCAACCGGGACAACGTCAACAAGCTGAAAGTGGCCTGGACCTACCACACCGGTGACGTCGCCATCAGTGACGGCAACGGTGCCGAAGACCAGCTGACACCGCTGCAGATCGGCAACAAGGTGTTCATCTGCACCCCGCACAACAACCTGATCGCCCTCGATGCCGACACCGGCAAAGAACTGTGGAAAAACGCAATCAACGCCCAGTCCAAGGTCTGGCAGCGTTGCCGTGGCATGGCCTACTTCGACGCCACTGCCGCCATCGCTCAGCCGACCCAGCCGAACAGCTCGCCGATTACCGGCGGTAGCGTAGCGGCGGGTGCCAACTGCCAGCGTCGCCTGCTGACCAACACCATCGATGGCCGCCTGATTGCCGTCGACGCCGACACCGGCGAGTTCTGCCAGGGCTTTGGCAACAATGGCCAGGTCAACCTGATGGCCGGCCTGGGCAATGTCCCGGACTCCTACTACCAGCTCTCCTCGGCACCGCTGATGGCCGGTACCACCGTGGTGGTTGGCGGCCGCGTTGCCGACAACGTCCAGACCGACATGCCAGGTGGCGTGATCCGTGGCTTCGACGTGATCACCGGTGAAATGCGCTGGGCCTTCGACCCGGGCAACCCGGAAGATCGCCAGGCACCGCAAGGCGACAGCACCTATGTGCGCAGCACGCCGAACAGCTGGGCACCGATGTCCTACGACCCGGCGATGAACACCGTGTTCCTGCCGATGGGCTCGTCGTCCACCGACATCTACGGTGTTGAGCGCAACAAGCTGGACCACACCTACGGCGCTTCGGTGCTGGCCCTGGACGCCACTACCGGCAACCAGAAGTGGGTATACCAGACCGTGCACAACGACCTCTGGGACTTCGACCTGCCGATGCAGCCAAGCCTGATCGACTTCACCAAGGATGACGGCCAGTCGGTACCTGCGGTAGTGATCGGCACCAAGGCCGGGCAGATCTACGTGCTCGACCGCGCCACCGGTAAGCCGTTGACCCAGGTCGACGAAGTACCCGTCAAGCCAAGCAACATCCCGAACGAGCCATACTCCCCAACCCAGCCCAAATCGGTAGGCATGCCGCAGATCGGCGCACAGACCCTGACCGAGTCGGACATGTGGGGTGCCACCCCGTATGACCAGCTGCTGTGCCGCATCGACTTCAAGAAAATGCGCTACGACGGCCTGTACACCGCGCCGGGCACCGACCTGTCGCTGAGCTTCCCAGGTTCGCTGGGTGGCATGAACTGGGGCAGCATTTCCACCGACCCGGTGCATGGTTTCATCTTCGTCAACGACATGCGTCTGGGCCTGTGGATCCAGATGATCCCGTCGCAGAACAAAGGTGGCGCGGCCTCTGGCGGTGAGGCACTGAACACCGGCATGGGCGCGGTACCACTCAAGGGCACGCCGTATGCCGTGAACAAGAACCGCTTCCTGTCGGTAGCGGGCATTCCATGCCAGGCGCCGCCGTTCGGCACCCTGACCGCCATCGACATGAAAACCCGCCAGGTGGCCTGGCAGGTACCCGTGGGCACCGTTGAAGACACTGGCCCGCTCGGCATCCGCATGCACCTGCCGATCAAGATCGGCCTGCCAACCCTGGGCGGCACCCTGTCGACCCAAGGCGGCCTGGTGTTCATTGCCGGCACCCAGGACTTCTACCTGCGCGCCTATGACAGCAGCAACGGTAACGAAATCTGGAAAGCTCGCCTGCCAGTGGGCAGCCAGGGCGGCCCGATGACCTACGTTTCGCCGAAGACCGGCAAGCAGTACGTGGTGATCACTGCTGGCGGCGCCCGCCAGTCGACTGACCGTGGCGACTACGTGATTTCTTACGCGCTGCCGTAAGACCGCGTCGCCTTCTTCGCGAGCACGCCCGTTCCCACAAGGCCCACAGCGGCCATGTAGGCACGGGTTTGCCCGCGAATGGCCCCAAAGACAACCCGAGATTCAGCAATGCCATCCGCAATTCGCATCACCCCCACCCTGCTGCTGGCCCTGGCCAGCACCACAGCCCTGGCCGACGGCGACCTGCTGACCCGCAGCACCCTGACCGGCGACTGGGGCGGCCTGCGTCATCAACTCGAAGAAGACGGCGTCAAAGTCACCGGTGACTACAGCGGCGAAACCGCCTACAACGCCCACGGTGGTTTGCACCGATCGGCGCGCTATTCGCAGAACGTCAAGCTGGGCGTGCAGTTCGACCTGTCGAAGCTGTACGGCCTGGACAACGGCGGCAAAGTCCAGCTGACCGTCAACGACCGCCGCGGTAACAGCGCGTCGGAAGACCTGGTAGGCAACCGCCTGCCGATCCAGGAAAACTTCGGTGGCCTGTACACCCGCCTGACCGAGCTGAGCTACGAGCGTACCCTGTTCACTCCGGCGCTCAACGTTAAGCTTGGCTACATGGCCATGGGCAACGACCTCGGCGGCCTGGACAGCGGCATCCTGTGCAACTTCATGAACGCCGGCTTCTGCGGCCACCCGCTGAACATGTCCGGTGGCAGCGGCTGGACCAACTACCCCAATGCTCACCTCGGCGTGCGGGTGAAGTACGACCTGTCGCCTTCCTGGCAGCTGCGCGTGGCGGCGTTCAACGTAGACCCCGAGAGCAACGGCAACTCCAGCCGCGCCTGGCACCTGGGGCCCAAGCACACCACCGGCACCGTGGTACCGGTGGAGCTGGTGTACAAGCTGCAGGGTGAACTGCCGGGCGAGTACAAGCTCGGTTACTACTACGACAGCTCCGATGTGAAACGCATCGGCAGCGACGACGAAGTATCCGGCCGCTCAGGCCACTACCTGCTGGTCGACCAGGCGGTATGGAACGACCAGGGCTCGCCAGGCCGTAGCCTGCACGCCTTCGGCCAGTACTCGGCGTCGAGCAAGGCCGCCTCGCCGTTCACCAAGTGGTATGGTGCCGGTGTGGTGCTGTACAAACCGTTCGAAGGCCGCCCGAAAGATACCGTGGCACTGGGTTACGGCCGTGCCGTACCTAATCCGCGTAGCCGCGATGTGCTTGAAGATGCCGCCTTCAACGCTGGCCAGCAGTTCCCCGATATCGACAGTGCCGAGCAGTTGATCGAACTGAGTTATGGCTACCAGGCCACACCGTGGCTGAACCTGCGCCCAGATGTGCAATACATCATCGAGCCAGGGGCGTTCTCGGGGAAGGACATCGACAACGCGCTGGTGGTGGGCCTGCAGGTCAAGGCTACCTTCTGATTCGCCAGGGCCTCGCTGTGGCCCATTCGCGGGTGTACCCGCGAAGACGCCACAGCTATCAATCCTGCTTGAGGTAATCGACCAGCCTGAGCAGCATGGCATCACAGCCCTGCAACTGCTCCACACTGACAAACTCATCCGGCTTGTGCCCCTGGTCCATGCTGCCAGGCCCGCACACCACGGTCGGGATGCCGGCCTGGTCGAACAAGCCGCCTTCGGTACCGAACGCCACCGTGCCGAACTCATTCGAGCCACTGAGCAATGCCACCAGCCGCGCAGCCTCACTGTCCTGCGGTGTGGCCAGCCCCGGATAGGCGCTCAGCGGCTCCAGGCGAATGGCGCTGGCGGCATTGACCTTGCGCATACGCGGCAGCAACTCGGCCTCTGCATAAGTCTGCAACTGATCGGCCACCGCCTGCGCCTCGAACCCTGGCAGCGCGCGCACTTCAAAATCGAATTCACATTCGGCGGGCACGATGTTCAGCGCCCTGCCCCCTTTGATTACCCCGGTCTGCACCGTGGAAAACGGCGGGTCGAAGCGCTCGTCATGATGCTGCGGCAAGGCCAGTGCATCACCGATGTCACCCAACTTGCCGATCAGTTTCGCCGCGTACTCGATGGCATTCACCCCAGACGGCGCATACGCCGAGTGGCAGGCCGCGCCATGCACCTGGCAGCGCATTGCCAGCTTGCCCTTGTGCCCCAGCACCGGCTTGAGCTCGGTGGGTTCGCCAATCAGGCACAGTCGGGGTTTGTGCGGGCGCTGTTCGAGGGCTTCCAGCATCGAGCGTACGCCCAGGCAACCGACTTCCTCGTCGTAGGAGAACGCCAGGTGCACGGGCATGCGCAACGGCTGGGCGAGGAACGCGGGCACGGCTGCCAGCACCGACGCGATGAAACCTTTCATGTCAGCCGTGCCGCGACCATACAGGCGCCCGTCGCGTTCGCTCAGGGCGAACGGCTCGACGCTCCAGGCCTGGCCATCCACCGGCACTACATCTGTGTGCCCCGACAGCACCACGCCGCCTACGTCCTTGGGGCCGATGGTGGCGAACAGGTTGGCCTTGGTGCCCTCCGGGTTATGGAACAGTTCGCTTTCCACCCCCAGTTCCGCCAGGTAATCACGGATAAAGCCGATCAGCTGAAGGTTGGAGTCCCGGCTGACCGTGGCAAAGCCGATCAGCCGGGCCAGCAGCGCGCGGCTGGCAAATTCACTCATCGCCTGGCACCCCGTAGCTTGGCGCGGCGGTCGGGTTGAGGGCGCGGGTGACATAGTCCTGCATCTGTGGCCGATAGGCTTGCCACAAGCCATCGAGCACACCGATCGGGTCTGCATCGGCCCAGTCGACGCGCAGGTCCACCAGTGGCCAGGTCAGTTCGCCAGCAATCTTCAACGCCGCCGAGTGCACCGGCCCGGCTTCGCCACCGGCGGCCATCGCCGCGTGCATGGCCGCCAGCAGGCGGTCGGCCAGGTGCCCACCCGCCTGCTCGAAAGCCAGCACCATGGCCTCTATTACCTGGGTAGAAGACAGCAGGTTGCCCGCCGCTGCGCAGTGTTCGCCGGCCACCGCATTGTGTGTACCCAGCGCTTCGCGCCCCGTGAACAGCGCCACTTGCCCCTGGCTGTCGATCACCGTGACCTGGCGATACTCACTCCAGCCGTTGGCACTCAGCACCCGGTCCAGGGCCGCGGCGGGTGGCAACTGGCCTTGCTCCATGGCATCGAGAATCTGCGGGCCCAGTGCCGGCAGGGTGATGTTCTGGGTAGAGACCGCGCCTACACCGGCGCGCACCCACGGGCAACGGGCGCCTACGGCGATGCTCGACGAGCTGATGGCGATGCCGACCTGGCCGGTTTCCTGGCAGCGGCCAATGATGGAGAAGGTCATGGTGAAGCTCCTGTTGTCCTGTGCGATGCAGGGCATTCTGGGCGCAACCTTCTACCCCACGAAACAAACATTTTCCTGTGCTTTGAGCAGGAAAAAACTAAGCCCGCAAAAGTGCGCCAAACACCACACGAAAACCCCCTTAAAGTTTGCTACAGGCCATGCAATTCAAGGCCTTCGCCGTTTTATCGGCAAGCACCAGCTAAATACTATTTTCGCCATTCGTGCCGCATCCCTAGTCTGGCTCCAGACAACGGCGGTCCTCCAAACCGACCTGACAACAACCGCCTGAACAAGGGCTCGGACATGACACTGAACAACCTCGAAATCGACACCCTCGTCGTCGGCGCCGGCCAGGCCGGCGTGGCCATGAGCGAACACCTGAGCAAGCTTGGCGTGCCGCACCTGGTGCTGGAGCGCAACCGTATCGCCGAGGCATGGCGCACTGGCCGCTGGGACTCGCTGGTCGCCAACGGCCCGGTCTGGCACGACCGCTTCCCGGGGCTGGAATTCAACCTCGACGCCGACGCCTTCGCAGGCAAGGACCAGGTGGCCGACTACTTCGAGCAGTACGTACGCAAGTACAACCTGCCGGTACGCACCGGCATTGAAGTAAAGCGCGTAGTTCGTAACAGCGACCGCCCCGGCTTCACCATCGAAACCAATGAAGGCGTGATTCGCGCCAACCGAGTGGTCGCCGCCACCGGCCCGTTCCAGAAGCCGGTGATCCCGGCCATTGCGCCTAAAGACAGCAACCTGCATCAGATCCACTCCGCCGCCTACTTCAACCCAGAGCAACTGCCCGAGGGCGCGGTATTGGTGGTTGGTGCCGGTTCCTCCGGCGTGCAGATTGCCGAAGAGCTGATGCGCGCCGGGCGCCAGGTGTACCTGTCGGTCGGCGCCCACGACCGCCCGCCGCGTGCCTACCGCAACCGCGACTTCTGCTGGTGGCTGGGCGTGCTGGGTGAGTGGGACGCAGAAATCGCCAAGCCCGGACGCGAGCACGTGACGATCGCCGTCAGCGGCGCCCGTGGCGGCCACACCGTGGACTTCCGCGCCCTCGCCCACCAGGGTATGACCCTGGTCGGCCTGACCCAGTCGTTCGAGAACGGCGTGGCGCACTTCCAGGACAACCTGGTCGAGAACATCAACCGCGGCGATGAAAACTACCTGGCCCTGCTGGATGCCGCCGATGCCTACATCGAATGCAACGGCCTGGACCTGCCGGAAGAACCCGAAGCCCGCACACGCCTGGCCGACCCGGCCTGCATGAGCAACCCGCTGCAGCAATTGGACCTGGCCAAGGCCGGCGTCAGCAGCATCATCTGGGCTACCGGTTACGGCGTGGACTTCAGCTGGCTGCAGGTGGACACCTTCGATGCCAACGGCAAGCCCCAGCACCAACGCGGCGTGGCCCGCGAACCCGGCGTGTACTTCCTTGGCCTGCCGTGGTTGTCCCGCCGTGGCTCGTCGTTCATCTGGGGCGTGTGGCACGACGCCAAGCACGTCGCTGGCCACATCGCCACGCAACGCACCTACCTGGCCTACCGCGACCGCGAACAGCGCGAAGCGGATGAGCAGCAAACCAACATGATCAGCAACGTCAGCACCCTCGGAGCCCACTGATGCCTACCCATACTCGCATCCGCATGTTCAACACCAAGGAAACCTACCCCAACCAGACCCTGGACAACGACCTGTGCCAGGCCGTGCGGGCCGGCAACACCATTTATGTGCGAGGCCAGGTAGGTACCGACTTCGAAGGCAAACTGGTGGGCCTGGGTAACCCGCAGGCGCAAACCGAACAAGCAATGAAGAACGTCAAGCAACTGCTTGAAGAAGCTGGCTCGGACCTGTCGCACATCGTCAAGACCACCACTTACATCACCGACCCGCGCTTCCGCGAGCCGGTGTACAAGGAAGTGGGCAAGTGGCTGAAGGGCGTATTCCCGATCTCCACCGGCTTGGTGGTCGCCGGGTTGGCCCAGGCCGAGTGGCTGATGGAGATCGACGTGATCGCCGTGGTGCCCGATCAGGAATGACCGGCGGCCTGCAGGGTGGACGGGAACCGCCGCCTGCCCTGCAACCACGCCTGGGTTACTCGTGCCGCCGCTTGTAACCGCTGTTCTGCGGGCACGCCAGCGGATGGCACCTCTACACTGACGCACAGCTGCGTCGGTAACGCCGCCACCAACGCGGCCAGCGGCAGTTGCCCTTGCCCCGGCAGCATACGGCCCTCACGCGCTTCCGCGATGATCAGCTCCTCTACGGGCGCCAGCAACGGCGCATCACACAGCTGCACCGCACGCAGCAGACGCGGATCGACCCCGGCGAGGTCGGCCACCTGGCCACCGGAGCGGAACAGGTGCAAGGCATCGACCAGTACGCCGCCGTTGTCCTGCCCCGCCCCTGTCACAACCGTGCATGCCTGTTGCAGGGTTGCCACTGGCCGCCAGCGCATGAACTCCAGGTCCACACGCAGGCCATGACCACGCGCCAGTTCACACAGCGCCGCGAAATTGCCGGTCAGCCGCGCTACATCGTCGTCGTCCCCGGACACCGTCAGGCTCAGCGCCCCCAGCTCGGCACCTGCGGCCAACAGCGGTTGGTAATCGGCAACCTGTGCCTGTGCCGTCAATGCAACAAACTCGATATCGGTAACACGCACACCTTCACCCGCCATCACCGCCCGCAGTTCGCGCAGCGCCTGGCTACCCGGCGCAACCGGGTACGCCTGTGCACCCGGCATCACCGGGTGCAGGCGCAGCCCAACCGCGCTAAAGCCCGCGCGCCGCGCCTCACGTACCAGCCTGGCCGGCGCCAGTTCCAGGGCGGTGAGGTGCGCCACGCCCAGGCCATTCAATAGGTCGCCCTCCCGCCGCTGAGGTCGAAGACGAAGCCGGTGGTAAAGCTGCACTCCGGCCCGGCAATCCAGCTGACCATATTGGCGATCTCCTCGGCCTTGAGGAACCGCCCCATGGGGATCTTGGCCTTGCTCGCGGCAATGTGCTCGGCCGTCATCTCGGCCATCAGCGGGGTCTCGACCATGGCCGGTGCCACGCAGTTGAGCAGCACGCCGTCCTGCGCCAGCTCCTTGGCCGCTGCCTTGGTAAAGGCGATGACCCCAGCCTTGGCTGCCGAATAGGCCGAGATGTACTGCACGCCATCCTTGCCGGCCATGGAGGCGATATTGACGATGCGCCCGTAGCCGTTGTCACGCATATGCGGGATGGCGGTACGGCAGCAATAGAACACGCCGTTCAGGTCAATGGCGATGACCTTGTCCCAGGCCTCTGGCGGGTACTCCCACGACGAAACCACAGGGCCATTGATGCCAGCGTTGTTGACCAGAATCTGCACCTGCCCTATACGCTTCAGCGTCTCGGCGAAGGCTGTCTCTACCGAGGCCAGCGACGATACATCCACCGCCTGGCGCAGCACGGGCTCAAAGCCGTTTTCCGCGTTGCTCCAACCCTCCACGGCGAGGTCCCAGATCACAACCTGGGCGCCGGCGGCATGCAGGCGCTGGGCAATCGCCAGGCCGATGCCACGCATCCCTCCGGTGACGATTGCGGTCTGGCCTTGCAGGTACTGGCTCATTGTTTTGCTCCATTTTCGACTGAAGGAATCTCCGGCAAGCGACGCAGGTCGCTGACCATGAACAGGTAGCACAGCGCACCGAGTACGGTGATCGACGACACGAATGCCAAGGCCCAGACGAACGAGCCTGTCAGCGAGACGATGATGCCGATGGTCAACGGCGTGACGATGCCTGCTGCGTTGGCGAACAGGTTGAACAAGCCGCCGCTGAGGCCCAGCAGGCCTTTGGGGGCGATATCGGACACGATCATCCAGGCCAGCGCCGACATGCCCTGGGCAAAGTAGGCGATGCACAGGATGGCAATCACCAGCGCGTCGGACTCGACGTAGTTGGCCAGCACGATCACCGACGCGGTAAGCAACCCGGCGATTACCGGCAGCTTGCGCGCCACGTTCAGCGAGTAGCCGCGGCGCAGCAACGCGTCAGACAGCCAACCGCCGACCAGCGTGCCCAGCGAGGCGGCAATGAATGGCAGCACCGCTACCCAGCCGACCTTGAGCCAGGGCATGTGCCGCTCGGTCACCAGGTAGGTGGGGAACCAGGTGAGGAAGAACACGTTGGTCGAATTGCAGGCGAACTGGCCCAGGCAGATGCCCAGCATGTTGCGGTGCTTGAGCAACGCCGGAATCTGCGACCAGCGGAACGACGTGGCTTTCTGCCCACCATCTATCACCCCACCGCCAGCGGCGATGTAGTCCAGCTCGGCCTGGTTGGCCGTGGTCGACTGGTGTGGCTCGTGGTATTTGCGCCACCACACCAGGCCATAGAGGATGCCCATCAGGCCGACCGCCAGCAGCAGGAAACGCCAGCCGTAAGCGTGCAGCACCCAGAACAGCAGCGGGGTCAGAAACGCCAGCCCGGTGTATTCGGCAAAGGTGTAGATACCGGTCGCCCTGGCCCGCTCGCTCTGCGGGAACCAGGTGGCCACCACCCGGCTGTTGGTGGGAAAGCATGGTGCTTCAGTCATCCCCACCAGAAAGCGCATGCCCAGCAACGACAGGAAGCCCTGCGCCAGCCCTTGCAGCCCGGTGAACAGCGACCACAAGGTCAGTGCCAGCCAGTAAGTGAGCTTGGTGCCCAGCCGGTCGATGAGGATGCCGCCCGGAATCTGCGCAGCGGCGTAGGTCCAGGAAAAGGCGGAAAAGATCACCCCCATCATCGCTGCGTTCAGGCCCAAGTCAGCACTGATACTCGGCGCGGCAATACCCATCACGCTGCGATCGAGGTAGTTGATCATGGTACCGCCGGAAATCAGCGCCAGGATCATGAAACGGGTGCGGGTGCGTTGCTGGACGCGCGCAGGGGTGTCGAACACCCCGAGGCTGGCGTTCTGTTCAGTGGTCATGACGGTTGCTCTCTTGTTATTGGAATGGCAATCAACGGGGCGTTAGGCAAACCCGAACAATCGACGCGGGGTGTCCCACATCACCGCACGGCGCTGCCGGGCATCCGGCATCAGGCGCTCGGCCAGTTTCAGCAGCGGCCCGTAGTCCACCCGCGAACGCTGGCGAATGAACGGCCAATCCGAACCCCACACACAGGCTTCGGCGCCAAAGGCTTCGAGCAGGGCCTGGACGTAGGCACCGCTTTGCTCCAGCAAGGCATCGGCTGCGGCGAACTTCTGCATACCGGACAACTTCACGCAGGCGCGGCCACTGTCGGCCAACCGCAGCAGCGCCTGGAAGCCGGCTTGCTGCACACCCGCCGCAACATCCGGTCGGCCGCAATGGTCGATCAGCAGGCGTGCATGGGCGCCTTGCAGCAGGCCATGCAGGTCAAGCAACTGGTCCTCACATACCTGCACCTGCGCAAACAGGCCAAGCTCGGCGAGTTTGCCGAACAGCCCATCAGCGTCCTTCAAGCTGGTTACCCCGTACAGCGCGGGGTTGAAGGCGATACCCACTACACCTTGCGACTGCAAGGCCGCCAGCGCATCGAGGCTGATATCCGCTTCGACCACCGCCACGCCCTTGAAGCGCCCCTGCCCGGTGGCCAAGGCATGCAGCAGGCAGCGGTTGTCGGTGTGGTAGCCGCTGTTGGGGCCAACCAGCAAGGCATGTTGCACCCCATAGGCATCCATCACCCGACTGAACTGCGCCTGGGTGGCGACCTCCTGCCCGGAAGGTGCATAGGGTGCGTCGGGGTGGTAAGGGAAACGCGCGGGGTCAAACAAATGGTTATGGCAATCGATCTTCGCTTCGTCAAAGATGGTCACGCAGCACTCCCGTCAAGCGCCACTGCGCTTGCCTGCAGATCTTGTTATTGTTCGCCGCAAGGGCGATCAGGCTGGGGTTTACGATACTGCGCGGCCGAGTTTGACGCTCATACCCAGATGGCGAAGACCATAACCGAAGGTAATACACATGCTGCTTGGCAACGAAGGCGCAGACGCAAACCCGATGGTATTCAAACTGCGGCACATGGAAGTGTTCCGGGCGGTGATGCTGACCGGCTCGATCAGCGCGGCGGCCAAGCTGCTTTACGTGTCGCAGCCGGCCGTGAGCAAGCTGATCCAGTACATCGAAGGGCGCCTGGCCTATCCGCTGTTCGAGCGCATCAACAACCGCCTGGTGCCCACGGCCGAAGCGCAGGTGCTGTTTCGTGAAGTCGAGCGGGTGTACCAAGCCGCGTTGGAGGTCAATGAATGCGCCCTGGCACTGGGCGCCGGTGGCCAGCGCAAGCTGCGCATTTCGTGCAGCGCGTCGTTGTCGACGGTGGTCATCCCCATCGCCCTGGCCCAGCTCAAGCGCGAGTCACCGTCGCTGAACATCGAGTGGCAAACCTCGCTGATGGGCGAAATGCCCAACCAGATCCTGTCGAAAAAGGTCGACCTGTCGATTGCCGCCCTGCCGGTGGTGCATGACCACCTGCATTCGCAGGCGTTCATGCGTGGGCGCATGGTGGTGGTGATGCCGCCCGACCACCCGCTGGCTGGGCAACCCACGCTGAGCTTGCAACAGTTGGAAGGCCATGCCTTGCTGCTGTTCCGGCCCGACATGCCGTTTGGCAAGCTGCTCGCCGAGCACATCGAGCGCAGCGCAGTGCAGCTGAAATCACTGTTGTCGTTTACCAATGCCAACGAGGCTGTGGCGCTGGTCAAACAAGGCATGGGCATCAGCGTGATCGACGAGTTCGTTGCGCAGGACAGCGGGCTGGCGGTGGTGCCATTGGCCGATGAAATTCACTTCGATATCAGCTTTGTCTATTCACGGTTCGAGCCGCCGTCTCATGCAGCGGTGCATTTGATGCGGGTGTTGCAGGGCCAGGCGCAGAGGCTTGGGAGAGCGGTGGCATCAAGCTGATGCAGATGGGTGCGACCTCTTGTGGAGGCTGGCCTTGCTGGCGACGGGGCGCGTAGCGCCGCTGTCACCGCTCTCCACCGCATCGATGATCGCCGCGTGCTCTTGCCAGGCGCAATGCTCGCAGCTGGGCGACTCATATCGGACGATGATCAGCGACGTCATCGGCGCCAGCCCGTTGAGAAAACGCGCCAGTGGTACGTTGGCGGCCAGGTGCGCCAGCCTCATGTGAAATTCGCCACCCAGGCGGATCGCCGTGCAGCGTTCGCCCTGCTCATGGTGCTGGCGTTCGCGTTCGACCAGCTGGAGGATCTGTGCCGGGCGCGCGCGCTGGGTGGCCAGGCCGATCAGCGTGGTCTCGGCCAGGCGCCGGGCGCTGAGCACCTGGCGCGCCTGCTCGGGCAAGGCGCTGCCCGGTCGCAGGCGCTGTTCGAGAATGGCATCGAACAGCCGAGGGTAGATCTGCTCCGCCGACAGGCGGGTTTCGCCGGCACCCAGCAGGGCAGAGAGCGTGGAGCATGTGCGGGTGCTGATGCCGCTGGGCTGCGACCTGGCGCAGGGTTACGGGCTATCGTCACCCGGCGCAATGGCTGGCCGCCTGCCGACTCATTCGCGATGGGCCTGGACCATGGTTTCGGTCAGCTCGCGCAGCAGTTCGGCTTCATCTTCCTTGCGACAACGCAGCAGCAGGTCCGCGGCTCTCTGGTAGAGGGTGTTCTCGTTGGGATAGCGACCGCTGGCCAGGTTGACGCGTTGCAGCACGCCGTTCATGCGCCAGGCAAGCCCATCCACATCGCCCACCTCACGCTCCAGTGCGTCGATGTAGAGCGCTGGCACTGCGGGGCCGGTATAGGCACCCGCTTCGGCCGACGGGTCAGTGAGCGTGTCGAAATATTCGGAGGCGCCCATCCAGCGTTCGGCCAGCCTTTCGAAGGCCAGTGGCCGTAAACGGCGCAGCCAGGCTCGCCAGAAGGGTTGGTCCACTGCCCAGTGTTCGAGGGCGGAGGCACTCGTGCCCTCGATCACGGCATCACCCAGGCGTTGCAGGGTCGGCTCATCGAGGTGCGCCAGTTGCGGGGAACGCATGGCCTGCGGTTGCGGCGGCAGGTTCAGCCTCTGTCGTAGCTGGATACGCGCATGCAGGGCCATCTCCAGTTCGTCGGGGTGATCGCTGACCAGTTCCCGATCGCTGATGCCATCGTCGGGGTGCAGGGCTGGAACGGGGTTGTCCGTCGGGTGATGGTCATCGGCCCGCAAGGCCCTGCGTCTGGCCAGCCGCGCCTGATAAAGAGCGCCGACGCGTTCGTCGAGCAGGCGCTGGCGCAGCAGCGCGCGGGCACTGTCCACGGCAACCTGTTCGTCGGCTTCGGCAGCCGCGGCATGGGCGACCGTCTGCCACACCGTCACTTGCGTCTCGACTTGCTGGAACAGCACGATGGCCTGGTCCACGCACTCCTGGGTGGCGTCCTCGAGCAGGTCGTTGATCTGCTGCTGCACCTGCGCCCGGCCCCAGCCGGTATCGGCTTCGCCTTCTTGCGTGCTGGACAGCATTTCGACCACGTGTTGCATGCGCTGGCGCATCTGGGTTGGGGCGTCCAGGAAGTCCTGTGTATCGGGCAGCCGTTCGAGTAGGTTGTAGAGCGGCTGCCACTGTGGATCGTCAGCCGTTTCGGCAATGTGCAAACGCAACGACTCAGGCCAGTCGGCGGCCCAAGGGTTGGCCTGTGCAAGGGCTGGGAGGGTGGTGAAGCCGGCCTGTTCGAGATTGGCCAGGGCCGCTTCGTCGAAAGGATTGCCGTTGAAGGAATAGGCAATGGCTTCGAGGTGATCGCGTACCGCGCGGGCAAAGGCTGTCTGGCTCAGGTCGGGGGTAACGGCGAGCTCGTTGGCGCTCAGGTCCAGCTGGCGCAGCACCAGAGGCTCCTGGTTCATGAGGGCCTCGAGCCCCGCCGGCCATTGGCTGATGTTGGTCAGTTCCAGGTCCAGTCGCTGCAGGCGTGTCCAGCCGCTCAAGTCGGGGGCCAGGGCCAGCGGGTTTTCGTACAGCGACAGCATCTCCAGACGGTTGAGCCCGGCCAGTGCGGTACGTGCGGCCTCATCCAGCACGATCGCGTTCTGAGCCAGGCTCAACCCGATCAAGGCCGGCCAGCGTTGCAGGGCCTGAAAGTGTTCGGCGGTCATGATCAGGTGGTTGAGGTCGGCCTGGAACCAGGCCAGCGACGGCAGGGCGCTGAGGCGCTCGAGCGTAGTCACCGAGAGGGTGTGAATGCCATCGGTGAGGTTGAGCCGTTGCAAGTGGGGCATACGTTCGAGCAGCGCGAGGCTTTCCTCCCGTCCAGGTCAATGTTGTTTTCCGAGATATCCAGTGCCTGCAGTTCGTGCATCTCGGCCAATGCCTGGGGCAGGCGGCTGAGGCTGTTTTCCGCCAGGTCAAGCAGGCGCAGGCCGGGAAAGGCTTCGAGAAACGCGTTCAGGCCGGGCATGTCTGGGGTGTTGAGACCGTTGAGGTTGAGCAGGCGAACGTGAGGCAGGCCTATGGGCAAAGCGGGTACGCTGGTCAGGCCATGCCCCTCCAGCACCAGGTTGATATCGTCGATGTTGTCGTGCGGCCCTTCTGCGCTTTCCCGGCGCCACGCACTGCGAATGCGTTGCGCGAAGGTTTCGCGCAATCCATGTTGCTGTTCCTGCGCACCGGGCAGGAGGCCCTCGGGGGCGTGTACCCAGCGTTGCAGTACGCTGTCGAGTCGGCGGTAGTCCACCAGCAGTCGCGACAGCATGCGACCGAACGCGCCGGCAGACGGGCCGGCCTGGTGGCGCAGGCGCTGGCGCAGCATCTCCCGGTCGCCTTGCGGTGTGGCCGGGAACAGTTGATCGAACAGCTCGTCTTCAGTCCAGTAAGCGCGTCCTCGGCCACTGAGGCGATAGCCGATACGACGATCACCGGGTAGGCGGGTGGGCAGTCGGTACATCGGTCGAACCGGTGTCATGCCTAGGTCCAGAGCGGCTTGCCGACGGTCACGGGCGGCCAGTTCGAACAGGTTGTCGCGCAGCTTGCCCTGCTCATGGATCAGCAGCCCGAGTGCGTCACGTTCGCTGTCGGGCAACGCCTGCAGCATCGCGCGGTATACATCGCTGCGCCCCGCCAGCTCGTTGCCGAACGCGTCATGGGGGGTATATCCATCGGCGTTGCGCACCAGGGTCTTGGTGGGCAGCCCTTGCTCGCCTGTGCTGGCGAGCAGCCGCCCCCTGAGGTTCGAGTCGCGCAGTTCGAGGCGCAGCTTGCCGCGCCATCCAGGCAGACGGCGTAACGCGGCGAATGCCAGGGCATCGCGGTCGGTGGTGGCGCCGTTGCCATGGTGGAAGCGGGCAAGGGCCTTGCCGATGCGGCTTTCACGCAGGTACAGCCGTGCGGTCTCGGCCAGCCGCAAGGGCAAGCGCCCCGATTGCTGTAGCCGGGCGATGTCGCTGGCCGACGCCTGGGCGAGGATCTCCGAGCGGCTCGCCTGGGTGAGCGATGGGAAGTCGCGAGCCAGGATGGCGGTCAACGGCTGTTCGTTGGCCGGGACGCCGATCGGGTGTGCGCCGAGAGCTTCGAGGCTTTCGAGCAGCAACGCGGGGGTTGGTCTGTGATCCAGCAACACTCGGCGCAGCGCTGCGGCATCGTAGCCGCTGCATTGCAACGCTTTGCCGAGGGTTTGCGCATCCAGGCCTTGGGCAGCGGGGCCCAGGTGTTCGAGCAGGGTGTCGGCCTGCCAGTCCAAGGGGCGATCGTGTTCGAACAGCCATGTGCCCTGGCCGTTGCCGAGCAGTGTAGGCTGGTGCCGCTGTCCCCGGACCGATGGCAGGCGAGCGGTGCCGTCTGTGACCTGTTCGAGCGGCAGCGCCTGCCCGTCGCGCTCGAACCATGGCTTGCCCTCCCACAGGTACAGGCCTCGGCCATCACGGGCCTGGCCGAGTGGCCAGGGCCGGGGCGGGGAAAGGGTGTCAGCTCACCGGACCACAGTCGCTGTTCACCGTCGGTGCCTACTGGTTGCCAGCTGTGCAAGATGCCCTGAGGTTCGATGAAGCGTCCCGCGGCGCCTAGGGCGGCGAACTGTGCAAGGCTTGCCAGCACGTCGAACAGGTGACCGATCGCGGCATCGGCATCGCCTTCGTTGGCGGCGTGCACGCCGTCGAGGAATTCGTCGACCACCTGCGCACCGCCGATGACCAGCATCACCTCGCCCAGACCGGGCACGAAGAATCCCGCCAGGTTGAGCACGGTCAGGCCGACGCCCAGCCAGCTCTGGATGCGGGCCAACTGGGCATCGGCATCACGTTGGGCGACTGGAACGGCCAGGATGGCGGCATCCTGCATGCGTCGCTCGACCTCGATGCGCGCGTACTCGACGAAGCCATCCCTAGGCCACGGCGTGAAGGTGATGTCCAGCCTCGCGTTCTTGTCGAGGGTTTCCTGCCAGAGGTCGGTAGTGGCAGGAACACGCGTTTGAGCCAGCTGAAGCGTTCGCCATTCTCCAGCACGGGAGCAGATGGATGCAGCTCGGCATATGGGTAGCGCGGGTACAGGATCTGACGCAGCCGTGCGCTGAAAAGAGGTTGCTCGGCAAGACAGACAAAGCGAGTGAAGTACTCGCGCTCCTCTTGCTGCCACAGCATCTGGGTGAGCGCCGTGCTCGCGGCCTGCGCTGAGGGGTACTGGCGCAGTGGCTGACCAGGATGACCTGGCAGATACAGCAGGCATCGCTCGACAGCATCGCGCGGTGCGAGGCGGACCAGCATAGGGCCATGCAAGGGGATGCCGAACAGGCTGAGGAAGCCGCATTGCAACTGACTGCGTGCTGATTCGGCTAGACCGGCGAATATCGTTTCACCCATCAGTGCACCCTCGGCATCCAGATGCCCTTGCAGCGTAGCCTGGGTCAGCTCGGCAGCGAAGGTGGCCCGGGCGTACTGGCGCACCAGGTCGCGAAAACCGTCGGTATCTATATGGTCGCCCAGGTGATAGCGATAGCGCTGACCGAGGTCGAGATTGCGTACGCCGCTGACGAAGGTGGCCGCTTGTTCGCCCGAGCGCTTTTCAAGGCGGGTGGCCGAGTCGTACAGGGTGACGCGAGCGCCGGCATCGAAGTTCTGCAAGGCTGCCTCGAGCCAGCTATGGCCGTTGCCATCACTCCACACCCGAGCTTGGTCGACCTTGGGCAGCACCTGGTCCGGGAACCAGCGCTGCAGGGCTTGCTCCAGCAGCGGGCGGCAGAAGGTCTCGATGCTTTGCACCGGCGCCAGCGCCTCGCGCAGGCGGCGCATCGCGGCATGGCTCTGCCTGACGCGCTGCTTGAGCAACTGGCGCTCGGCCGTGGACGCCTGCGCGAACCAGGAAGGCATGCGCGTGTGGATGAAGGACAAATGCGGGGACAAGGGGGCTGGGTCATCGTCGTTGCTCCATTTTCGGGGAGTACAGAGGCTAATGACCCAGGGCCCTGTGGTCGGGCTACATAATTGATGCCCAGCCGGTGGCCGTGTGTTTCACACCTGTGATGCCGTGCTTTTCACCGAGGCCAACTCCGGATGGGCCACCAGCTTGAGGACTTTGGCTGGCCCACGCTTGTGATTCGAGATCAGAGTGGCATTCAGCTGGCCATTCACCGCTCTCACTCCAGATTCTAATCCCTCCTCAAAACACAAGGCCGCTCCCACATGGACCGTACAGGGCTTAAAAACCTACTGTGGCCGACAGCAAGTAGGTGCGCGGTGTGGAAAGGGTCAAGCCGGGCTCACTGTCATCCGAAGCCCCCGCCGAGCTCCAGTAACGGTCATCCAGCACATTCTCGACACTGGCACGCAAGGTCACCTCGGCAGCATCCACCTTGAAGGCATAGCGCGCCCCCAGGTCATACCGCTCCCAGCCGTCGATCTGCTTGCTGTTGTTCTGGTCCAGGTACTGCGAACTGGAATGAATGCCCCGCGCCGTCAGGGTTAGGCCGTTCACGCCCGGCACATCCCACTCGGCACCGAGATTGACGTTGTATTCGGGCGTCGCTGGCGCGCGGTTGCCATCGAAGGCGCCACCCACGGTATCGGTAAGCTCGCTGTCGATGTACATCATCCCACCCAGTACGCGCACCCCCTGTACAGGCTCACCAAACACACTCAGCTCGATCCCACGGTTGTCGCGCTTGCCGTTGGGGCCGAACACCCGCGAGGTGGCGTTGGTTTCGTAGGCCGGCTGGCGAATGCGGAAGGCGCTGGCTGTGAACGCCACCGGGCCAAAATCGTACTTGGCTCCTACCTCAACCTGGCGGCTGGTGAACGGCGGGAAAATCTGGTCCTCGTTGATCGAGGTCGATGGCGCGATCTTGCCTTGGCTCAGGCCCTCCATGTAGTTGGCGTACAACGACAGCTGGTCGGTCACCTTGAGCAACACGCCACCCGACGGTGAGACCTTTTCTTCGTCATAGGCCGTGTCGCCTTTGATGCCGTCGCTCCAGTCATCCACCTGCACCCGCTGCCAGCGCGCCCCCAGGGTCAGCAGCAGACGGTCGGCGAAAAAGCCCAGCGTGTCGGCCAGGGCCACGCCGGAGAAGCGGTTCTCCGTGTAAACCTGCGGGTCGATGCGGGTTGGCGTACCCGGTGTCGGGGTGGCAACCGGGTTGTAGAGGTTGCTCGGCGCCGAGGCATAACGCGCACCGCCGTTGGTGAAGTCCATGTAGAAATAGCTGGCGGCCAGGTTCAGCTCATGGCTGACCGGCCCGGTATGAAACCAGCTGCGCAGGCCGGCCATGGCGGTGCGCACCGATTCGTCGCGAGTGAAATCGCGCGGCTGAACGGTGAAATCGCCGGCATCGTTGGTAATCGACACGTTGTGGCGCAGGAAGTCATGGTTACTCTTGCGCGCGCCGACTGCCCCATAGGCCAGCAGCGATTCGCTGATATCGTACTCGGCGTTCAGCGCACCGAAGGTGTCGTTGGTGCGCGCCTTGCTCCAGGCCTGAGCGTAGTTGTGGCGTACGTCATTGGCATCCGGCACCTTGGCATTCGCACCCACCAGCACACGCTCCTGCGGCGCGTCGGTATCACGCTCGGTATGCCCGAGGTCCGCTGAAAGCCGCAGCCGCTCGCCGCGAAAATCCAGGCCCAGCACGGCCATTTCGCGATCGACGCGCTGGTGGTCCCATTCGGTGTCACCGGCCTGCTTCACCCCATTGAAACGCACGCCGAACTGCTGCCCTTCACCAAAGCGTCGACCAACGTCCACGGCGCCACCTGCCTGCCCAGCCGACGCATAGCTGCCGGTGAACGCGGTGATCGGCTTGTCGCCGGCCCGCTTGGGCTGCACATTGATCCCGCCGCCCACGCTGCCACGGGGCGAAATGCCGTTGATCAACTGGCTGGGGCCTTTGATGATGTCGACCCGGTCGGCCATTTCCATGTCGATCGAGTAGGTCGGCAAGATGCCGTATAGGCCGTTGTACGCCACATCACTGTTGAACAGGCTGAAGCCGCGAATGGTGAACTGCTCGAAACGCCCACCCGCCGGGTTGGTCGCGCGCACCGAGGGATCACTGGCAATCAACTCACCCAAGGTACGTGCCTGCTGGTTCTTCACCAGCTCGCTGGTGTAGCTGGTGATGCTGAATGGGGTTTCCATGAAATCACGCGAACCCAGCAGGCCTTGAGCGCCCTGGCGCGCCACCTGGCCACCGGCGTATGGCTGCGTTTCGCTACCTGCAGCCAAGCCGCCGACGATGCTGGTCGGGGCGATTTCCAGTGCGCCGCTGGACTGTGTTGGTACCAGGGTGAAGGCGCCCTCACCCACCGGCATCAACTGCAAACCGCTGTCGCGCAGCAGCTGCAAGAAGCCCTCTTCGACACTGTAGTTACCGGACAGGCCGCTGCTGTGCCGGCCCTGGACCAGTGCCGGGTCCAGCGATAGGCTGACACCGGCCTGGTCGGCGAAGTGGGTCAACGCGGTGCCCAGGCTGGCGGGTGCTACCTGGTAGGTACGCCGGGCAGGCTCATCGGCCCACGCCGGTGCACACAACAACAGGCTCATCGCAAACAACGGATGTGCTGCGCGCGCCAGTGGGCGCGGGCGGCAAGACTTTACTGCAGGCATCGAACAAGGCTCCCCTTTATTTTCTCATACCGGTAATGACCGGCGAGTGAAAAAAAGGGACAGCCTCATGCACGATTTTCTTGTGCGGCCAGGCTCACCCAATAACGCGTGCGGGTATGCACCTGCAACGGCAGGCTGGCGGCCAGCAAGGCCAGCACCCGGTCGGTATCGTCAAGGCGGAATGTGCCGGTAACACGCAGGCCCTCAAGCGCAGGTGCCCAACGCAACACGCCGGGGCGATACCTGCGCAGCTCGTGCAGCAACTCGCCCAATGGGCGATCATCCAACCGCAGCACGCCTTCGCGCCAGCCCAGTGGCCAAGCGTCGAACCCGTTGACAGGGCCGACACCCGCGGCCTGCAAACTGGCCTGTTGCCCGGCCCGCAACATCACTGCTGGGCCACGCAACGGCTGCAGACTGGCCATCCCATTGACCACCGACACCCGACAGGCCTCATCGACCAGACGCAAGCACACATCGCCTTCACTGAGCAGCACCTGGCCGTAAGGCACCTGCAGGCTCAGGAAAAGGTTACCGGGGACTTTGACTGCCACTTCGCCGCGCAGCAGTGCCACACGGCGTGCATCCAGGTCGATATTGACCGCACTGTCGGTGTTCAACTGCACGAAAGTTCCGTCGCTCAGCAGTACCTGACGGCGCTCGCCTACCGAGGTGCGCAGGTCAGCGGTCCAGGCATCAAGTGGCAGCTCGCGGCTCACCAGCCAGGCCGTCGGCAGCAGCGCCGCCACGCCCAGGGCCTGTTCGAGCAGCGCCCTGCGGCCGGCATCCGGGCGGTCCAGGGTGGCCATCGCCAACGCCCCGGGCAACCCGGAAAACCGCGCACGCAGCAATGCTGCCTTTTGCCAGGCGTCTTCGTGCAGGCTGTTGCTGGCGCGCCATTGCGCCAAGTGGCGCAAGTCAGTCTCACTGGCATCGCCGGAATCCAGCAGCGCCAGCCAACGGGCCGCTGCACGCAGCGCTTCGCGCGTTTGGGGAGGATTGTGGCTCATTGCAAGTCGGCCAGCAGGCAATGTTCATAGGCCTGCGCCATGTAGCGCTTGACGGAGCGTTCGCAAATACCCAGGCGCTGGCCAATTTCGGCGTAACCCAGGCCTTCCAGCTGGCTCCAGAGAAAGGCCTTGCGCACCGGCGCCTTCAGGCCGTCGAGCAACTCATCCAGTGCTTGCAGGGTTTCCAGCAACACCCAACGCTGTTCTGGCGAAGGCACATGCTGCTCGGGCAGGTTGGCCAGGGCATCAAGGTAGGCTTGCTCCAGGCTGCGCCGCTGGTGGAAGTTGCTCAGCAGGCGCTTGCCCACGGTCAGCAGGTAAGCGCGCGGTTCGCGAATGTCTGCCAGTGGCTGGGCACTGGCCAATACCCTCAGAAAGGTATCTTGGCTGAGGTCGGCAGCATCCCAGGCATTGCCCAGACGCCGACGTAACCAGGTTTCAAGCCAGCCGCGGTGCTCCCGGTACAGGGCAGGCAGGCTTGGCTCGGTTGGCGGCGCGGCGTCTATCATCGGGAAGGCCCTGCGGCGGTGTAAATAAGATTAATTCTAATTTACATCACACCACAGAACCAAGCGGTTTGTTACCGGTCAGGCAATTGCCGCATCCACCAGCACTTGTGCTTCCTGCACCAGGCGCTGCAGGTGCGCCTCGTCGATGAAGCTTTCGGCGTAGATCTTGTAGATGTCTTCGGTACCCGACGGGCGCGCGGCGAACCAGCCATTGGCGGTCATCACCTTCAGCCCGCCAATGGCCTGACCATTGCCTGGCGCGTGGCTGAGGATCTGCACGATCGGCTCACCGGCCAGCTCGGTCGATTTCACCTGCTCCGGCGCCAGCTTGCTCAGCAGCGCCTTCTGCCGGGCGTCAGCCTTGGCCTCGACACGGGTGGCGAACGGCTTGCCCAGTGCTTCGGTCAGGTCGGCGTAGGCCTGGCTTGGGTTGCGCCCGGTGCGGGCGGTCATTTCGGCGGCGAGCAAGGCCGGGATCAACCCGTCCTTGTCGGTGGCCCACACCGAGCCATCGCGGCGCAGGAACGAAGCCCCTGCACTTTCTTCACCACCAAAACCGAGCGAACCGTCGAACAGGCCCTGGGCGAAGTACTTGAAGCCCACCGGCACTTCATACAGCTCGCGACCCAGGCGCTCGGTTACACGGTCGATCAGGCCGCTGGAGACCACGGTCTTGCCCACGGCGGCGTCGCTGCGCCATTGCGGGCGGTGGCGATACAGGTAGTCGATGGCCACGGCCAGGTAGTTGTTCGGTTGCAGCAGGCCATCGGCGGTGACGATGCCGTGGCGGTCGTGGTCCGGGTCGCAGGCGAATGCTACGTCGAAGCGCTCACGAAGGCCGATCAGGCCCTGCATGGCGTATGGCGACGAAGGGTCCATGCGGATCTGGCCGTCCCAGTCGACGGTCATGAAACGGAAGGTCGGGTCGACCTCGGTGTTCACCACTTCCAGGTCCAGCTGATAGTGCTCGGCAATGGCCGACCAGTAGCGCACCCCTGCCCCACCCAGCGGGTCGACGCCCAGGCGCAGCTTGGCACCACGGATAACGTCGAAGTCGATGACGTTTTCCAGGTCGGCTACATAGTTGCTCACGTAGTCGTGGCGCTGGGTGGTCGGGGCCTGCAGCGCCTGGCCATGGTCCATGCGCTTGACGCCCGCCAGGTTCGCCGCCAGCAGTTCGTTGGCCTTGGCCTCGACCCACTTGGTCACATCACTGTCGGCCGGGCCGCCATTGGGCGGGTTGTATTTGAAGCCACCGCTTTGCGGCGGGTTGTGCGACGGGGTGATGACGATGCCGTCGGCCAGCCCCTGCTGGCGGCCACGGTTGTAGCAAAGGATGGCGTGGGACACGGCCGGCGTGGGCGTGTACTCGTCATCCTTCGATAGCATCACCTGCACGCCGTTGGCTGCGAGCACTTCCAGGGCGCTGGCGGTGGCCGGTGCCGACAGGGCGTGGGTGTCGGCGCCGATGAACAGCGGGCCGTCGATGCCCTTTTCCTGGCGGTACAGGCAGATGGCCTGGGTGATGGCCAGGACGTGGTATTCGTTGAAACTCAATTCAAGCGAAGTGCCCCGGTGCCCCGAGGTGCCGAAGGCCACGCGCTGGGCCGCCACGGCGGCGTCGGGGCGGCCGGTGTAGTAGGCGGTGAGCAGTCGGGGAATATCGACCAGCACGCTGGCCGGAGCCGGCTTGCCTGCCAAAGGACTGAGCGTCATGCAAAAACCTCGAGTTCAACAGATGTTGGTGTTGGAGCGTGCAGTGTACTGAGAGTTGCAAGGGTGTGCGATGGGCGGCAGCAAAGAACAGGCGGTTCAGCCTGTGCTGCAGCTTTGTGCTGGTGTCTTGGTCTAGAGTACAAGCCATACCCTTGTAAAAGAGGCCCCATGGCTTTCCACCGCCTGACCCGCACACACCCTCGCCTGAGCCTCGCCGCAGCAGTTGGCCTTGTTGGCGCCTGGTTGATCCCAGCTGGCGATACCGTGCAGCACATCCTCGCCGGCTGGAACCTAGGCGTATGGCTGTACCTGCTGCTGGTGCTGTACCTGAGCTGGAACGCAGGCCCCGATAAAGTCCGCAAGGTCGCCCGTGTCGAAGACGAAAACGCGGGCATAGTCCTGCTGACCGTGTGCATCGCCGCCATCGCCAGCCTTGCCGCGGTCACCCTGCAACTGGTTTCCAGCCGCGGCCTGCAAGGCACACCGCTGGCCCTGCACTACCTTTACACCGGCCTGACCGTAGCCGGTTCCTGGCTGCTGATCGGCTGCATCTTCAGCCTGCACTACGCGCGGCTGTTCTACACCGGGCAAAACCACGAACCGCCTCTGCGCTTCGCTGATGGCGAACGCAACCCGGATTACTGGGACTTTCATTACTTCTCGTTCACCATCAGCGTCGCGGTGCAAACGTCTGACGTGGGCGTCGCAGGGCGAGGATTACGCCGGGTGGTGCTGGCGCATTCATTGGTGGGGTTCGTGTTCAATACGGCCATTTTGGGGTTCACCATCAATATCGCCGCCGGGCTGCTGGGTTGAACCGCTCGTCTGAAACCTGGATGCTGAACGGTGGCGAAATCAATGCAACTCAACGGGAAAACCGGCCGCCACACTGCCAGGAAAACGTTTGCCACGCAGTCACCGAACAATCCTAACCCACGACAAGGATGTGATCGCTGTCATGCATTAGCGCATTTGTCGTATTTGCAGCCGAGAATCGCCCGTGACAGGTGCTATGTTTACCTTCCCGGCGGCTGCATCGAAGTGGCCACCCGCTCACCACGTCCAGGCATGGACAAGGAGGCTGGCATGAACAAGATGACGTTCCCCAACGCCTGCCAGGTGATGCGCTGGCATTTCCACCCGCTGGGCTTCGAGGCCAGCATGGATGCGCCACGCAGCTTGGTCGCGCGGTTGTTTGACCGCGCCAGCGGTGAAACCCTGCTGGCAATTGCCGGCATCCCTTGTGCAGCGATCATGGCCGCCGCCGATGTAGAACGCATCATCGAGGCCGTCGAGGCGGAGATGGATGCCTTCATACCCGCGGTTACCTTGCGCGCTGCGGTCTAGCTCGCAGCGTTACTTTCCTCGCCCATCGCCCGCAACTTGCCCATGAACTGCTCGGCCGGCACCGGCTGGCCCAGCAGGTAACCCTGCAGCGAATCGCAACCCAAGCGGGTCAGGAAGTCCTGCTGCATGTCGGTCTCCACCCCCTCGGCAACGATACGCAGGCCCAACGCCTGGCCCAGTGCGACAATGGCCGAAACGATCGCGGCATCGTCACTGTCCTGCTCCAGGTCGCGCACGAAGCCGCGGTCGATCTTCAGCTCGTTGGCTGGCAGGCGCTTGAGGTACATCAGGCTGGAATAGCCGGTGCCAAAGTCATCGATGGACAGGTCCACACCCATGTCGGACAGGCGCTGCAACACGGTCAGGCTGGCGTCGGCGTCGTGCATGGCGGTGGTTTCGGTGATTTCCAGGGTCAGGCAGTTGGCGGGCAGGCCATTCTGCTCCAGGGCGCGTGCCACGCTCTCTACCAGCCCGGCGTGGCAGAACTGGATGGCCGACAGGTTCACCGCCATGCGCCAGCCGTTGTGGCCCTGGTCCAGCCACTGGCGCATCTGCCGGCAGGCCTCTATCAACACCCACTCACCAATAGGAATGATCAGGCCGGTCTTTTCCGCCAGGCCGATGAAACGGTCGGGCAGCAGCAGGCCATGCTGCGGGTGCTCCCAGCGCAACAACGCCTCGGCGCCGATCGGCTGGCAGGCTTGGGCGTCGAACTTGGGCTGGTAATGCAGGCGGAACTGGCGCTGTTCCAGTGCCTGGCGCAAGTCCTGCAGCAACTGCAGTTGCTGGCGGGCGTTGCTGTTCATCGACACATCGAAGAAGCTGTAGCCGTTCTTGCCGGCGCTCTTGGCGTGGTACATGGCCGCGTCGGCATTGCGCAGCAACTCATGCTGGTCCTGGCCGTTGCCTGGGTACAGGACGATGCCCAGGCTGGCCGACAGTTGCAGGTCGTGCTCGGCCACGCGAAATGGCCGTGACACCAGGTTGACCTGCTTGACCGCCACGTCCATGGCATCATTCGGCTCCTGCAGTTCCACCAACAGCACGAACTCGTCACCCCCAATTCGCGCCAGGGTGTCCTGGCTGTGCAGGTGGCCACGCAGGCGCGCCGCCACGGCCTTGAGCAGCAGGTCGCCGATGTGATGGCCAAAGGCATCGTTGACCGGTTTGAAGCCGTCCAGGTCGATGAACATCAGGGCAAAACAACCGCCCTGCTCCGCTACCTTGGCGATGGCCTGCTCGATACGGTCGGCCAGCAAGGTACGGTTGGGCAGATCGGTGAGGGTGTCGTGCAGGGCCAGTTGGGTGAGCTCTTGGTTGGCCAAGGTCAGCGAACGGGCCAGCTCGGCCGTACGCGCTTCGAGGCGTGCGTCCAACACCGAGGTCAACAAAGCCACAGCCAGTACCGCCAGGGTGGTGATCAGTACCAGGTAGACCAGGCCCTCACCCTGCAGCCCGCCGCCCAGCGCACCACAGAAGCTGCCCTCGGGGAAATTCGCCGCCGCCATGCCGGTGTAATGCATGCCGACGATGGCAAAGCCCATGACCACCGCCGCCAGGCCTCGAATCTGCCGCACATAGGGGGTGTGCCTGCGCAGGCGGAAGGCGATCCACAACGCCGCCGCCGAGGCGCCCACGGCAATCAGCAACGAGGCGCCGAACAACGTCGGGTCGTAATCGATACCCGGCAGCATGCGCAGCGCGGCCATACCGGTGTAATGCATGCAGGCGATGCCAGCGCCCATGATCAACGCGCCAAGCCCCAGTTGCAGCGCCGGCAGGCTCGGCTGGCTGACCAACCACAAGGCAAAGCCCGAGGACAGCACGGCAATCAACAGCGAGAACGCGGTCAGGGCAAGGTCGTAACCCAGGTCGATGGGCAAGCTGAAGGCTAGCATCCCAATGAAGTGCATCGACCACACGCCGATGCCCATGGCCAGCGCACCGCCGCCCATCCACAGGTAGGCAGCTCGGCCCTTGGCCGTGGCGATACGGCCGGTCAGATCGAGGGCGGTATAGGACGCCAGGATCGCCACGCACAGCGAAATCAACACCAGCGAAGAGGAGTAGCTACCGGTCAACATTGGGGAATTCCAGCGACGGGACAGGGTGCCCGGCAAAAGCTGACGATTGTACTCAAGCTTAAGCGAAACGCACGGGGTTTTTGCGAATGGGAATGGATCCAATACCTGGATGATACAACTATGCGCTGTACCTTGTGGAAGCGGCCTTGTGTCGCGAAAGGGCTGCGAAGCAGCCCCAGCAATATTAATGGTTACGCGAATAATCTGGGGCCGCTTTGCGGCCCTTTTCGCGACACAAGGCCGCGCCCACAAACGCGTGCGATTGCTTCAGTCCTGCTCGGCAAAGGCTTGCTCGGCATCCCAGCCGCCCCCCAGCGCAGCCACCAGTTGCACGCTGGCCACCAGGCGCCCTTGCAGCAGGTTCAACACACTGCGCTCGTTGCTCAGCGCCGTGGTCTGCACGTTGACCACATCCAGGTAGCCGATCAGCCCGGCGCGGTACTGGTTCTCGGTCAGGCGCAGCGACTCGCGGGCGGCATCCAGCGCTTCCTGGCGCACCACGGCTTCATCGCCATACACCTTCAACTGCACCAGCAGGTTTTCCACTTCCTTGAAGCCGTCCAGCACCGTCTGGCGATACTGCGCAACGGTCTGGTCATACACTGCCACCGTGCGGTCGACCTCGGCGCTGCGTTTGCCAGCGTCGAACAGAGTCAGCGCCAACTGCGGGCCTACCGACCAATAGCGGTTGGGCAGCTCGATCCAGTTGCTGAAGCTGCTGCTGGAATAACCGCCACTCATGCTCAGGCTGAGGTCCGGGAAGTACGCTGCCCGCGACACGCCAATGTTGGCGTTGGCCGCCATCACATTACGTTCGGCCGCCGCGATATCCGGGCGCCGCTCCAGCAGTTGCGAAGGCAGCGAAACCGGTATTTGCGGCAGTGCCGGAATCGCCTTGCTGTCGGCCAGGGCAAAGTCGGCGGGGGCCTTGCCCAGCAGCACGGCAATGGCGTTCTCGAACTGCGCGCGCTGCCAGATCAGGTCGATCAGGTCGGCCTGGGTGCTTTTGAGCTGGGTGCGGGCCTGGGCCACGGCATCAGGGCCAGCGACACCGGCACGGTACTGGTTCTCGTTCATGCGCAGCGAGCGCTCGTAGGCCGCCACGGTGGCTTCCAGCAAGCGTTTCTGCTCGTCTATAACGCGCAATTGCAGGTAATTCTGCACCAGCTCCGATTGCTGGCTCAGGCGGATCGAAGCGAGGTCGGCGAAGCTGGCTTCGGCACTGGCCTCGTTGGCATTCATGGTTTCCCGCAGCTTGCCCCACAGGTCGATTTCCCAGCTCACGCCCAACTGCGCGTTGTAGGTGTTGCGAATGCCACTGCTGTTGTTGGAAAGGCTCGAACTGGAGCTGCCGGTACCCTGCGCCGAGCGGTTTTTGCTGGCGCTCAGGTCCAGGCTGGGGAACAGCGCCGCACGGCTGCTGCGCACCAGCGCCTGGGCCTGACGGTACTGGGCCTCTGATTGCGCCACGGTCTGGTTGCTGCGGTTAAGCTCCTCGACCAGCGCATTGAGCCCGGCATCGCCGTAGATTTCCCACCAGGCGCCGCGGGCGATGGCATCGGACGGCGAGGCCTGGGTCCAGCCTTCGGCGTGCTTGAACTGCGCCGCCGAGCTGTTCAGCTCGGGGCGGTGGTAGTCCGGGCTCAGTGTGCAGGCACTGAGCAAGGCCACGCACAGCCCGGCGCCGAGCAGGCGCGAGCCACGCCCACGGGTCAGCGCTTGCAGGGCGCGGTGAAGTGGGGTCTGGGCAAAAGTCATAGCGGGGTTTCCAGGGCGGCGTCGGTGCGCACGCCGCGCCAACGGTTGAAACGGTGGCGCAGGCGGTCCAGGTACAGGTAGACAACCGGCGTTGTATAAAGAGTGAGAATCTGGCTGAACACCAGGCCGCCGATGATGGTCAGGCCCAGCGGCTGGCGCATTTCTGCGCCTTCGGCGTGGCTCAACAGCAACGGCAAGGCGCCGAGGATGGCTGCCAGGGTGGTCATCAGGATCGGCCGCAGGCGCAGCAGGCAGGCCCGGCGGATCGACTCTTCCGGCGACAGGCCCTGGTGGCGCTCCAGTTGCAAAGCCAGGTCGATCATCAGAATGGCGTTTTTCTTCACCCCGCCAATCAGCAGGAATAGCCCCAGCAGCGAGATCAGGCTGAACTCGCCGCCGGTGACGTACAACGCCAGCAAGGCACCGACGCCGGCCGAAGGCAGTGTCGAGAGAATGGTCAGCGGGTGGATGTAGCTTTCATAAAGAATGCCCAGCACCAGGTACACCAGCAGCAGTGCGCCAAGGATCATGAAGGGCTGGCCCTGTTGGGTCTTGGCAAAGGCATCGGCAGTGCCGCCGAGCTTGGCAATCACCTCCTCGGGTAAGCCCAGCTTGGCCACCGCGCGCTCCAGCGCCGCCATGGCCTGGTCGGGGCTGTAGCCTTCGGCGACGTCGAAGGCGATATCCTCCGAGGCGAACTGGCCTTCGTGGCTGACCCGGTCGTTGGCCAGGCTGTTTTCGTAGCGGGCGATGGTCGACAACGGCACGCGAGCCCCGTCGGCGGTAATCACCTGCACTTGTTCGAGAGTGCTTGGGTCCCAGGCGTATTTCGGGTTGATCTCCAGCACCACCTGGTACTGGTTGAGGCTGTCGTAGATAGTGGAGATCTGCCGCTGGCTGTAAGCGTTGTTCAGTACCGTGGTGACCATGTCCATGTCGATGCCCAGGCGCTTGGCCTGGTCACGGTCGACCACCAGCGTCACCTGTTGGGTACCGGCACCATCGCGGGCGTCGATGGCGGTCAATTCCGGTAGCGCACGCAGCGCCGCGACCACCTTGGGGAACCACTGGCGCAATGCCGCCAGGTCACCGCTTTGCAGGGTATACAGGTACTGCGACGAGGTCTGGTCACGCCCCCCGCCCCCCAGTTGCAAGTCCTGGTCGGCCATCAGGAACAGACGCCCGCCGGGCACTTTGGGCATTTCCTTGCGCAGGCGCTCGATCACCTTCTGCGCATCGATCTTGCGCTCGCTGATCGGTTTCAGGCGCACCAGCACCATGGCGTTGTTGGTGCCGCTGTTGCCACCGATGAAACCGGCAACGCTCTGCACGGCCGGGTCGGCAAGCAAGGCGCGACGGTAGATTTCCATCTTCGGCTGCATCACGCTGAACGACAGACCATCGTCGCCGCGGATAAAGCCCATCAGTTGGCCGGTGTCCTGCTGCGGCATCAGCGTCTTGGGCACCACCACGTACAGGGCGATGTTGATGCCGATGGTGGCCAGCAGGCTGAGCAGGGTCAGGCGCCTGTGGCGAATGGCCCAGCCCAGGCTGCGGTCATAGGCATTGACCATGCGTTGATGCAGCTTGTCGCTCCACCGCTGCAGGCGGGTCTGTTCAGCCTGGTGCGGCTTGAGCCAGCGAGCGCAAAGCATCGGTGTGAGGGTCAACGACACCACCAGCGAGACGATGATCGCCGCCGCCAGGGTAATGGAAAACTCCTGGAACAGGTTGCGCACAATGCCCCCATGAACAGGATGGAGACAAACACCGCCACCAGCGACACGTTCATCGACAGCAAGGTGAAGCCCACTTCCTTGGCGCCCAGGAAGGCCGCCTTCATCGGCGGCTGGCCGTCCTCGATGTGCCTGGAAATGTTCTCCAGCACCACGATGGCGTCGTCCACAACCAGCCCGGTGGCGAGGATCAGCGCCATCAGCGACAGGTTATTGAGCGAGAAGCCGCACAGGTACATGACCGCGAACGTGCCCACCAGCGATACCGGCACCGCCAGGCTGGGGATCAGCGAGGCGCGCAGGCTGCCGAGGAACAGGTAGACCACCAGGATCACCAGCACCACGGCGATCAGCAAAGTGTGCTCGGCCTCTTTCAGCGTGGCCTTGATCACAGGCGAGCGATCCATGGCCACGTTCAGTTGCACGCTGGCGGGCAGCAACGACTGCAAGGCCGGCAACTGCGCCTTGATCTGGTCGACCGTTTCGATGATGTTGGCGCCGGTCTGACGGTTGACCACCAACAGCACCGCTGCCTGGTCATTGAAGAAGCCACTGTTGTAGCGGTTCTCGACGCCGTCGGTGATGGTCGCCACGTCGGACAGCCGCAGGATGGTGCCGTTCTGCTGGCGGATCACCACCGGCTCATAGTCCTTGGCGCTTTCCAGCTGGTCGTTGGCACGCACCTGCCAGTTGCGTTCGGCGTCCTCGACAAAGCCCATGGGCCGGCGCTGGTTGGCGTTGGACACCGCCGTGCGCACCTCGTCCAGCGACAGGTTGTACTGGTTGAGCAATTGCGGCTCGACGGCAATGCGCACGGCCGGCAACGAACTGCCACCGATCTGCACCTCCCCTACCCCCGACACCTGGGCCAGGCTCTGCGACAGGATGGTGTCGGCCAGGTCGTACAGCTGGCCCTTCTGCAGCACATCCGAGGTCAGCGACAGCACCATGATCGGCGCTTGTGACGGGTTGATCTTCTTGTAGGTGGGCATGCTGCGCATGCCGCTGGGCAGCAGGTTGCGGGTGGCGTTGATCGCTGCCTGCACCTCACGTGCCGCGCCGTCGATGTCGCGGCCCATCTCGAAGCCGATCACCACCCGGGTGGAGCCTTGGTTGGAGCTGCTGGTGAGTGTGGTGACGCCAGCGATACTCCCCAGCTTGCGCTCCAGCGGCGTGGCCACGGTGGAGGCCATGACCTCGGGGCTGGCGCCGGACAGGTTGGCCGACACCACGATTACCGGGAAGTCCATTTGCGGCAGCGGCGCCACCGGCAGCAAGCCAAAGCTGACCCCACCCAGCAGCATGATCGCCAGGCTCAACAGCATGGTCGCCACCGGGCGACGGATGAACGGACCGGACAGGTTCATGCCTCGGCCTGCTTCACGTCAGTGGCCGGGCGCCAGCGGCGGGCCAGGCGGTCGAAGTACAGGTAGATGACCGGGGTGGTGAACAGCGTCAGCACCTGGCTGACCAGCAGCCCGCCGACCATCACCAGGCCCAGCGGCTGGCGCAGCTCGGCGCCCGAACCGGTGGCGAGCATCAGCGGCACCGCACCGAACAGCGCGGCCAGGGTGGTCATCAGGATCGGCCGGAAGCGCAGCAGCGCCGCCTGGTAGATGGCATCGCGCGGGCTCATGCCCTGGTGGCGCTCAGCCTCCAGGGCGAAGTCGATCATCATGATCGCGTTCTTCTTGACGATGCCGATCAGCAGGATGATGCCGATGATGGCAATCATGCCCAGGTCGTTGCCGCTGATGAGCAAGGCCAGCAAGGCCCCCACCGCTGCCGATGGCAAGGTCGAGAGGATGGTCACCGGGTGGATGTAGCTCTCGTACAGCACGCCCAGCACGATGTACATGGTCACCACCGCTGCCAAAATCAGCAGCAAGGTACTCGACAGCGATGCCTGGAAGGCCTCGGCCGCGCCCTGGAAGCGGGTTTGCACGCCCAGCGGCATGCCGATGTCCTTCTGCACCTGCTCGATCACCTGCACCGCCTCGCCCAGCGATGCACCGTGGCCCAGGTTGAACGACAGAGTCACTGCCGGGAACTGGCCGATGTGGGAAATGGCCAACTGCGCCTGACGCTGCTCGATGCGCGCCAGCGCCGACAGGCGCACCTGGCCGCCATCGGTGGCCTTGACGTGGATTGACTCCAGCGCCTGCGGGCCAATCACGGCGGCATCCTGCGACTGCAGCACCACGCGGTACTGGCTGGCCTGGGTGTAGATGGTGGAGATCTGCCGCTGGCCGAAGGCGTCGTACAGGGCGTTGGTGATTTGTGACACGGTAATGCCCAGGCGGCTGGCCATGTCACGGTCGATCACCAGGTACACCTGCAGGCCCTTGTCCTGCAGATCGCTGGCCACGTCGGCCAATTCCGGGCGCTGCTGCAGCGCCTGCACCAGCTTGCCGCTCCACTGCGCCAGCAGGTCGGCGTCCGGCGACGACAGACTGAACTGGTACTGGGTACGGCTGACCCGGTCCTCGATGCTCAGGTCCTGTACCGGCTGCATGAACAGACGGATGCCCACCAGCCGGTCGACTTGCGGCTGCAGGCGGCTGATCACTTGGCTGGCGGTGACATCGCGCTCGCCGTGGGGCTTGAGGTTGATCAGCAGGCGGCCGCTGTTGAGCGTGGCGTTGTCGCCGTCGACACCGATGTAGGACGACAGGCTTTGCACCGCAGGGTCTTGCAGGATCACCTTGCTCAGCGCCTGCTGGCGCTCGCTCATGGCGGCGAACGAGGTGGACTGCGGCGCTTCGGAGATACCCTGGATCACCCCGGTGTCCTGCACCGGGAAGAAGCCTTTGGGCACCACCATGTACAAGAATACCGTCAGCGCCAGGCTGGCCACTGCCACCAGCAGGGTCAGCGGTTGGTGCTTCAGCACCCACTGCAGGGCACTGCCGTAGTGCTTGATCAGCCAGTCGATCCAGGCACCGCTGGCGCGGTAGAAACGGCTTTGTTCCTCTTCCTTGGGCTCACGCTTGAGCAGGCGCGCGCACATCATCGGCGTCAGGGTCAGCGACACCACCAGGGAAATCAGGATGGCCACCGCCAGGGTGATGGCGAACTCGCGGAACAAGCGGCCGACCACGTCAGCCATGAACAGCAGCGGGATCAGTACGGCGATCAGCGAGAAGGTCAGCGAAATCAGGGTGAAGCCGATCTGCCGGGCGCCCTTGAGCGCCGCCTGCATGGGGGTCTCGCCCTCTTCGATGTGCCGGGAGATGTTCTCCAGCATGACGATGGCATCATCGACCACGAAGCCTGTGGCAATGGTCAGGGCCATCAGCGTCAGGTTGTTGACCGAGAAACCGGCCAGGTACATCACCCCGAAGGTGCCAATCAGCGACAGTGGCACGGCAATCGATGGAATGAGGGTGGCGCTGAAGCGGCGCAGGAAGACGAAGGTGACCATCACCACCAGCACGATGGCGATCAGCAGTTCGTGTTGCACGTCCTTGACCGCGGCGCGGATGGTCTGGGTGCGGTCGGTCAGCACCGAGACATCGAGGCCAGCCGGCAGGTTGTCGGTGATCGACGGCAGCAGGTCCTTGATGCGGTCGACCACTTCGATCACGTTGGCGCCCGGCTGACGCTGGATGTTCAGCAGCACCGCGTGGTTTTCGTTGGCCCAGGCGGCCAGGCGTTCGTTTTCGGCGCCGTCGACGATTTCGGCTACGTCTTTCAGGCGCAGCGGAGCGCCATTGTTGTAGGCCAGAATCAGGTTGGCGTATTCCTCGGGGGAACGCAGTTGGTCGTTGGCATCGAGCATCGACACCCGTGTCGGGCCGTCGAAGTTGCCTTTGGGCTGGTTGACGTTGGAAGCGCCGATCAGGGTACGCACGTCGTCCAGGTTCAGGCCGTTGGCCGCCAGAGCGTCGACGTTGACCTTGATCCGCACCGCCTGGCGCTGGCCGCCGGCAATACTGACCATGCCCACGCCGCTGATCTGCGCGAGCTTTTGCGCCACGCGGGTATCGACCAGGTCGTTGAGCTTGGGCAGCGGCATGGTCTTGCTGGAGATGGCCAAGGTCAGCACCGGGGTGTCGGCCGGGTTGACCTTGTTGTACACCGGCGGTGCCGGCAAGTCGCTGGGCAGCAGGTTGCTGGCGGCGTTGATCGCGGCCTGCACCTGTTGCTCGGCAACGTCCATGTTCATGTCGAGGTTGAAGCGCAGGGTCAGCACCGACGCGCCACCGGAGCTGGTCGAGGCCATCTGCTCCAGGCCCGGCATCTGGCCGAACTGGCGCTCCAGTGGCGCGGTGACGGCGCTGGTCATGACCTGCGGGCTGGCGCCAGGGTACAGGGTCATCACGCGGATGGTCGGGTAGTCCACCTGCGGCAATGCGGACACCGGCAGCAGCTTGTAGGCGATCAGGCCGGCCAGGACAATGGCCAGCATGCTCAGCGTGGTGGCGACCGGCCGCAGGATGAACAGACGCGAGAGGTTCATGCGCCCGCCTTGCCTGCTGCGTTACCGGGCTGTGCTTCACCTGTGTGCGCCGAGCCCTTGGCTTCCTGGCCTTGCAGGTGCTGGCCGGGCGTGGTCGGCACTTGCGAGCTGTCTTCTACCACTTCCACCTTGGTGCCTTCGCGCAGGCGGTCGGTGCCTTCAAGCACCAGGCGGTCGCCCGCCTTGAGGCCTTCGAGAATGACGCTGTTCTCGCCGTCGCTGGCGCCAACCTTGAGCTTGCGCACGTTCACGGTGCTTTCGGCGTTGACCACATAGGCAAAGGTGCCGTCGTTGCCAAACTGGATGGCCGCAGCCGGGGCCATGACCACCTGCTTGAGTGTGTCGGCCAGCAGGCGCACGTTGACGAACTGGTTGGGGAACAGGGCCAGGTCCTTGTTCTCGAAGCGGCCCTTGAACTTCAGGGTGCCGGTGGTGGTGTCGATCTGGTTGTCGATGCTGCCCAGCACACCAGTGGACTGCAGCTTGCTGTCACTGCGGTCCCAGGCCTCGACCGGCAGGCTCGCGCCACTGCGGTAGCGCTCCAGCACGGTGCTCAGCTCGGTTTCCGGCAGGGTGAAGGCGACGCTGATCGGCTCGGTCTGGGTGATCACCACCAGTGCGGTGGCGTCGTTGGCCGCCACCAGGTTGCCCAGGTCGAGTTGGCGCAGGCCTACACGGCCGTTGATTGGCGAACGAATTTGAGTGAAGTCGAGGTTCAGGCGAGCATCGTTGACCTGTGCCTGATTGGTCTTGACCAGCCCCTGGAACTGCGCCACTTGTGCTTCGGCGGTGTCGAGGGTTTGCTTGGCGATACTGTCTTCGGCGTACAGGCCTTTATAGCGGGCCAGGTCGACCTGGGCGTTCTTCAACTGTGCCTGGTTCTGCGCCAGGGTGCCTTCGGCCTGCTGCAGGGCGATGCGGTACGAGCGCGGGTCGATTTCGGCGAGCAGGTCGCCGGCCTTGACCTGCTGGCCTTCCTTGAAGTGGATTTTCACCAGTTCGCCTGCCACCCGGCTGCGGACGTTCACTGTGTTGGTTGCAGTGACGGTGCCCAGGGCCTTGTAGTACAGCGGAAAATCACCCACCCGTACCGGTTCGACGCGCACCGGCACCGGGTCGCTGGAGCCGCCGAAGCCTGGCCGCCCCCCCATCATGCCCATGCCCTTGCCGCCGCGCCCGCCGCCGCTGGCTTCTTTGTGCGCGGGCGTTGCTGCAGGCCAAAGCCACCAGGCCAGTGCAGCCACCAGCAGCAGGATCAGCAGGCCGACGAGCCAGCGACGAGGGGAACGGGAATTGGACGCTTGCATGGGTTGAACGAACCTTGTTCGGAATGACGACTTCGGGAGGGTGAACGATAAGCACTGCCATCGTTTTAGCAAAGGGCCTTTACCAGAGGTTTACCTTTGCCTGACGTTGCCAAGACGCGGAATTTTAAATGAAAACGGCCCGGAACGCGTTCCGGGCCGTTACAGGGTGTTGCTTGGGGCGACGGTGGGCTGCAGATGCCCGCCCTACCCCACAACCTTTACTTCAGTACAGCCAGCGCTGCATCGTAGTTCGGCTCGTCGGCAATTTCACCAACCAGCTCGCTGTGCAGCACCTTGTCGCTCTCGTCCAGCACCACCACGGCGCGGGCGGCCAGGCCGGCCAGTGGGCCGTCGGCGATGGCGACGCCGTAGTTCTCGAGGAACTCGCGGCCACGCAGGGTCGACAGGTTCTTCACGTTTTCCAGGCCTTCTGCGCCGCAGAAGCGGGCCTGGGCGAACGGCAGGTCGGCGGAAATGCACAGTACCACGGTGTTGGTTACATCATTGGCCTGGGCGTTGAACTTGCGCACGGAGGTGGCGCAGGTTGGGGTGTCGACGCTCGGGAAGATGTTCAGCACCTTGCGCTTGCCGGCGTAGTCCTTCAGCGACTTGTCAGCCAGGCCTTCACCGACCAGGGAGAAGGCCGGAGCCTGGGCGCCGACTTTCGGCAGTTCGCCTTTGACCTGAACCGGGTTGCCTTTGAGAGTCACTTGAGCCATGACGAAATCCTTATACGGGGTTTGAAAAGGACACTGAGTTAAGCATGAAGGCGGCCGGGTGCCTATGGGGGTAGGTGAAATTGTTCTATTGCCGGACAATTCTTGTGGACAAAAAAATGCCCAGGTTGCGACAAGCGCCCCGGGCATTCTTTATTTCTGGCAGCGAATCAGCCGAGCAGGCCGTACACCACCGAGGTCAACGCAACCAGGCCGACCACCACAACGAATACGTTGGAGGCTGCACCGCTGTACTTGCGCATCGACGGTACACGGCGGATGGCGTACATCGGCATCAGGAACAGCAGCACCGCAAGGATCGGACCGCCGAGCGATTCGATCATGCGCAGGATGCTCGGGTTGAGGGTGGCGACGATCCAGCACACCACTAGCATCAGCGCGGCAACTACGCGGTCCAGGGTTTTGGCACCCGGGCGCGCGCCGGTCTTGGCGATGATGCCCTTCAGGCCTTCGCTGGCACCGATGTAATGGCCCAGGAACGACTTGGCAATGGCCACGAAGGCGATCAACGGCGCAGCGAACGCGATGGTCGGGTTGCTGAAATGGTTGGCCAGGTACGACAGGATCGACAGGTTCTGTGCCTTGGCTTCGGCCAGCTGGGCGCTGCTCAGGGTGAGCACGCAGCTGAACACGAAGAACAGCACCATCACCACCATCAGCAGGTGGGCACGACGCAGGATCTGGCCGCTGCGCTCATCGGCGTGCTCGCCGTAGCGGCGCTTCTGGTCAACGGCAAAGGCCGAGATGATCGGCGAGTGGTTGAACGAGAACACCATCACCGGAATGGCCAGCCACAGGGTGTGCAGGAAGGCCGAGGCCGGTGGCACCTCGGTAGCGCTGTCGAGGATGCCACCCGTCCAGTGCGGCACCAGATACAGGCCCAGCAACGCCAGGGCGACGATGAACGGGTACACCAGCAGGCTCATGACCTTGACCGTGGCCTGCTCGCCACAGCGCACGATGGCCAGCAGGCCGAGGATCAGCACGAACGACAGGATGGCCCGCGGCGGCGGCTGCATGTGCAACTGGTGCTCCATGAAGCTGGACACGGTGTTGGTCAGCGCCACGCTATAGATAAGCAGGATGGGGAAGATGGCGAAGAAGTACAGCACGGTGATCGAGGCACCGGCGGTGCTGCCGAAGTGCTCCTTGACCACTTCGGTAATGTCGCCACCGTTGCGCCCCGACAGGACGAATCGGGTCAACCCACGGTGGGCAAAGTACGTCATCGGGAAGGCCAGGATGGCCAGGATCAGCAGCGGCCAGAAGCCGCCAAGGCCGGCGTTGATCGGCAGGAACAGGGTTCCGGCGCCAATGGCTGTGCCGAACAGGCCCAGCATCCAGGTGGTGTCGTGACGCGCCCAGCTGCCAAGGGTGGCGGGGGTCGATTCTGCAAAGCGTTGTTCAACGCTTGGGGCCTGCTCATTCATTCCGGGTGAAGCTCCACTCGCAAGACTGCAACAGGCTGAGAATGGCGAAACAGTGCCTTCGCCCAACTCAACCGGAAAAGAGGGGCGCGATTGTGCACGGAAAGGTTGCACTTGCGAAGCCCTTTTCCGAGGGGCGGTTGCACTTGTCTTTACAAGTGAGGTGCAGCTGGCTGAAAACGCGGGTTGCAGCAATGACCTGTGGGGGCGGCGTTGCGCCGCGAAAGGGCCGCAAAGCGGCCCTGGCATTACTCGCTGCGAAGCTGCGAATGCAGGGGCCGCGCTGGGCCCCTGGAGGATTACTTCTGAACGGCGGCGAACGCTTCGGCAACCCGCTGCAGGTTGGCCGGGCGCAGGCCGGACATGCACACGCGGCCGCTGTCGATCAGGTACACACCGAACTCGTCACGCAGGCGACGCACCTGCTCGACGCTGAAGCCGGTGTAGCTGAACATGCCGCGCTGGCGCAGGAAGAACTGGAAGTCCTGGCCTGGCAGCAGCACGGCCAGGGCATCGACCAGCGCCTGGCGCATGTCGAGGATCCGCTTGCGCATCACTTCGACTTCTTCGGCCCACTGGGCATTCAGGCCTGCATCGCTGAGCACGCCAGCCACCAGCTGGGCGCCGAAGTTGGGCGGGCTGGAGTAGTTGCGGCGCACGGTGGCCTTCAACTGGCCAAGTACGCTCTGGGCAGTGGCGTCGTCATCGCACACCACCGACAGGCCGCCTACCCGCTCGCCGTACAGCGAGAAGATTTTCGAGAACGAGTTGCTGACCAGGCACGGCACGCCGGCACGGGCCATTTCGCGGATGGCGTAGGCGTCTTCCACCAGGCCTTCGGCGAAGCCTTGGTAGGCGATGTCGAGGAACGGGATCAGCTGGCGCGCCTTGACCACTTCGACCACTTGCTGCCACTGGTGCTGTTCCAGGTCGGCGCCGGTAGGGTTGTGGCAGCACGGGTGCAGCAGGACCACGCTGTTGGCCGGCAGGGTCTGCAGGGTGGCCAGCATGCCGTCGAAGTCCACGCCACGGGTGGCCTGGTCGAAGTACGGGTAGGTGTGCACCTTGAAGCCTGCGCCTTCGAAGATGGCGCGGTGGTTGTCCCAGGTCGGGTTGCTGACCCAGACTTCGGACTGCGGGAAGTAGCGCTTGAGGAAGTCGGCACCAACTTTAAGGGCACCGGAGCCGCCCACGGTCTGCACGGTAGCCACGCGACCGCCCGTCACGGCGGGGTGATCAGCACCGAACAGCAGCGCCTGGATCGCCTGGCGGTAGCTGGCCAGGCCTTCCATCGGCAGGTACAGGGAGGCTTCGTGGTCCTGGCCGGCCATGCGTTTTTCCACCGCATCCACAGCCGCCAGTTGCGGCACCACGCCGGCCTCATCGTAGTACAGGCCAATACTCAGGTTGACCTTGTCGGCGCGCGGGTCGGCCTTGAAGGTTTCCATCAACGAGAGGATCGGGTCGCCGGCATAGGCATCGACATGTTTGAACACAGCGTGCAGCTCCTTGGATCAGGACAGTTCGAAAAGGCAGACCTGAGCATACCCGGAGTGCAGGCTCAGGAACATCCACTATTGTGCAAGGTTGTCTATGCAACATTGCATGGCCCGACGGTGCAGGGGTCAGCCAAGCAGCTCTTTCAGGCCCTGCAACTCCTGCTCGGTCACCGCCACCCCTTCCTCCTCGGCCACCTCCCGCTCGCGGTAACGCCGCTCGCCCGGCATGCGCGTCAGCCCTACGGCCTGCATCTGCTCCACCAGTTCACGGCTGCGCTGTGCAAACCGCTCGCCTTCGGCCTTGCTTGGGTCGATGAGGATGATCAGTTGCCCGGTCCACGGCGTCTTCGCCCCCGGGTGCCCCGACCAGTCGAACTCCCAGGAGAAGTGCCCGCCGGTCAACGCCGCCGCCAGCAACTCGACCATCATCGAAAGCGCCGAGCCCTTGTGCCCGCCAAACGGCAGCAAGGCGCCGCCTTCCAGAATCGCCTTGGGCTCGGTGGTCGGTTCGCCATTGGCATCCACGCCCATGCCTTCAGGTAGCTGCTGGCCAGCCCGCGCAGCAATCTGCACGTCGCCATGGGCCATGGCGCTGGTGGCCATGTCGAAGACGATCGGGTCATGTTCGGCGCAAGGCGCGGCAAAAGCGATGGGGTTGGTGCCGAACAGTGGCTTGCGCGCGCCATGTGGCACCACGCAGGTCATGCTGTTGACCACGCTGAGGGCAACCAGGCCCTCTTCGGCGAACGGCTCTACATCCGGCCACAGCGCGGCGAAGTGGTGCGAGTTGTGGATTGCCAGCACGGCGATGCCGGCGTTGCGCGCCTTGGCCACCAACAGTTCTCGGGCCGCCGCCAGTGCCGGCTGGGCAAAACCACCCGCGGCATCGACACGCACATAACCAGCAGCCACGTCGCTGACCTTGGGTGTGGCCTGGCCATCGACCCAACCGCTGGCCAGGGTCGAAACATAACCGGGCATGCGGAACACCCCATGGCTATGAGCGCCATCACGCTGGGCGCTGGCGCAGTTGTGGGCCAGCACCCGAGCCACGGCCTCGCTGCAACCATGGCGCTGGAAGATGGCCTGCAGCAGGCCCTGCAGCTCGGAAAAGGGCACGCGCACAATGGTGCTGGTGGAGGGTGCGGACATCTGAAGCTCCTTGTTGTTTTGGATTGGCTACAGCGTTGCAACGACAAAAACTTTCCTGCATGTGACAGCAATCTGTCAAATGTTGACTTGATGACAGAAAACATTCATTTTCTTCCCAAGCCTTACCCCTGGAGCCGCAGCATGAGCCAACCGATCAAGCAACGCCTGGAAAACAGCCTCGAAGGGGCCGCTGCCTCGGGTCGCAAGATCGCCACCTACATGCTCGCCAACCTGCACGAACTGCCGTTCCAGACTTCAGCCAGCATTGCCGCCAAGCTGGGCGTCAGCGAATCGAGCGTCGGGCGGTTCTGCCGCTCATTGGGTTATGCCCACCTCAAGGCGCTTAAGCAAGACCTGCAGAACGATCTTGGCGATGGCCCATGGCTGGTGGGTGATCGCCTGCAAGATTACCGCCAGAACCAGGACGCCAGCGACAACGCCGGCAGCCTGGAGCTGGAAATCGCCGCCTTGGTGCGCGTGCACGAATACCGCCAGAGCACGGCCTGGCACACCGTGGCGCAACGCCTTGCGAGCAAGCCCAGGGTGTTCATCGCCGGTTTCCAGACCGAGCGTGGCATCGCCATGTGCATGAGCCACTTGCTGCAATACCTGCGCGATGGTGTGCAGCTGGTCGACATCAGCGCTGGGCACTTCGGCGAAGTGCTGCTGGGCCGCGCCGAAGACAGCGCCCTGGTGGTGTTCGAGGCGCGCCGCTATTCCCGCCACGCCCTGATGCTGTGCCAGAAGGCACGCGAGGCTGGCATTGCGGTCACTCTGGTGACCGACACCTTCTGTGACTGGGCCGATGCCAATGCCGACGAGGTGTTCCGCATCCCCACCGAGTTCAATCTGTTCTGGGAATCCACCTCGACGATGCTGTCGTGGGTGCACCTGATGGTCAACGAGGTCTGCAAGAAGCTCGGCCGGATGTTGAAAAACGCTTGGAAGCGACTGCCGCTCTACATAACGAATTCGTCGGCTACACCTCGTGGTCGACGGGCAAACAACAATAGCAAGAGTGCAATGAGGTGCGAGATGAACAAGTCCATGGCCTTGGTGGGTGCGTGCGCCCTGCTGCTGGCGGGTGCCGCCAGTGCCGAAACCCTGCGTTTCGCCACGGAGGGTGCCTACCCGCCCTTCAACTATGTAGACGCCGATAACAAGCTGCATGGCTTCGATATCGACATCACCCATGCCCTGTGCGAACAGATGAAAGTGGAATGCACGCTGGTGGCCCAGGACTGGGAAGGCATCATCCCCGCCCTGATGGCACGCAAGTACGACGCAGTGGTGGCGTCAATGATCGACACCGAAGAGCGGCGCAAGAAAATCGCGTTCACCGACCACTACTACCGCACGCCACTGACCGTTGCGGTGGCCAAGGACAGCAAGATCGACAGCGCCCAGACCGACTTTGTCGGCTACACCGTCGGCGCCCAGTCGTCCTCCACCCAGGCCATCTACGCCGAAGACGTGTATGGCAAGGCCGGTGCCGATGTGAAGCTGTACCCAACCATGGACGAGGCCAACGCGGACCTTGCCGCAGGCCGCCTGGACGGCGTGATTGCCGACAAATTCCCGCTGCACGAGTGGATGAGCAAGAACGGCGGGGACTGCTGCAAGATCCTCGGCGATGTGGCCGACACCAAGGCCGATGCCGCCATTGCCGTGCGCAAGGACGACGAAGCCCTGCGCCAGCGCCTGAACACCGCGCTACAACAGATCGTGGCCAACGGCACCTACCAGAAGATCGCCAGCAAGTACTTTGCTTTCGATATCTACAACTGATCTTCAGGAAACTGCGCAATCCCTGTAGGAGCGGCCTTGTGTCGCGATAGGGCCGCAAAGCGGCCCCGGCGTTCTTCGCGGCGAAGCTGAAAATGTGGGGGCGCTACGCACCCCTATCGCGACACAAGGCCGCTCCTACAAAGAGACCGCGTTGCCCATCTTAGGGGTTCGTCATGCTCGATCAATTGTCCTTGCTGTCCTTCGCCAGCGGAGGCTGGGGCCAGGCGTTGCTGGCCGGCGCGCTGGTTACCGTTTCCCTGGCCCTGGCCTGCCTGCCCATCGGCCTGCCACTGGGCCTGGTGGTCGCCCTGGCGGCGCGCTCGCGCAAGCGCCTGCCACGGGCCTGGGCCACTACCTTTTCAACCGTGTTTCGCGGCCTGCCCGAGCTGCTGACCTTGCTGATCATCTATTACGGCTGCCAGATCGCCGCGCAGAAGATCCTCGCCGCCATGGGCTACGAGGGTGAATTCCTGATCAACACCTTCCTCGCCGCGATGATTGCCTTCAGCCTGGTATTTGCCGCGTTTTCCAGCGAGATCTGGCTGGCGGCCTTCAAGACCCTGCCCAAGGGCCAGCTGGAAGCCTGCTCGGCCTTGGGCCTGAGCAAGCGCACCGGGTTCTTCAAGGTGCTGCTGCCACAACTGACCCGCATCGCCCTGCCCGGCCTTTCCAACAATTGGCTGTCGCTGCTCAAGGACACCTCGCTGGTGTCGACCATCTCACTGGTCGACCTGATGCGCCAGACCAACCTGGCGGTCAGCGTGACCAAGGAGCCGATGTTCTTCTACGGCGTCGCCTGCCTGGGTTACCTGCTGTTCGCGGCACTGTCCGGGCGCGTGTTCGCCTACATCGAACGGCGTAGCAACCGCCACCTGCTAGGAGCACGCGCATGAGCCTCGATCAACTGCTGGCGCTGGTACTCGACCCCGACCTGCTGGAGCGCTACGGCCCACGCTTTCTCGACGGTTTGCTGGTAACTGCCAAACTGGTGGCCATTTCCTTCACCCTGGGCGCCGTGCTCGGCCTGCTGCTGGCCCTGGCACGCATGTCGCGCAGCCTGGTGCTGCAGCGCATGGCCGCCGGTTACGTGTACTTCTTCCGCGGCTCGCCACTGCTGGCGCAGCTGTTCCTGCTGTATTACGGGCTGGGCTCGCTCAAGGGCTTCTGGCAGGACGTCGGCCTGTGGTGGTTCTTCCGCGAGGCGTGGTTCTGCACCTTGCTGGCGTTCACCCTGAACACCGCCGCCTATCAAGCCGAGATCTTCCGCGGCAGCCTGATGGCCGTTGCGCCCGGCCAGCATGAGGCGGCACGGGCGCTGAACCTGAAACGCTCGACCACCTTCTTCAAGGTGATCTTGCCGCAGTCGCTGCTCGTGGCCATCGGCCCACTGGGCAACGAACTGATCCTGATGATCAAGGCCAGCGCGATTGCCTCGCTGGTGACCATCTACGACCTGATGGGCGTGACCAAACTGGCCTTCTCGCGCAGTTTCGACTTTCAGATCTACCTGTGGGCGGCCGTGCTCTACCTGGTGATCGTCGAGCTGGTAAGGCGCCTGCTGAAACACTTGGAAGGCCGCTTGGGCCGCCACCTGAACTGACCGAAGGATACGTTCCATGCATTGCCAGACCCTTGTCCTCGGCGCCGGTATCGTCGGCGTCAGCACCGCCCTGCACCTGCAGGCCCGCGGGCGCCAGGTGATTCTGATCGACCGCGACGAACCGGGCAGCGGCACCAGCCACGGCAACGCCGGGCTGATCGAGCGCTCCAGCGTCATCCCCTACGCCTTCCCCCGGCAACTGGGCGCGCTGCTGCGCTATGGCCTGAACCGCCAGCCCGATGTGCGCTACAGCCTGGCGCACCTGCCCAAGGTCGCACCGTGGCTGTGGCGCTACTGGCGCCAGTCGGCGCCCGGCCGCCTGGCCGGGGCCGCCGCCGATATGCTGCCGCTGGTACAACGCTGCGTCGAAGAACACGACGCGCTGATCGAAGCGGCCGGCCTTGAAGGGCTGGTGCAGGCCAAAGGCTGGATCGAAGTGTTCCGCGACCCTGCGCTGTTCGAGCAGGCCAAAACTGACGCCAAGGGCCTGAGCCGCTACGGCTTGCAGTTCGAGATACTCGAATGCGGGCAACTGCAGGCACGCGAGCACCAGTTGGACGCCACCGTGGTCGGTGGCATTCATTGGCTCGACCCAAAGACCGTGAACAACCCCGGCGCCCTCACCCGTGGCTATGCCGCGCTGTTCCTGCAGCGCGGCGGGCAGTTCCTGCATGGCGATGCGCGCAGCCTGCGCCAAGCCAACGGCCAGTGGCGGGTAGAAAGCCGTCGTGGCCCGGTTACCGCCGACGAGGTGGTGGCCTGCCTCGGCCCGCAGTCGGCGGACCTGTTCAGCGGCCTGGGCTATCAGATTCCGCTGGCGATCAAACGTGGCTACCACATGCACTACAGCACCCGCGACGGCGCACAGTTGGAGCACTCGATCTGCGATACCCAGGGCGGCTACGTGCTGGCGCCGATGGCGCGCGGTGTACGCCTGACCACCGGCATCGAGTTCGACGCAGCCGGGGCGCCTGGCAACCAGATCCAGCTGGGCCGTTGCGAAGCCTTGGCGCGCAAGCTGTTCCCGGCCCTCGGCGAGCGGCTGGACGACACCCCATGGCTGGGCCGTCGCCCGTGCCTGCCCGACATGCGCCCGGTGATCGGCCCGGCACCGCGCCACCCGGGGCTGTGGTTCAACTTTGGCCACGCCCACCACGGCCTCACCCTGGGCCCGGTCAGCGGCCGGCTATTGGCCGAACTGCTCACTGGCGAGCGCCCCTTCACCGACCCCGCGCCCTACAGCGCGACCCGTTTCGACTGAACCCACGCGGGAGAAAAACAACATGACCGCACCACTGAGCCTTGCCACCCTTGCCCCCGAACCCGACCCGCGCCCGGTGCTGATCCGTATCGAAGGCCTGAACAAGCATTACGGCGCCTTCCACGTGCTGCGTGACATTGACCTGCAGGTGCGCGAAGGCGAACGCATCGTGCTGTGCGGGCCCTCCGGCTCGGGCAAGTCGACCCTGATCCGCTGCATCAACCGCCTGGAGATTGCCCAGCAGGGCAGCATCCAGGTGGATGGCATCGACCTGTCAGCCACCACGCGCGAGGCCGCGCAGGTGCGCAGCGACATCGGCATGGTGTTCCAGCATTTCAACTTGTTTCCACACATGAGCGTGCTCGACAACTGCCTGCTGGCCCCCACCAGCGTGCGCGGGCTGTCACGCAAGGACGCCGAGGAGCGGGCACGCATGTACCTGAGCAAGGTCGGCATCGAAAGCCAGGCGCACAAGTACCCCAGCCAGTTGTCCGGTGGCCAGCAGCAGCGCGTGGCCATCGCCCGGGCGCTGTGCATGAAGCCACGGATCATGCTGTTCGACGAGCCTACTTCGGCGCTGGACCCGGAAATGGTCGCCGAGGTGCTGGATGTGCTGGTGCAGTTGGCCGGCACGGGCATGACCATGCTGTGCGTCACCCACGAAATGGGCTTTGCCCGGCAGGTAGCCGAGCGCGTGCTGTTCCTTGAGGGTGGGCAGATCATCGAAGACAGCCCGCCGCAGGTGTTCTTCAACCAGCCGCGCACCGAGCGGGCCAAGGCGTTTCTGGCGCAGATACTGCACTGAATGGAGGTCTGATGCGTGTGGGAACGGCCTTGCGTCGCAAAAGGGCTGCGCAGCAGCCCCAGCAATGTGCATCAGTGCTGAAATCCGGGGCCGCTTTGCGGCCCTTTCGCGACACAAGGCCGCTCCTGCAAGGACCGCGCTTGCCTCGAGCGCCTTGCTCATTGCACCGCTGCAAAGACCCAACTGCATCGTTAAATATTATTGACCAACGCCCCCGCCAAACCCACGCCACCACAGGCCCGCATCGGTTTCAGCCCCCAAAAACCGGCGCATCCCCCGCATTAAAGCCCTCTTCCGTCGTTTGACATATCGAACGGCTCTGGCAAGCTCTCTACATGCCCCGACCGGAATCGTCGCCTCTGACGAGCCGGCAGTGCTCGGGGCTACAGGCAGCACCCAGAGCCCCGCGCCGTGCGCCTGCACAACAACGACAGGTTGAACCTGTCCCAAGGTGACATATGTCCAACAGCAACATTGGCAACAAGCAACCTTCCCTGCGCAAACCCGTCGTCCTGATGACCATGGGCAGCCAAGAGCGCAAAGGCCATGACTATCAGGTCATGACCCACAAATACATCACCCCGCTGGTCGAGTTTTCCGATTGCGTCCCGGTACTGGTGCCCACCTGCTGCGGCATTGAAGACCTCGAGACCTACCTGGACATGGCCGACGGCGTGTACCTGACGGGCGCTGGCAGCAACATCGACCCGGCCCTGTATGGCCAGGAAAATGAAACCCCAGGCAAGGGCCAGGACCAGAACCGCGACCTGTTCGACATCCCACTGGTCAAGGCGGCGATCAAGCGTGGCCTGCCAATCTTCGGCATTTGCCGTGGCATGCAGGAAATCAACGTGGCCCTGGGTGGCGACATCTACCAGAAGGTCTACGCCGAGCCTGGCTTCAATGACCACCGGGAAAACCCGGAAGACCCGGTTGAAGTGCAGTACGCCCAAGTACATGGGGTGAAGATCCAGCCGGGCAGCTGGCTGCGTGACACCCTGGGTACCGACGAGATTCGCGTCAACTCGCTGCATGGCCAGGGCCTGCACAAGCTCGGCGCCGGTATCGAAGCTATCGCCCATGCCGAAGATGGCTTGGTTGAAGCGATTCACGCGCCGAGCATTTCGCCGTTCCTGTTCGCCGTACAGTGGCACCCAGAATGGCAAGCGGCGAAGAACCCTGATTCGATCAAGATCTTCCAGGCTTTCGGCGATGCCTGCCGAGCCCAGGTACGCAAGGCGCAGGTCAAGCGCCAGCACGCTGCCTGACATTCAGTTTCCTCTGCTTTGATCGCGGGGCGGCGCAAGGTCGCCCGTTTCCCCGGTCACCCTCTGCTGGTCCCAGAACACTTCCCGTGGAATCGGGCGGCGGGCTTGTACCTGTCTCCGCGATCGTTTTTTACCCCTCCCCACCTAAGAGATACGATGACCAACATGCGGTCGCCGTGTCATTTCTAGCGCCTACGAGATCGAGCGCCGCCACCCCCAGACCGGCGCACACAAATTTTTCTGCAAGGAGGGCTAGTCATCGCTTAAGTTGTACGATAACTTACCTCTAACGCAGAACAACACCCTTCACCCAAGCGCCACAGGATGCCAACAACAATGAATCCACAAGAACTTAAATCCATCCTCTCCCACGGCCTGCTGTCTTTCCCGGTCACCGACTTCAACGCCCAGGGCGACTTCAACCCGGCTGGCTACATCAAGCGCCTGGAGTGGCTGGCCCCGTATGGCGCCAGCGCCCTGTTCGCCGCTGGCGGCACCGGTGAGTTCTTCTCCTTGGCCGCCAGCGAGTACAGCCAGGTGATCAAGACCGCCGTCGATACCTGCGCCACCTCGGTTCCTATCCTCGCGGGTGTTGGTGGGTCCACCCGTCAGGCCATCGAATACGCACAAGAAGCCGAGCGCCTGGGTGCCAAGGGCCTGTTGCTGCTGCCGCATTACCTGACCGAAGCCAGCCAGGACGGCGTCGCCGCACACGTCGAAGCGGTGTGCAAATCGGTGAACATCGGCGTGGTGGTGTACAACCGCAACGTCTGCCGCCTGAACGCCGACCTGCTGGAAAAACTGGCCGAGCGCTGCCCGAACCTGATCGGCTACAAGGATGGCCTGGGTGATATCGAGCTGATGGTGTCGATCCGTCGCCGCCTGGGCGAACGTTTCAGCTACCTGGGTGGCCTGCCGACCGCCGAAGTGTATGCTGCTGCCTACAAGGCCCTGGGCGTGCCGGTGTACTCCTCCGCGGTGTTCAACTTCGTGCCGAAGACCGCCATGGACTTCTACAGTGCCATCGCCCGTGACGACCACGCTGCCGTGGCCAAGCTGATCGACGATTTCTTCCTGCCGTACCTGGACATTCGCAACCGCAAAGCCGGCTACGCCGTGAGCATCGTCAAGGCCGGCGCCAAAATTGCCGGTTACGACGCAGGCCCCGTGCGCACCCCGCTGACCGACCTCACCGCAGAAGAGTACGAGATGCTCGCCGCGCTGATGGACAAGATGGGCCCGCAGTAAGCCCTGCCCGCGGCCTGCCAGATGCCGCGCCCGGAGTGGGCCAGCCCCACTCCGGTTACAATTCGTGAGCCCGCACAAAAATAACTAGTGGGAGTATTGCCAGCATGCAAGCGACTAAAAAGACGCATGTGCGCTACCTGATCCTGTTCATGCTTTTTCTGGTGACCACGATCAACTATGCCGACCGCGCTACCATCGCCATCGCAGGCTCCAGCCTGCAGAAAGACCTCGGCATTGACGCCGTAACCCTCGGTTATATCTTCTCCGCCTTCGGATGGGCTTACGTGGCTGGCCAGATTCCTGGTGGCTGGCTGCTCGATCGCTTCGGTTCCAAGAACGTCTACGCCTTCAGCATCTTCACCTGGTCGCTGTTCACCCTGTTGCAGGGTTTTGTCGGTGGCCTGCCGGTTGCCTGGGCGGTTGTCACCCTCTTCACCTTGCGCTTTCTGGTTGGCTTCGCCGAAGCCCCGTCGTTCCCGGGCAACGCACGCATCGTCGCCGCCTGGTTTCCGACTCAGGAGCGCGGCACTGCCTCAGCCATCTTCAACTCGGCGCAGTACTTCGCCACGGCGCTGTTCGCCCCGATAATGGGCTGGATCGTGTTCAGCTTCGGCTGGGAGCACGTGTTTGTCGTCATGGGTGCACTGGGCATCGTGTTCTCCATGGTGTGGCTGAAAACCATCCACAACCCGCGCCAACACCCACGCATCAGCCAAAGCGAGCTCGAACACATCGAGCATAACGGCGGCCTGGTGGACATGGACCAGAAGCGCGGCAACGACGGCCCGAAATGGGGCTACATCAAGCAACTGCTGACCAGCCGCATGCTGCTGGGCGTGTACCTGGGCCAGTATTGCATCAACGCCATCACCTACTTCTTCCTTACCTGGTTCCCCGTGTACCTGGTGCAGGAACGTGGCATGACCATTCTCAAGGCCGGCTTCATCGCCTCGCTGCCGGCGGTCTGCGGTTTCATTGGGGGCGTGCTGGGTGGCGTGATCTCCGACTGGCTGCTGCGCCGTGGCAACTCGCTGACCTTCTCGCGCAAACTGCCGATCGTGTGCGGCCTGCTGCTGTCGACCACCATGGTGTTCTGCAACTACGTCGATGCCGAGTGGATGGTGGTTGGCTTCATGACCCTGGCGTTCTTCGGCAAAGGCATTGGCGCGCTGGGTTGGGCGGTGGTGGCAGACACCTCGCCGAAACAGATCGCCGGGCTGTCCGGTGGCCTGTTCAACACCTTCGGCAACATCGCCTCGATCACCACCCCTATCGTGATCGGCTACATCATCAGCGCCACCGGCTCGTTCAAATGGGCGCTGGTGTACGTGGGCGCCAACGCGCTGGTGGCGGTGTTCAGCTACCTGGTGATCGTCGGCCCGATCAAGCGTATCGAACTGCGCGACGACGCCCCAAAGCCACAGGCTGAGCCTGCCGCCAATGGCGAACTGGCCAGCTCGCGCCACTGAGTGAACACGCCCGCCCCGGGGCAACCGGTGCGGGCAGATGTACAAAAAGCCTGAGAACCTGACAAGTAGGGCCCAAACATGCAGTTGATCGAACATTCCGACTCGCCGCGCTACGTCCGCCTGCACGACGACGATAACGTCGTGGTGGTGGTCAACGACGGCGGCCTGGGCGAAGGCGCCCACTTCGCCGACGGCCTGACCTTGGTCGAAGGCGTGCCACAAAGCCACAAGGTCGCAACCAAGGCCATCGCCAAAGGCGAGCCCGTGCGCCGCTACGGGCAAATCATCGGCTACGCGCTGGAAGACCTACGCCAGGGCAGTTGGGTGCAGGAAAGCCAACTGGCCATGCCGGCCGCCCCGGAACTGGACAGCTTGCCGCGCTGTGACGCCGTCCCACAACCGCTGCCGCCACTCGAAGGCTTCACGTTCGAAGGCTACCGCAATGCCGACGGCACCGTTGGCACCCGCAACATCCTCGGCATCACCACCACCGTGCAGTGTGTGACCGGCGTGCTGGAGCATGCGGTCAAGCGCATTCGCAGCGAACTGCTGCCCAAGTACCCCAACGTCGATGACGTGGTAGCCATCACCCACAGCTACGGCTGCGGCGTGGCCATCAACGCTCGCGACGCCTACATCCCGATCCGCACCGTGCGCAACCTGGCCCGCAACCCCAACCTGGGTGGCGAGGCATTGGTCATCAGCCTCGGCTGCGAAAAGCTGCAGGCCGGCCAGGTGATGCACGACAACGACCCGTCGGTAGACCTCAGCGAGCCATGGTTGTACCGCCTGCAGGACGCCAGCCTGGGCTTTGTGGAAATGATCGAGCAAATCATGGAGCTGGCCGAAACCCGCCTCAAGAAGCTCGACCAGCGCCGCCGCGAAACCGTACCGGCCAGCGAGTTGATCCTCGGCATGCAGTGCGGTGGCAGCGATGCCTTCTCGGGCATCACCGCCAACCCTGCGCTGGGCTACGCCGCAGACTTGCTGGTACGTGCCGGTGCTACGGTGCTGTTCTCGGAAGTGACCGAGGTACGAGACGCCATCTACATGCTGACCTCGCGCGCGCAAAACCAGGACGTTGCCGATGCCCTGGTGCGCGAAATGGACTGGTACGACCGCTACCTGCAGCAAGGGGCCGCCGACCGCAGTGCCAACACGACGCCGGGCAACAAGAAAGGTGGCCTGTCCAATATCGTCGAGAAATCCCTGGGTCGATCGTCAAGTCGGGCAGCGGCGCTATCCAGGGCGTGCTTGGCCCAGGCGAGCGGGTAACGCGCAAGGGCCTGATCTTCTGCGCCACCCCGGCCAGCGACTTCGTCTGCGGCACTTTGCAACTGGCCGCCGGCATGAACCTGCATGTGTTCACCACAGGCCGAGGCACCCCTTACGGGCTGGCCATGGCACCCGTGGTCAAGGTGTGCACGCGCACCGAACTGGCCCAGCGTTGGCCCGACCTGATCGATATCGACGCCGGGCGCATCGCCACAGGCCGTTCGACCATCGAAGAGCTGGGCTGGGAACTGTTCCATTACTACCTGGACGTGGCCAGCGGCCGCAAGCAGACCTGGGCCGAGCAGCACCGGCTACACAACGACATCACCCTGTTCAACCCGGCACCGATTACCTGATGCCGAGGGCATGCTGTGGGAGCGGGCATGCCCGCTCCCACAGGTCATGCGACAACCCGCCAGATTTTCTTTCAACCTACAGGAGCACCCCATGCCTGAAATCCTCGGCCACAACTTCATCGCCGGTCAGCGCAGTGCCGCTGGTTCTCAGCGCCTGCAGAGCCTGGACGCCAGCACTGGCGAAGCCCTGCCCTTCAGCTTCGCCCAAGCTACCGAGGCCGAAGTGGACCAGGCCGCCAGCGCCGCCGCCGCCGCCTTCGCCGAATTCCGCCAACTGGCCCCGGCACGTCGTGCCGAGTTTCTCGACGCCATCGCCGCCGAACTGGACGAACTGGACGAACTGGACGATGCCTTCGTCGCCATCGTCTGCCGCGAAACAGCCCTGCCCGCCGCCCGTATCCAGGGCGAGCGCGGCCGCACCAGTGGGCAGATGCGCCTGTTCGCCCAGGTACTGCGTCGCGGCGACTTCCTCGGCGCGCGCATCGACCTGGCACTGCCCGCACGCCAACCCCTGCCACGCGTAGACCTGCGCCAGATGCGCATCGGTGTCGGCCCGGTCGCTGTGTTTGGCGCCAGCAACTTCCCGCTGGCCTTCTCCACCGCTGGCGGTGATACCGCCGCAGCCCTGGCCGCCGGCTGCCCGGTGGTGTTCAAGGCTCACAGCGGCCACATGGCCACCGCCGACCTGGTTGCTTGCGCCATCGTGCGCGCCGCCGAACGTACCGGCATGCCCAAAGGCGTGTTCAACATGGTATTCGGAGGCGGCGTGGGCGAGTGGCTGGTCAAGCACCCAGCCATCCAGGCCGTTGGCTTCACCGGCTCGCTGAAAGGCGGTGACGCTCTGTGCCGCATGGCCGCCGAGCGCCCGCAGCCAATCCCGGTGTTCGCCGAGATGTCCAGCATCAACCCGGTCATCATCCTGCCGGGCGCCCTGGCCAAGCGTGGCGAGGCCATTGCTCGCGAACTGGCCGGCTCTGTGTGCATGGGTGCCGGGCAGTTCTGCACCAACCCGGGCCTGGTGATCGGGCTGCAGTCGCCGCAGTACAACCAGTTACTGGCCGACCTTGGCCAGCATCTGGACCAACAGGCCGGGCAAACCATGCTCAACGCGGGAGGCCTGCGCAGCTACGTTGGCGGCCTGGAGCACCTGCATGCCCATAGTGGAATCCAGCACCTGGCCGGCCAGAAGCAGGAAGGCAGCCAGGCCCGCGCCCAGCTGTTCAAGGCCGATGCAGGCCTGCTGGTCCAGTCTGACCCGCTGCTGCAGGAAGAAGTGTTCGGCCCCACCACCGTGGCCGTAGCAGTGCAGGACGACGAACAACTGCGCGCCGCCCTGCTCGGCCTGCGTGGCCAGTTGACCGCTACCCTGATCGGCGAAGCGGAAGATTTCGAGGCCTACGCCTGGTTGGTGCCACTGCTTGAGGAGAAAGTCGGGCGGATCCTGATCAATGGCTACCCGACCGGTGTCGAAGTGTGTGATGCCATGGTTCACGGCGGGCCTTACCCTGCGACCTCGGATGCGCGTGGCACCTCGGTCGGCACCTTGGCCATCGACCGCTTCCTGCGCCCAGTGTGCTACCAGAACTATCCGCAGGCGTTGCTGCCCGAAGCACTGCGCGATGGCAACCCGCTGGGGCTGCGTCGGCTGGTGAACGGGCAATGGAGCGAGGAGGTGATCTGACGGGTTGCCTGAAACAAGAAAGCCCCGCACATGGCGGGGCTTTCTTTTGGCTGTACCGGCGACAAATGGCTCAGGCCCCTTGTGCCTCAGCCGCCTCATGCGCCTGACGCAAGCGCTCGCGGCTGTTGCTCAGGTGCATACGCATGGCCATCTTCGCCCCTTCGCTGTCCTGCCGGGCAATCGCTTCATAGATCGCCTCGTGCTCATGCATCAACCGGCTCATGTAATGCGCCTGATCATCATGGGCCAGCCGCGCCGAATTCAGCCGGGTGCGCGGAATGATACTGGTACCCAGGTGGTTGATGATATCGGCGAAGTAGTGGTTACCGCTGGCCTGGGCGATGCGCAGGTGGAACTGGAAGTCCGCCGACACCGCATCAGTGGCATGGGCGGCCCCTTCGTTGAGTTCGTCCAGCGCCGCCCGCATACCAGCCAGCGCTTCATCACTGCGTCGCTGCGCCGCCAGCCCAGCGGACTCGATCTCCAGGGCAATGCGCAACTCCAGCACCGCCAGCACTTCGCGCAGGGTGACCACAGTGGCCGGGTCGATGCGAAAGCCCCCGGTTGCCGGTGCATCCAGCACGAAGGTGCCGATGCCATGACGGGTCTCTACCTGCCCGGCAGCCTGCAGCCGCGAGATCGCCTCACGCACCACGGTGCGGCTGACGCCCTCTTCGGCCATGATCTGCGATTCGGTCGGCAGCTTGTCGCCGCGCTTGAGCTGGCCACTGCGAATGCGCTCGGTCAGCACTGTGACCAGTTCCTGGGCCAGACTGCGCGGCTTGCGCCGGGTCCTTGCCTGTACCTGCTGCTCTGTCATTGCCCTGTATTTCACCTTGAAAGACAGCGCTCATCATAGCGCAAGCGGTTGTACGATCACATACACCCGGTGCGGTATTTATTGCTCACCTTTGCAGGCCCCCAGCCCAGGAAAAACCCACAGAAGCACTGGCTCAAGCCCCGCGCAAGCCTGTACTGTGCGCCCTCACGCTCACTCATCCATGGAAGGACACCGCAGCATGAAAACCCTCGACCGCCTGTTGCTCGGCAGCGGCCTGCTGATACCCCTCTGGCTGTTGGCAGGGGTATGGCTCACCGCCCTGGCGTACCCCGGCTACGACCACCTGCAACAGGCCATGAGCCAGCTGGGTGCGACAGGCTCGCCAACCCACAGCTGGTCGCCACTGCTCAACAATTTTCCCTTGGCCGGGTTGTTCGGCCTGTTTGCCTGGGGCCTCGCCCGACGCTGGCGTGGCTCGAAGCTGGCGCTGCTGAGTGCCGGCCTGGTGTTGCTGCATGGCATCGGCAGCCTGGGAACCGGGTGGTTCCCTTGCGATCAGGGTTGCGCACCGACACAGCCATCCACCGCCCAGCAACTGCATAACCTGTCCGGCTTGCTGATGTTCCTCTCCCTGACCGTTGCCAGCGCCCTCTGGGCATGGCAGGGCAGCCGCATTGCTGGCTCGCCTGCATTTGCGCTGTTTTCTCTGGTCTGTGTAGTGCTGGCGATCGTCACCGTCATACTGATGGGCCAGGCGGCCCAAAGCGGCCAGCTGTTCGGCCTGTATCAGCGCCTGAACTATGGTGTGTCGGTGATCTGGGTCGCCAGCCTGGCGTGGATCAGCCTGCGCAAGCCTGCTGCCAGCCCGCTGCGCATGGCCATATTCTGACGGCAAATTGCTGGCCCCCAGCCACTGAAAGTGAAGGCAAACTCTTTTTCCTTTCAGACGCTTAGGACAGCAACATGCGAGTACTTCTAGCAACGATGGCCGGCTGCCTGCTGGCCACGCTCGCTTTCAGCGCCCAGGCCCGCGCACTGAGCCAGAACGATCGCCACACCTGCGGCTGGGGTGCGCAGATAGCCGCCGAGGCCCAGCAGGCCAAGCTTTCCGGGGTAACCCTGTATGCCACGCGCAAGAAGCTGCAGGTACGCAAATTCCCCAAGCCGTGGATGCGCATGACCGCCTTTGGCATTACCGAGCAGACCTACAATAGCCGCTCGCGACTCAAGCCTGCCGCGATCAAGCAGACCTACTACGAGCAGTGTGTTCAGCATGCTGTAGCAAAAAGATAATTACTTATTTATCAATAAGTTATTAACTAAACATAAAGTCATGTAGGCGTAACCTTATGCTGCGCCTACAAAGACCGTTTCAGGGCCGCCAAGGGGCGCCGCCCTTGAAACGGTCCTCCAGCCAGGCCTTGAAGGCGCCCAGGGCCGCTGTATTCAGGCGTGCGGTGGGTCGCACCAGGTAGATGCCCGCCGCCACGTCCAATTGCCATTGCGGCAGCACCCGTACTAGGTTGCCGCTGGCCAGGTCCTCGCCCATCAGCCAGTCGCCACCCGCCAAAATTCCTACACCGCGGCGCGCTGCCTCCAGCAGCGCTTCGTTGTCATTGCTGCGCAGGCTACCGGTAACCTTGACGTTTACCTGATGCGCGCCGCTCTTCAGGCGCCATTCAGGAAATGATCGTAAACCACTGAAACCTAAACAATTATGCTCAGGCAATTGTTCCGGCTCCGCAGGCACCCCATGCCGAGCGAGGTACTGAGGCGATGCGCACAGGATGCGTACGTGATCGCATAATTTCCTCGCCACCAGTCGATTGTCCGCTAGCTCACCAATGCGAATCGCGGCGTCGAAGCCCTCGCCGATCAGGTCAACGAAACGGTCGGCGTACTCGGTCTCCACCGTCACTTGCGGGTAGGCCAGCACAAAGTCGGCAAGCATCCCGCTTAACCAGCGCCTGCCCATGGCAGCCGGTAACGCCAGACGCAGGCGCCCACGCACCGTTGCAGCGCCTTCGGCAGCCTCCTGCTCCGCTTCGGCAATCAGCCGGCTTGCCTCGCGTACCTTGGCTACCAGCCGCTGTCCCTCATCGGTAAAGCGCAACTGCCGCGTGCTGCGCTCCACCAGGCGAATGCCCAGCCGCGTTTCCAGTGAGCTCAGGCGTTTCGACAGCACCGTGGGGTGGCGCTCCAGTTGTCGCCCGGCAGCAGCAAACGAGCCCTGCTCATGCAAGGCCAGCAAAGTGGCAAGTTCATCGGCGCGGCGGCTGTCGAAGGCATCCATGGCAAGGCTCGGCTCAGGGCAGTGGGGTCAAGGATCGGGCATCAGGCAGTCAGTACCAACGCGCCCTCCGACCGCCCTTGCTCCAGGTCCCCGTGGGCCTTGGCTGCGTCAGCCAGCGGGTAGCGACGCCACACCCGAGGCTGGATGATACCCTCGGCGACGGCCGTCAGCACATCGGCCGCACGCTGCTGGTACTCCTCGACCGTGCGGGTGTGGGCCGCTAACGACGGCCGGGTCAGGTACAACGAGCCCTTGGCATTGAGCGTGGCCACCTCGATAGCCGCCGGTGCACCGGAGGTGCCACCGAACGACACCAACAGGCCGCGCACTCGCAGGCTGTCCAGCGAAGCCTCCAGCGACACCTTGCCCACGCAGTCATACACCACATCCACCCCTTGCCCTTGGGTCAGCTTGCGCACCTGGCTGGCCAAGGTTGCCGCGTCGAACACCAGCACATGCTGGCAGCCTGCTGCCTGTGCCCTCGCCACACTTTGCGGGCGCGACACCACGCCGATCACCGTCGCCCCCAGGTGCCGCGCCCAAGGTGCCATCAGCTGGCCCAAGGCACCGGCTGCGCCGTATAGCAGCACTTGTGTACCCGGCCCCACGGCAAAGGTGGTTTTCAACAAGTATTGCGCCGTAATGCCCTTGAACAGCACCGCTGCGGCGGCTTCGTCCTCCAGCTGCGGCGGCAGCTTGACCAGCCGTTCGGCCGGGAACAGCCGGCCGCTGGCATAAGCGCCGACCGGCCCCATCGCATAGGCGACCCGGTCGCCGACCTGCACGTTGCGAACCCCATCGCCGAGGGCAGTGACCCTACCTGCACCTTCCAGCCCCAGGCCTGACGGCAATGCCAGCCCTGCCCCACCCTTGCGCTGCAACACGTCCAGCGGGTTCACACCCATGGCTGTCTGTTCCAGCCAGACCTGCCCAGGCCCTGGAGTTTGCACCGCCATGTGTTCGAGCTGCATGACATCGGCAGTGCCGGTGCCATTGAGAATGATGCGGGTAACCATGATCGAATCCTGCTGGATGAGTGTTCGAATCAGGCTAATCAGGTAGGAAACGTTGAACAATCAGGCGAGGTGCAGATGATTTCTGCACCCCTTGCAGCAATCAAATCAGTGCTTCAGCACCCGCCCAGTACCGCAGGGCGCCGCTCACCAGCGAAAAACAGCGGGCGCAGGCGCACGCCGACCAGGTTGCCAGCATAGGCCGCCACCAGCCACAGCCAGCCATGCACGCTGCCCGAGGCGATACCGCTGAAATACGCACCGATGTTGCACCCGTACGCCAGGCGCGAACCGTAGCCCAGCAGCAGGCCGCCAATCACTGCGGCCACCAGCGACGGCAGCGGGATCTTCAGGCTTGGCGCAAAGCGCCCGGCCAGGCCCGCCGCCAGCAACGCCCCCAGCACGATGCCCAGGTCCATCACTGTGGTGATGTCCTGCCACAACGGCGCCGCCAAGGCCTTGGCATTGGCCGGAGCCTGCCAGAACACCCAACTGCCGACATCCACACCCAACCCGTTGAGCACCTTAGCCCCCCACAGGGCGAACGCCGAGGTAATGCCCCATGGCCGCCCCGCCAGCGCCAAGGTCGCGTAGTTCAACAAGGCCAGGGCGACAGCGCCCCACAGCAATGGCCAAGGACCACGCAGGAAGCGGCGCAGGCCCTGGTGTTCGCTGGCAACCGGCGCCTCAAGCGCGCCATGCCGGCGTTTTTCCAGCACCACGGTAGCCCAGGCGATCAACCCGAATACCGCCAGGCTAACCAACAGCGCAGGCCCTACCCCCCAGGTTTGCACGATCGAGGTGGCCGGGAACGACGGCAAGGCGAACCACCAATCAGCATGATGGGTAGCGCTGACCGAGCCGATGATGAAGAACAGCAGGGTTACCAGCATGCGCGCATTACCACCCCCTACGGTGAACAGCGTGCCCGATGCGCAACCGCCGCCCAGCTGCATGCCGATGCCGAAAATGAACGCCCCGAACACCACAGAGACACCCGCCGGGCTACCAGACCGGTGACCGGGTTACCGAACAGGCTACCTGCCGAAAGCGCCGGGAAGAACAGCAGCACGGCCAAGGTCAGCATGACCATCTGTGCGCGCAGGCCTGCGCCACGTCGCTCGTTGATGAACACTCGCCAGGCCGAAGTGAAACCGAAGGCGGCGTGATACAGCGTCAGACCAAGCGCGGCGCCGACCACCAGCAACAAAACCTGCTTGAAGCCGGCATTGAAGTTGAGGAACCAGGCGCCAGCCAGCAGCAAGGTCATGGCGATAATAGGTGCGCCAAGGCGACGCGGTTCGGGTGTGGCAGTTGCGGAAAGACCCATCGGAATACTCGGATAACAGTAAAACGGACGGGGAGTATAACGCTAGACAGGTCGGCGCAGCCCTTTGTGGGGGCCATGTGGCCACATCATTTGTTAAGCTGATTCACGCCTTTAAATTCTTACAGGATCATTCACTCCATGGATGAGCTGCGCAAGATCGACCTCAACCTACTGCTCGCCTTGCACGCCCTGCTCAGCGAAAAGCACGTGACCCGCGCCGCGCTGCGCCTGCACCGCAGTCAACCGGCAGTCAGCCACGCCCTGGCGCAGTTGCGTAAACACTTCGACGACCCGTTGCTGGTACGCCAAGGCGGCGGCATGGCCCTCAGCGCCCGCGCCCAGTCGCTGGCCCAACCCCTGCAAGATGCCCTGGGCAACCTCAACGGCCTGCTGGCTACCCCGTTGTTCGAACCCGCCAGGGCCCAGCGCCGTTTCCGGCTGTCACTGTCTGACTATTCCTCGCGCCTTATCCTGCCGCCTCTGCTACGCCATCTGCGCCAGGTAGCACCCGGGGTGGACCTGGCCATCAGCCAGGCCAGCCGCGAAACGATGCTGGCCCAGTTGCTCGACGGCGAACTGGACCTGGCCCTGGGCCTGTTCCCAGACCTGCCCCAGGACATCACCGCCCAGCCCCTGTTTGCCGACCGTTTCATCAGTGTTGCCGATCGCCAGGTATTGCCCCCTCGCGGTGATCTGGCCCTGGAAGACTGGCTGGCACGCCCGCATGTGTTGATGGCCATGCGCCCGGATGCCTTCGATGAAATCGAGCGTGCACTGGCCGCCCAAGGCCTGCGCCGTCGTATTGCCTTGGCCTTGCCACACTGGAGCGCGGCAGTCGAAGTGCTGGCTGGCACCGATCTGATCCTGACGGTGGCCAGCCGCGCTGTAGGGTCGTTACGCCAACACAAGACACTGCGCCAGTTCACGCCGCCACTGGCTATTCCCTCATTCGACTACCAGCAGGCCTGGCACAGCCGCAAGGACAGCGACCCTGGGCACCGCTGGCTGCGCGAAACCGTGTGGGCCTGCAGCCAGCCAGGGCGCTGATCAGTTTTCCTGCTGCTTCACCGGTACCGTGGAATCGGCCGATGGCGCCGGCGCCCATGTACCCTGCACCAGCAGCACACCGCACAGGATTAGCACTACACCCGCTACCCTGGCCAGGCTGAGCGGCTTACCGCCCAGCCCCATTACCCCGAAGTGGTCGGCGAGCACCGCTGTGATGATCTGCCCGGCCACCACCAGCACCAGGAACCCCGCCGCGCCCAGTTTGGGAGTAAGTGCTGCGGCACCGGCCACATACATCGCCCCCAGCACTCCCCCGACCCAAAGCCACCATGGCCCCTGCAGGGCCTTGTCTAGGTCTGGCACTGGCACTCTGAGGATCAACAGCGCGGCGACAACCACCAGCGAACTCACCGTCAACGACGTGAATGCCCCCCACAGCCAGTGCCCCAACGCCCGGCCGACGGCGGCATTACCTGCGGCCTGGAACGGCAAAACTGCCCCGGCTAGCAACGCCAGGGCAAAGGGAAGCACCAGAAGACACAGGGTTTTACTGAACATGGCAATCCTCATCGCTGACCAATATTCACGCCATGATCGAAAATTCCCCAAACTTATGGAAATCGAAAACATGCACGCACACTATTCGCCAGGCGCATGAATAGATACGTTCTCTACCTATTGAGCTAGGCTCCTGTCCCGTCGCGACACCCAAGGGCCTCGCTACGAGCAAACCTAAAGCTGATGTGATGGAACACATTCGATGACAGATGAACGCAAAACCCTGCTTGATCTAGGGCAGTTACCAACCCGCAACCTCGCCGAATGCCTGGCGGTGGACCAGAGAGCCCTGGTCGGCTCGTTGGCCACCCTGCTGCCAGCCACGCTCATCGACGATTTGACCGCCTGCGCTGAAGACACAGCCTCGTTGGGCCTGTCGAAGAAGATCGCAGCCATCGGGCTGGCGCTGGGGCAATGGTTGGAGCAGGCCGCCTCGCCGATGCGCGAGCAAGTGCTGGCGCAGTGCAGCTCGCATGCTTCCGATACCGTGCGCAGCTGGGCGGCCTTCGCCCAAGCGCATTTATCGCGCACGCAACTGCTGGAGCCTGCACTGCTGGCACAGTTGCGATTCGCTCGCGATGAGCATTTTGGCGTACGCGAGTGGGCGTGGATGGCCTTGCGCCCACGCCTGGCCCAAGAACTGGACGCAGCCCTCGCACTGCTCGGGCCTTACGCCGGCGACCTGAACCCGCTGGTAAGGCGCTTCTGCATCGAGGTGCTACGCCCACGTGGGGTGTGGTGCGAGCACATCAACGCACTCAAGCAAACGCCTGAAGCGGCTGAGCCGCTGCTGGTACCGCGCCTGGCAGAAGCTGACAAATACGCTCAGGACTCGGTCGCCAACTGGCTCAATGACGCCAGCAAGACCCGCCCGGATTGGGTGATCCAGCTGTTCGTGCGCCATCCGCCGTCATGCAAGGCATCACGACGGATACATACACGGGCAACCCGCAGCCTACCTCGATGAATGCTCAGCGCGAGGTTTCAATGCGCAGCACTTCGGTGTAGATCGCGTCGACCGTCTGGCCAACCTTGAGGTTCTTCATGCGCGCCTGCAGGTCTGGGTTCTCGACCTTGACGACCTGCAGCTTGCCCTCTGGTGGCAGCAGGCTCACCTCATGCTGCTTGAGGTCGATCTTCTTGATCTGCGAAGTGACCCTGACCTGGCGGAATGCCTCGCCACCCGGGTTGGGGTTTTGCGCAGTGGCGCGAATGGTCCCCGACTCCTCACTGGCCTTCGGCGCCCCACCCACATTGGTGTTGAGCACATAAGCCACGGCACGGGTGACGAAGATGTCGACCTGGTCGCCCACTTTGAGATTAGGCAGGGCCTTGGCCTTTTCCGTGAGCTGGAACGTCACATCCTTCTTGTTATCAGGGCCCTTCACCGTCACCTGGCGGTTGGCCAGGTCGATGGCTGTGACTTGCGTGGTGACGTGGCTTTCCAGTGCCTCGCTGGCAATCGGGATATCAGCAGCGTGTGCCGTGAGGCTGGCAGCGGAAACCAGTGTGGCCAAGGCAACTGCACGAGCGAGAGAACGAATCGGGTTCATAGGCCTGCTTCCATGTGATCAAGACCAAAAAAGGGCGCGAAAGGCTCACGCGCCAACAAGCATAGACGTTGCCCACCACCCTGCCCGCACACATCCGCTGCGACCGGTTTCGCCTCCTTCTCGCCACCCCACGCTTGTAATAGCAAATGCGAACTCTTTACACTTGCTTTACATTTACAAATCATTACTATTCGTGACCTCGAAAACAACAAAGAGTCACCTGTAATGGCAAAAAGGTCCGTTGCCCCAGCATCCATTTCCATGCTGGGCCTGCTGGTTGTGCCTGCTGTTCACGCTGCCGTTCAAACCCAAGCGCAGGGTAGCCTCGCCCTGCCCGCCACTGCCGTCACCAGCGCCTACGAGCAGCAAAGCTACAAGGCCAGTGAAAGCCGCAGCGCCATGAAGATCGACGCGCCGCTGCGTGATATCCCGCAAACCGTCAACGTCGTGCCCGAAAGCGTAATCAAGGATCAGGGCGCGCAGTCCATGGAGGACGTGCTGAAGAACGTGCCCGGCATCGGCCTGTCCAACGGCGACGGCCAGCGCGACCAGGTGACCATCCGCGGCTTCAGCGCCATTGGCGACATGTACATCGACGGCGTGCGCGACGATGCCCTGTACTTCCGTGACCTGTCCAACGTCGAGCGTGTCGAGGTGATCAAGGGCCCAGCCGCCGTGCTGTATGGCCGTGGTTCTTCTGGCGGGCTGATCAACAGCATCAGCAAGAAGCCAAGCTTCACGCCCAAGCGCGAAGTGGGCATGAGCTTCGACAGCGAAGGCAAACGCCGCACGCAGTTCGACACCGGTTGGGCCGACCCGCAAAGCAACCAGGCCTACCGCGTAACCGGCGCCTTCGAAGACAGCGACACCTTCCGCGACGATGGCTATATCGACCGCAAGGCCATCGCGCCGTCGGCCTACTTCCGCCTCTCGGACGACCTGGAACTGAACCTGGGCGCCACCTACCTGTACGACAAGCGCCTGATCGACTTCGGCATCCCGGCCCTGGGCAACCGCCCGGTGGATGTCGATCGCGACAAGCGCTTCGGCTCTGGCGATGCCGACCAGGACTACGCCCGCAGCGAGGTGTTCTCGCTGACCGCCAGCCTGGACTACCGCATCAACGACAGCTTCACGCTGACCAACACCAGCCGTTACTACCGCTACGACCTGGACCGCAACAACACCCTGGCCGACAGCAGCCCGACACGCTTCGTCACTGCGCCCAACGGCGAATTGCTGGTCAAGCTCAACCGTGGCAACGTTGCCCGTGACGAGTACGGTGTATTCAACCAGACCGAACTCAAGCAGCAGGCGCAAGTGGCCGGCATGCAGCACAACCTGCTGTATGGCGTGGAAGTGGGCTTGCAGGACAAGTACCAGCGCGTGCTGAGCCAAAACAATGTGGCCCAGGTGCCGGTGTACCGCGACGCCCTGGTGCCGGTGCCAGACCATGCCGCCAACCTGTCGTCCAAAGGCACCAACTTCCAGCAGACCACCGGTTTGTACCTGCAGGACATGATCGAGCTTAACGAGCACTGGAAGGCCCTGGTGGGTGTGCGTTATGACATCTTCGGCCAGGAGTACGACGACGACCGCGTGCAGAACGTCGACCTCGACCGCACCGACAAGACCTGGAGCCCGCGCGCCGGCCTGGTCTATCAGCCGGACACCATCCAGTCCTACTACGTGTCGGTCAGCCGCAGCTACCAGCCTTCGGGCGAAGTGTTCGCGGTCAGCCCGACCAACCAGCATCTGGAGCCGGAAGAAACCACCAACTATGAAATCGGCGCCAAATGGGACCTGCTCGACAGCCGCCTGTCGCTGACCGCTGCGGTGTTCCGCCTTGAGCGCACCAACATGAAGACTGCCGACCCGGCCAACCCCAACCTGACCGTACTGGCGGGCGAGCAACGTACCGATGGTTTCGAAGCCACCGTCAGCGGGCAGCTCTCGGACAAGTGGCAAGTCTACGCCGGTTACGCCTACCTGGATGCCGAGATCACCAAGTCGAACAGCAAGACCAATGGCGTGGCCAATGAAGGCCAGACCCCTACGCTGACGCCGCGTAACAGCGCCAACATCTGGCTGGTGCGCACCCTGACCCCAGAGTGGCGCGTGGCTGCCGGTGCCAACTACGTCGACGAGCGCTACACCGCGCTCGACAACGTAGTGGTGATGCCGGGCTACACCACCTTCGACGCCGCACTGCTGTACAGCGTGCCGCAGTGGGATGCCGCGCTGCGCCTGAAGAACGCCTTCGACCGTGACTACTATGCCTCGGCGCACGGCTCGGTGGACCTGGTTACGCCAGGGGCACCACGGACGCTGGAAGCCAGCTTCAACTACCGCTTCTGAAGCGCTGCGCGATCCGTGTAGACGCTGTCGCGCAAGCCCAGCGGATCGCGCAACCCCGGTAGTTCATTCAGCGATTGCGCGTCACCCGCCAAACCGTATTCGCCAAATCATCGGCAATGATCAACGCCCCACGGGGGTCCACTGTCACCCCCACCGGCCGTCCACGGGTCTTGCCATCCTCACCTCGGAACCCCATGGCGAAGTCGATCGGCTCTCCCGCAGGCTTGCCATTGCTGAACGGCACGAAAATCACCTTGTAGCCCACCGGGTCAGGTCGGTTCCAGCTGCCGTGCTCGCCCACGAAGACACCGTCGGAAAACCCATCCCCCATGGCCGGTATCGAGAAGTCGACACCCAGGGCAGCCACATGCGAGCCCAGGCTGTAATCCGGCTTGATCGCCGCTGCCACCTTGCCTGGGTTCTGCGGCCGCACCCGGTCATCCACGTTCTGTCCCCAGTAGCTGTAAGGCCAACCATAGAAGCCGCCCTCACGCACCGATGTGAGGTAATCCGGCACCAGGTCGGGGCCCAGTTCATCCCGCTCGTTGACCACCGTCCACAACTGCCCGGTCTGCGGCTGAATGGTCAATGCCGTCGGATTGCGCAGGCCGGTGGCGTAGGGCCGGTGCGCACCGGTTTCGGCATCGACCTGCCAGACCATGGCCCGATCGATCTCGACCTCCAGGCCGCGCTCGGTGATATTGCTGTTCGAGCCTATGCCCACGTACAGGTAACGACCATCCGGGCTGATGGTCAGCGCCTTGGTCCAGTGGTGGTTGATCTCGGCCGGCAGGTCGGTGACCTTGGTGGGCGAGCCTTCGGCCTGGGTCTGGCCTTCCTTGTAGTCGAAGCGCACCAGCGCATCCTGGTTGGCCACATACAGCTTGCCGTCGGCAAACGCCAAGCCGTAGGGGGCGTTGAGGTTTTCCGCGAACACGGTCTGCACCTCATAGGTGCCATCGCCGTCGGCATCACGCAGCAAGGTCAGGCGGTTGCCGCCCTTTACCTGCGTGTTGCCCTTGGCCTTGATCTGGCTGGCAATCACGTCCTTGGGCTTGAGCTTGGCCGCACTGCCACCCCTGCCCTCGGCTACCAGAATGTCACCATTGGGCAGCACCAGGCTCTGCCGCGGAATCTTCAGGTCAGTGGCAATGGCCGTGACGCTGAAACCCTCCGGCACGGTCGGTTTCTGTTCACCCCAGGCAACCGGCTGCGCAATCTTCATGCTCGGCAGCAAGCCGCGCTGCGGCTCCGGCAGCTTCGGGTCTGGGCCGTGGGCCTGGGTCGGCTCACCGTCGCCACCACAGGCACCAAGCGCCAGCGTCAGGCTCAACAGGGTCAATGCATGTAAAGGCTTCATGCCGCACCTCCCGAACGCAGGTTGCTCAAGCCGGTCCATGCAGCCACTACCGCAAGCACGGTCACGATCACCGACAACACCAGCCCCGACGGCATCACTGCCCAAGCGTCCTTGGCATGCTCAAACGCATTGACCAGCCCAAGCAGCCAGGTCACCAGCAGCAGCGCGAAGTAAAGCGTTGCGCGCCCGCCCTTGTGCTCGGCGCGGATCAGGTTGGCCAACGCGAAGAGCAGTGCCAGCCCGCAGAACACCAAAGCACCGGCGATCAGCCAGGCGGCGAAGTTACTCCACTGGATTTGATAACTGTTGTAGTAGGCGATATCGCTCAGTAGCGCACCCAGAAACAACGGCACACTGCCGGCCAGCAACAAGGCGTGCAGCGGGCTGGGTGTACAGCGGTAGAAATTTTGGTCAGATGCGGTCACGGTGCCTCCTTTTCATTCAGTGACCCGGGGCTGATGGGCTTGTACCATCAGTTGAGCGCAGGGTGCGCTTAGCAAAGGAGCCCCTTGACGCCGCGATAGTTCACCGTTTGGCTTGAATGAAATATCCTGCAAGGCATTTGCCGCCAAGCGGACAAGGGGATCACATGCGCAGACAACCGATACGCCCAATCGAGTCCTGGGTGCTGAACACCCTGCTAGCCCTCAGCCTGGCGCTCACCGCTGGCTGCTCCAGCAAACCCCGCTACGCCACACCTGCGGTGGGCTCCAACTGCTTCGCCAAAGCCGTCCCCACGACCGGCGAGGGTGGCCTGGCCTGGGGCAATAACCTCAGCATTGCCCGTCAGAAGTCGATGAACAACTGCATACGCTATGCCAGTCGCTCGGGAGGCACACCGAGAACTTGCCAAGTCGTCATGGCCAAGTGCAAAAACTGAATAGATAGAGGACGGTTTAAGTAAGGCAATTCCTACAAACTTAGTTATAACTTCCCACGTTACTAAAGCACGAATAAATCCACATAAAATATTACACTTTCACCCTCGACCAAAAATAATTAATCGAGGCATCCTACTTCGCTTATCGCCCAGCAAATCCATATCCCTGCAACTTAAAATAGCAAGTAAGAAATTTCTTACACAACAATCGTCAGCCAATTATCTTTCAGTCTTTTCTGTACTGGAGCAGGCCACTCTACGCCTAATGTCTGAAAGGGCTGCTCTCTGAGCAAGGAACTCTCATGAGCAATGCCTCCGTCAGCAGTGCCACCTCTGGTCCCGCCTGCAGTGCACGCATCCCCATCCTGCCAGTGCGCTATGCCATCGTGCCGCGCACCGGCGACTCCCCCGCCTACCGCTATGCCGACGCAGGCTTCAACCTCGAACAAGGCTTTGCCCCGCTGCAGCACTCCGCCTATACCCTCCGCGCCCTGCGTCAGGGCTATGTCTACGTGTTCATGAAAGGCCCGCTGGGCGAAAAGCTGGTCATTCATGAGTACGTCGGCGCAGGCCTTTACAAGGAACTGCGCTACCAAGGGCTGGAGAACTACCACCTGCGTGAACGCTACCTCTCCAGCCGCACCCTGGGCTGGGTGTGGGCCGATACCTGCCCCGATACCGCCAAGGAAGTCTGGATCGGCTACAGCCCACACCTGTGGACCAACGCCATGACCGCCCGCATCACCGGCTCGCCTGCCCTGCGCAAACGGCACATGCGCCAGTTGGACATGGCCGAACTGGTGAGCGGCAACCAAGCGCCGTCCACCCAGCCCCATGTGCTGCCGGTCAGCGCCCTGCAAACCTGGGTCGAAGACTTCAAACCGCCCCACCTGCGCATGCCGCTGACCTGGAGCAGCGACCCGATCAGCGAAATCCTGCCCATCGGCAACCTCGTCGCCATGGCGCGGCACTACCCCTACACCCAGCCGAAAGTGCCGGTGGTGGTCGCGCTTGCCGACGCCGAAGGCATGGCTCTGGACCTGAGCCTGTCGGTCTCGGCCTACCAGCATCAACTGCGCGACCTGATGCCCGCCGAGCAACTGGAGCACACCAAACCCGCACAACCGCCCGAGCAGGAGCGCGTGCCGGCGTGCTACCGGTTGGATGCCGAACAACTGAGCGTGCAAAGCCGCGATTTCCACCATCGCAACCTGGTGGCCATGCTGCTGAACAAGACGCTGGAAAGCATGTACCCGGCGGACGCCCCCTCACCGGAACTGGCCGCGTTCCGGCTTGGCCTGGAACGCCGGGGCCCCGCCCTGTCGCCGGCCGAGTCGCATTTTCAGGCGCTCACCCACAAGGACTACTCGCCCCACGGCGCGCGCCTGGTACAGCGCCTCGATGTCGGCAAATACCAGCGCTTCATCGCCGAGCGCGATGAGCTGGAACGGCGTATTGCCGCCCTGCGCAACCAAGCCTTGCAAGCCAGCAACGATCATGACGCCTGGCTGGCAACGGCCGAATCCCAACACATCGATAACCCCTATAGCCTGGCGGCGGCCTTGGCCTGCTACGACCGCGACGAACGCGCCTCCGCCCGTGGCCTGGAAATCTCACTGGCCTTGCTGATTCAGCCAATGGGCCAGCCGACACCCGGCACCGAGGAACAGGATCGACGCTTCAAGCGCCTGGAACAATGGCTCGACCAACACGACAGCCCGCTGTACACCGCCCTGGCACCGTTCAACCCGTTCAAGGACAAGGCCGACTCGATCGGCAGTTTGTTCGGCGCCAGCGACGACGTGATCGAAGGCTTGGCCGGTCGCTTTCCGGCCATGGCCGACATCACCGACCTGACCGCCCAGACGCTCAATACCGTGGTGCTCAAGCGCCTGCGCGGGCAAACCCGCTGGGATGCCAGCCATGGCCTGCGCCAGCAGGTGTTGATGGCGGCGCGTGAGGGGAATGCCGAGAAGGCGCTGGGGCTATTGGCAGCGCGCTATCGGATCACCAGCCAGGCCATCACGGAAAATCCGTTCAGCCAGGAGGTACAGAAGTACTTGAAGAGCGGCATGGCGCAGGTCGAAGAACTGAAAGAGCTGCGCATCTCGGGTAGCCGGAACGTGTTGATCGAACTGACGACCACAGCGCGAGTGAAACCCAATTTTCTCGGCCTGCTCACCTCGGGCGTTGGCGGTGGTTTGAACGCGGGCATGCTGTGGTTCAACATCTTATCGCTCAAGACGGCCTACAACAGCCTGCAGAAGAGCAATGCACCGGAATATACCTTGGGCTTTGCTTCATCGATATTCGGGGTGATCGGTGCAGCGGCAGCGACAACGGTCAGCGTTCGGGCAACGCAGAAGGCGGTGATGCTGCGATTAAGCTCGACAGCACCTGGGATGGCGTTTGGTAACGGCGTTATCAGGTTCCTAAGCAGTAACTTGTTTGCGCGTTTAGCCGGATATCCTGCAATAGCATTCACTCTATTTTCAGATTTTTTCAAGGCAGGGCGCCAGAGAGCGAACGGCAATCAAACAGCTGCTGATTACACTTTAGCTGGCGGTTTAAGCATGGCCATTGGTTCCGTTGTAATTCTTGAAGCAGGTCTTGCAGTTGCAGGCGCTACAACGCTAGTACCCTTTGCCGGATGGGCCGCAGCGGCCCTTGTCCTCGTGGGTGTCGCCATCATTGGAGTAGGCCTGTACCTACACGCCAAGGCACATGAGCACCTTCATAGCCCAATTGAGTTGTGGGCAGCACGCAGTATCTTCGGCAATCGTAATAATGATGGAGAGGAGCGCCCCGGCATAACTTTGGATTATGAAAAGAAACTGCCCTCTTTCGACTCGCTACAAGCCGAAATCAAAGCTTGGCACAATCAGCACTACGGCCCAAAACTTCTATCTACCGAGCAGGCCCTGTCACTCGGCGTATCTCATGTCGACACCCGGTGGCATCAGAATGATTACTGGTCTCCGCCCAACTGGGCCGCTATCACACATAACGAAGTTTCCACACCTCAACCAACCGCTGAGTTCACAGTGCTGCTACCTGGCTTTGTGCTTGGGGTAAGCGAATGGTCAGGACGCTTAAATGCCCTCCGTGATGACCATGGAAGGGACCTGCTTCCAATTACCCCGACCGGCCACATCGTAGGTGCTGGCTTGGTTCTGCACTTCGAAAACACGCTAGCTAACCAAAAATATGTCTCACTGCATCTAACTTACAGCACCAATCAAGGCCTGGACGAGAACAATGAGATCCTGTCAACTTTTCATCTGGAGCGCTGAGCATGGCGACCATCTGGCTATTCAATCCAACCACAGACTCCGGGCACAAACCTGCTATTGGCGGACAGCTATTAAACTTATCAAGTAACACTTTAACCCTGCGAAACCCCTGGGTAACAGACTCTGTATTTATGGGAAAGATTTACTGCGCAATGATTGTCGCGTCGATTATCTTCTTCTACCCATACCTACTATCCAGCGAAGCATGGGACCCATACACCTTTAGCTATACCTTTATCATCCTCACAGTAATTGGACCTTTCATCTTCCTCCCGTTTTTAGCCTATCGAATATATTTCATAAAACGCTTATCAAGCTTATGCTTCAACCGATCAACTCAGAAAATTTACTATCAGCGGTTGAGTAAGCTATTTGTCTTTGAGTGGAGCAACACGGGCGGAGGCCTTTTCAAACGCACCGAAAACGGCGGCTCATCGTTCAGCACCAGCTACGCCCTCGCCTTCGCCCCTCGCCGGGCAGATGGCAGCCTCCACCAAAAAGACTGCCTCTGGGTCGACAGCAACGAACCCACCGAACCCGGCGTGAAGCACGTCGCCGAAGTCTGGGAATACCTCCGCCATTTCATGGCTCACGGCCCGGACAAACTCCCCCCGCCCGGCGAGCCCAACTGGTGGCACAAGCCGCTGCACGCCATCTGCCTGACCCCAGCCGAAGCGTGGCGCCACTACGCTCCTTGGCGAACCGGTGAGCCCGGTGAAATGCAGGGCAAAAAGAACTGGCAATTGCCGTTCTGGGCCGTGCTGTTCCCCTATAACCTCACCGTCGCCATCTGCTGGTACGGCATCTGCCGCCTGTTCAACGTCCGAGCGGCGCCACCGCCCCCAGAAGCGTTCGAGGAAGCTCCAGCACCTTCAACCCAAAAAAGGCGCGTATGAGCGACGCTTGAGGGCGGCGGTTATCAGGCAAACTTGGCCCGCGCCGCGTGCAGCTTCTTGTAGCTCTCGATCAAGCGCAAGTGGCGATCAAGCCCTTCGAGCTTCATGCTGGTCGGGGTCAGGCCATGGAAGCGCACGCTGCCGTCCACCGAACCCAGCACCGCGTCCATGCGCGCGTTGCCGAACATCCGACGGAAGTTGGCTTCGTAGTCACCCATCTCCAGTTCGTCATCCAACTGCACTTCCAGCACCACGTTCAGCGCCTGGTAGAACAGGCCGCGCTCGACGGTGTTGTCGTTGAACTGCAGGAACGCCTCGACCAGTTCCTTGGCATCCTCGAAGCGCTGTACCGCCAGGCAGATCAGCAGTTTCAGCTCAAGGATCGTCAGTTGGCCCCAAACGGTGTTCTCGTCGAACTCCACGCCGATCAGCGTGGTGATGGTGGTGTAGTCATCCACATCGCAGTTGTCCAGGCGCTTGAGCAGCAGCTTCAGTGAGCGGCTGTCGAGGCTGTGCAGGTTGAGGATGTCGGCACGGAACGACAAGGCACGGTTGGTGTTGTCCCAGATCAGGTCCTCGACCGGGTAGATTTCCGAGTAGCCCGGCACCAGAATGCGACAAGCAGTGGCGCCCAGATTGTCGTACACCGCCATGTACACTTCCTTGCCCAGCGCCTCGAGGATGCCGAACAGCGTCGCGGCCTCCTGTTGGTTGGAGTTCTCGCCGTGGCCGGAGAAGTCCCACTCGACGAACTCGAAGTCGGCCTTGGCGCTGAAGAAGCGCCATGACACCACGCCGCTGGAGTCGATGAAGTGCTCGACGAAGTTGTTCGGCTCGGTCAGCGCGTGGCTTTCGAAGGTCGGTTGCGGCAGGTCGTTCAGGCCTTCGAAGCTGCGGCCCTGCAGCAGCTCGGTGAGGCTACGCTCCAGCGCCACTTCCAGGCTTGGGTGTGCGCCGAACGAGGCAAACACACCGCCCGTGCGCGGGTTCATCAGCGTCACGCACATGACCGGGAACTCGCCACCCAACGACGCATCCTTGACCAGTACCGGGAAGCCCTGCTCTTCCAGCCCCTGAATGCCGGCGACGATCGCCGGGTACTTGGCCAGCACCTCCTGCGGCACGTCCGGCAGGCACAGCTCGCCTTCCAGGATTTCGCGCTTGACGGCGCGCTCGAAGATTTCCGACAGGCACTGCACCTGCGCCTCGGCCAGGGTGTTGCCGGCGCTCATGCCATTGCTGAGGAACAGGTTTTCGATCAGGTTGGACGGGAAGTACACCACTTGCTGGTCGGACTGACGCACGAACGGCAGCGAGCAAATGCCCCGCGCTTTGTTGCCCGAGTTGGTGTCGTACAGGTGCGAACCACGCAATTCGCCGTCAGGGTTGTAGACCTCCAGACAATGCTCGTCGAGGATCTCGGCCGGCAACGCATCGCGCGGGCCCGGTTTGAACCACTGCTCGTTGGGGTAATGCACGAACGGCGCATTGGCCAGGTCTTCGCCCCAGAACTGGTCGTTATAGAAGAAGTTGCAGTTAAGGCGCTCGATGAACTCACCCAGTGCCGAGGCCAGCGCGGCTTCCTTGGTGGCACCCTTGCCGTTGGTGAAGCACATCGGCGACTGCGCGTCGCGCACGTGCAGCGACCAGACGTTGGGCACGATATTGCGCCACGAGGCGATTTCGATCTTCATCCCCAGCCCGGCGAGAATGCCCGACATGTTGGCGATGGTCTGCTCCAGCGGCAGGTCCTTGCCGGGGATGTAGGTGCTGGTGTCCGACACCGGCATCAGCAAGCCCTGGGCGTCGGCATCGAGGTTGTCGACCACTTCGATCACGAACTCGGGGCCGGTCTGCACCACCTTCTTGACAGTGCAGCGGTCGATGGAGCGCAGGATGCCCTGGCGGTCCTTCTCGGAAATATCCTCGGGCAACTCGACCTGGATCTTGAAGATCTGGTTGTAGCGGTTTTCCGGGTCGACGATGTTGTTCTGCGACAGGCGAATGTTTTCGGTGGGGATGTCGCGGGTCTGGCAGTACAGTTTGACGAAGTAAGCCGCGCACAAGGCCGAAGACGCCAGGAAATAGTCGAACGGGCCTGGGGCCGAACCGTCGCCTTTGTAGCGGATCGGTTGATCGGCGATCACCGTGAAGTCGTCGAACTTGGCTTCGAGACGGAGATTGTCGAGAAAATTGACCTTGATTTCCATGCGGATTTACCGTGATTTAAGCGTGCAAAACGAAATTGCCCGGCATTATCCGGGTTTTCACAACGGAAGTCCTGTTTACCTGCCCCACCCCTTCACGCCCTTGCGCATTCCACCGGATTGCTTGCCTGATCCTCTGAACCTCGCCCCGACACCAGACCAGCGGTCATCCCCCTGTGCTAGCGTTTCTTCTCTGGGGAACAACGTATTCCCGCACTGAAAAAAACAACGCGACAGCAACCGATGACTGGCAGGTGAACCATGGAACTACGCATCAACCAGAAGACCTATCAGGTCGAGGCGGACGCCGATACGCCCTTGCTGTGGGTGATCCGCGATGACCTGGGGCTGACCGGCACCAAATACGGCTGCGGCCTGGCCCAGTGCGGCGCCTGTTCGGTGCTGGTGGATGGCAACGTGGTGCGCGCCTGCGTCACCCCGGTGGCAGGCGTGGTCGGCCGCGAGGTCACCACCATCGAGGCGATCGAGGCCGATGCCGTCGGCAAACGCGTGGTCGCCGCCTGGGTCGAGCACCAGGTGGCCCAATGCGGCTACTGCCAGTCTGGCCAGGTGATGGCAGCCACTGCGCTACTAAAGCACACGCCCAAGCCTAGCGATGCGCAGATCGATGCAGCCATGGTCAACCTGTGCCGCTGCGGCACCTACAACGCCATCCATGCCGCCGTGCATGACTTGGCCCAAGGGGAGCAGGCCTGATGAACACGCCCGTCGATACCCTCGCCGAACTGCACAGGTTGCAACTGGGCGAAACGGTCAACCTGTCGCGTCGGCGCTTTCTGGCCAGCACCGCAGTCGGTGCCCTGGTACTGGGCTTCGGCCTGCCCATGGGCTCGGCTCGCGTGCAAGCTGCAGCGGCGGCAACTGCTGAGCGCGGCACCCAGGTGCCGGCGTTTCTGGAAATTCGCCCAGACGGCACGGTACGCCTGCTCAGCCCCTTCATGGAGGGTGGGCAAGGCCCGTTTACTGCCATGGCACAGATCGTCGGTGAAGAACTTGACGTCGACCCGGCTCATTTCGTGGTCGACAGCGCACCACCGGGCGAAGCCTACGTGGTGATGGAAAACGGCATGCGCATTACCGGCGGCAGCATGTCGGTACGCATGAGCTATCCGACCATGCGCCGCCTGGGCGCCCTCGCCCGAGCCATGCTGCTGCAGGCGGGCGCCGAACAGCTGGGCGTGCCGGTCGATGAGCTTTCAACCACGCCGGGTAACGTGGTACATACCACGACTGGCCGCTCCATATCCTACGGAGAACTGGCGGGGCGCGCCATGGACCTGCCCGTGCCCGACCCGGCCAGCGTCAAATTGCGCGACCCCAGCCAGTTTCGCTGGATCGGCAAGCCCGTACGCCGCCTGGATGCTTATGACAAATCCACTGGCAAGGCCCAGTACTGCATCGACATCAAGGTCGACGGCATGCTCCACGCCGCCGTGCAGCATGCGCCACGCTTGGGCATGACCGTGGGCAGCTTGCGCAACGAAGACCAGGTCAAGGCCATGAAAGGCGTGCATTCGGTGCATCAGCTGCCGGGCGCCGTGGCCGTGGTCGCAGAACGCTGGTGGCACGCCAAGCGTGCGGTGGAGGCGCTTCAAGTGGACTGGAAAGAGCCAACCGTCGACAGCAAGGTTCGGCCGATGCCGGCCGACTTTTCCAGCGACGCCTGGCGCGAACACCTCGCCACGGTCAAGGGCCCGGCCCGTGATGAAGAAAATGAAGGTGATGTGGCCAGCGCCCTGAGCAATGCCAAGACCAAGGTCGAGGCCAGCTATCACAATCAATACCTCAACCATGCCCAGCTCGAGCCGCCGTCCGCCCTCGCCCGCTTCAACCCGGACGGCACCCTGGACGTCTGGCTGCCCAACCAGGCCCCGGACATGTTCCGTGACGACATTGCCAAGCGCACCGGCCTGGAGCCTGCACAGATCAACCTGCACTCGCCGCTACTGGGCGGGTTCTTTGGCCGGCATTTCCTGTACGACTCGGCCAACCCTTACCCGCAGGCCATTGCGTTGGCCAAAGCCGTTGGCCGGCCGGTAAAGCTTATCTGGAGCCGCGAAGAAGAGTTCCTGCGTGATGTACTGCGCCCGGTTGCCGTGGTGAAGTTCCGCGCCGGGCTGGATGCCGACGGCATGCCAGTGGCCCTCGAAGCGATAAGCGCCACCGAAGGCCCAACCGAGGCCATCGCAGGCAAACAGGGGGACAAGATCGACCCGACCGCGCTTGAGGGGCTGTCGGGCAAGGCCTACGCCATCGCCAACAAGCGCATCGCCCAGATCTACGTCAAAGGCCCAGCCATGCTCGGCTACTGGCGCTCTGTGGGCAATTCGCTGAACGACTTCTTCTACGAGTCATTCCTCGACGAGCTGGCTGACAAAGGCGGCAAGGACCCGTTCGAACTGCGCCTTCACCTGCTGCGCGACAACCCACGCCTGACCCACCTGCTGAACGCGGTCGCCGACTTGTCCGGTGGCTGGAAGCGTGGGCCGTTCACCGCCGAAGACGGTAGCAAGCGCGCACGCGGTGTGGCCATGGCCTCACCGTTCGGCTCGGAGGCTGCGGTCATTGCCGAGGTGTCCATCGACAACGGCCAGGTCAAGGTACACGACATCTGGCAGGCCATCGACCCGGGCAGCATCGTCAACCCGGCGATCATCGAGCACCAGGTCAATGGCGCCGTCGCCCTTGGCCTGTCGCAGACGCTGGTGGAAGAAGCGGTGTACGTGGACGGCAAGCCGCGCGCGCGCAATTACGACCTGTACCCGATCCTGCCGCCTGCGCGCATGGCCCGGGTGCATGTGCGCATCGTCGAAAGCGGGGCGAAGATGGGCGGCATTGGCGAACCACCGTTGCCGGCCGTGGCCCCGGCGGTGGCCAACGCGGTCGCGCAGCTCACCGGCCAACGCGTACGCAGCTTGCCATTGAGCCGCCATACCTTCAGCTGATCGCACAAGGGACGCCCCATGACCCATCGTTTCGCAAGAACCGCTGGCTGGCTGGCGCTGCCGTGCCTGGTCGCGGCAGGCCTGCTGGCCTGGTATGTCACCCGTGAGCCTGCTTCGCCGTTCGCCGAAGCCCAGGCCCAGGCGCAGGCGCAGGCCACCGAAGCCGACCCGGCGCTGATCAGCCGCGGCGAGTACGTGGCCCGGCTTAGCGACTGCGTGGCCTGCCACAGCCTGCCAGACGGCAAACCGTTTGCCGGCGGGCTGGAGATGGCCACCCCACTGGGGGCAATCCACGCCACCAACATCACTCCCGATCGCGACAAGGGTATCGGCAACTACAGCCTGGCCGACTTCGACCGCGCCGTGCGCCAAGGTGTCGCGCCCGGTGGTCGACGGCTGTACCCGGCGATGCCCTACCCGTCCTATGCCAAGCTCACTGATGACGATGTAAAGGCGCTGTACGCCTTTTTCATGCACAGCGTGCAACCGGTGCAGCAGACCAACCTGGCCAGCGACATCCCCTGGCCACTGAACCTGCGCTGGCCAATCGCCTTGTGGAACGGGCTGTTCGCTGCCACAACGCCTTACGCCGACAAGGCCGGGCAAGATGCGCAATGGAACCGTGGCGCCTACATCGTCCAGGGGCCTGGCCACTGCGGCAGTTGCCATACACCGCGCGGCCTGGCGTTCAACGAGAAGGCACTGGATGACAGTGGCAAGCCGTTCCTGGCTGGCGCCTTGCTCGACGGCTGGTACGCACCTAGCCTGCGCGCCGACCACAACACCGGGCTGGGGCGCTGGAGCGAGGCTGAGATTGCGCAGTTTCTGAAGACCGGGCGCAACCGGCATGCCGTGGTATTTGGTTCGATGACCGAGGCGTTCAACAACTCCACGCAATTCATGCATGACGATGACCTGGCCGCCATCGCCCACTACCTGAAGTCCCTGCCCGGTGACCCACAGCGTGACGGCGCGCCGTGGCAATACCGGGCCGAATCGGCAGCTGCGCAGCTCGACAGCCCTGGGGCGCATGCCTATGTGACCCGCTGCGCCTCCTGCCACGGCCTGGACGGCAAAGGCCAGGCCGAATGGATGCCGCCGTTGGCCGGGGCAACCTCGGCACTGGCCAGGGAGGATGCCTCGGCCATCAATATCACCCTCAACGGTTCGCAGCGGGTGGTGGCTGCCGGGGTGCCGGATGCCTATCGCATGCCGGCTTTTCGCGAACAGATGAGTGATCAGGAGATTGCCGAAGTGCTGAGCTTCGTGCGTACGGCATGGGGTAACCAGGGTGGCGCGGTGAACGCGCAAGCAGTGGGCAAGCTGCGAGGGCATACCAACCCGGCCAGTAGCAGCCCGATCATCTTGCATATGCGCTGAATCGGACAACTTTTGAACACCTAGGTTAATGGAGCCCCAATGGAAAGCATCGACCTGCTGGTCCTGCGCACTACCCGTGACTGGCTTGCAGCCGGCCACCGCGCCCTGCTCGCCACGGTCGCCCGCACCTGGGGCTCATCCCCGCGCCCGGTCGGCTCGATGATGGCCCTGCGCAGTGACGGTCGAATGGTCGGCAGTGTTTCCGGGGGCTGCATCGAGGACGACCTCATCCATCGCTACACCCGTGCATACGAAGGCCCCGGCATGCCCGCCAGCCAGCCCCAGGTCGTGCGCTATGGCGTCAGTGCCGACGAGGCCCACCGCTTCGGCCTGCCCTGTGGAGGTACCCTCGAACTGGTGCTGGAGTTCACCCCTTCGCTGGAGCACCTTGAACAACTGCTGGCCTGCCTCGACCGCGCAAGCCTGGTACGCCGTGACCTGAACCTGCGAAGCGGCGAAGCCAGCCTCTGCGCCACGGGCTTGCCTGAACTGTTCAGCTTCGATGGCCAGCGCATGCTCAGCACCCTCGGCCCAGGCTACCGCCTGCTGCTGATCGGTGCCGGCGCACTGGCCGAGTACCTCGCCACCATGGCCCTGTTCAACGGTTTCAGCGTTTCGCTGTGCGACCCGCGCCCGGAGTACACGGCAGGCTGGAATGTTGCCGGGTCAACTTGCTGCCTGGCATGCCAGACGACGTGGTCCGCGCCTTCGCCGCTGACGTTCGCAGCGCCATCGTCGCCGTCAGCCACGACCCAAAACTGGATGATCTGGCCCTGCTCGAAGCGTTGCACAGCCCGGCGTTCTACATTGGCGCCATCGGTTCGCGGCGCAACAGCCAATTACGCCGTGAACGGCTGATCGAGCACTTCGGTGAGAGCGAAGCTTCGCTGCGGCGCTTGCACGGCCCGATTGGCATCTACATCGGCAGCAAGACCCCAGCGGAAATTGCAGTCAGCGTCATGGCCGAGATCCTCGCGGCGAAGAACAACGTCAGTTTGCCTGGGGCAGTCAACGTCACCCAAGCCAAGGAAGCAGAACGATTGGCACGGTCCCTGTAGAAGCGCGCACCTGCGCGTTACTGCCACCGCTCCAGGTTCTGCTTCAGCAAATGATCGGGCAGCGCTCCGGCAACTATCTTCGCCATTTCCCGCGCCAGCGCCTCACGCAACTGCGGCAGGTTACAGGGCGAATCATGCGAAATCGCCAGGTACAACCCTTCGCTGGACACTGGCGGCTGCAACACCTGCACAGTGGCTGCGATGCCCAAGGTACGCGCCAGCGCCATACCAGGGTACTGCTCGTACACCACGTAATCGCTGCGCTTGTGCATCAGCTTCTCGAACGCCTGCCGGGCGCTGGGCACCGCTTCAAGGGTTAGGTTGGCCCGGGCGTATTCATCGAACTGCTGGCCATGGCTGTTGTTGACCAGAGTGCCGCCCTTGTGGCCCTTGAGGTCGGCCCATTGTCGGTAGGCAAAGGCATTGTCCTGGCGCACCCAGACCACGCTGGGGGTATGCAGGAATGGCGGGGCAATGAAGTCCATCTGCAGCCGGCGTGCTTCGGTCAGGAAATACCCGGCCAGCAAATCGATCCGACCGGTGCGCACCTCTTCCTGGGCTCGCGACCACGGCCCGCCGTAAACCACTTCGATATCCAGCCCCAACTGCTTGCCCAAGTACTTGAGCAGGTCAGCATTGGCACCGATCAATTGCTGGGGGTTTTGCGGGTCGCGCCACAAGTACGGCGGGTATTCAGGATTGCCGGTCGCGGTGAGCCGTCGGCATGCATCATCCGCTACCGCAGCCAGGGGCAGCGGCAACAGGCACAACAGTAGCAAGGCGCGGCGAAAGCAACGCTCGATCATCTACGACCCTCGGCACATGTACATCCGGCGACCCGACATGGTGGCCAAAGGCTGCCACCTACTGTGGTCGGCTGCAGCAATCATCTGTGCGTCTTCTAGGCAGTCTGGACCATCAGCGGCCAATAGACGGGCCTTTCATCGGCCAGCAGAAAAACCGCCGGAGGATAGACAATGAGGGCCCGCACAGTTGACTGGAATCCGGCCTTTTCAGGCCCCCTGCCGCCGCATTGCCAGGATCGCCGCGCCAAAACCGATAAAGGTGGTGCCCACCACCCGGCTCACCCAGCGCGACAGCGAAGGTCGGGTCAACACACCCTTGGCCCGCGCAGCCAGGGCGGCATACAAGCTCAGTGAAGTAAGCGACAAGGCCACGAAAATGCCTGTCAAGGTCAGGAACTGCGGTAATAACGCCGCGCCCTGGTCGATGAACTGCGGGAACAGCGCGGTGAAGAACATGGTCGCCTTGGGGTTGGTCACCGCCGTCAGAAAGGCCGACTTGAACAGTTTCAGCGGCGTAGGCCTTGCCTTGGCTGCACCCTCTGCGGCGCCCTGCTCCAGCATCGGGCTTTTTTTCAACAACTGCCGCACCCCCAGGTAAAACAGGTAGCCTGCCCCCAGGATTTTCACGGCATTGAACAGCACTTCAGAACTGGCCAGCAATGCGCCCAACCCCAACATGGCCGCGGCCGACAGACAGAACAGGCCCGTGCCATTGCCCAGCGACGACCAGATCGCGCTGCGCTGGCCATGGGCCAGACTGTTGTTGATGGCCATCAAGGTGGCAGGGCCAGGGCTGGCGATCGCGATGGCGGCGACCAGGGTAAACGCAAACAGCGAGTGAGAATCCATTTCAGGCTCGACAAACAATCAGGAAAGGTTGCGTGAATGGCACGCAGGCTCAGTCGGCATTCTGCCGCTTGGCCGCCTTCTTGGCGATAGCCTTCATTCGCGTCGCCGCCCGCTGCACAGTGGCCATCTTCTCGGGGCGCTTCATGCCCCGCCACTTGCGGATTTCGTCACGGGTGCGGCCGCAGCTCACGCACAGCTCGCTGTTCAGCTGGCATAAAGAGACGCAAGGGTTGTCGATGTCTTTGGCCATGCCACCACTCAGCCGGGCATTTCCGCCGAGCACGTTCGGCGGCGCTGTGAAACACCTGGCGTACTTCTTCGGCCTTGGCCTTGCTGACCGACCTGGCAGCCAGCAGCTCATCGACCACACGAATGCACTGGCCCAGGGCGGTGTCCAGTTGTTCAAGGTCGGAGGCGTCAGCGATATCACCCAGATAAGGAGCGATGAGGTACACGTAACGGTCCTGCAGCTTGAGCGCTGCCAGCGCGTCGAGGGCTTTCTGGAACCGATCGGCAGCGGCAGGGCTCATGCTCAATTTATCGAAATGAATCAGGCTCACACGGTCAGTGGCCATTATGACGAATCTCCGTTTCCTGGTACGGCCAGGGCCGCAAGCAGCAGCGCTTCTACGGTGCTCGTATGTGCGGGCCCGGGTAATGCCCATCAGGTTACCAGAAGCCGAGGCAGAAAGGGCCACTGCCCCCAGAACTAAAAGTATTTGCCAAGTCGCGTAATGGACGCCCCAGGGCGCTATGGGGACAGGCGTCGCCTTTTCCGGCGCAGGATAATCGCGCCAGCACTCCACCCCGCCGAAGCCTTCATCGCGCTCGGTAGCCCATACAACAACAAGCCTGCATACGCAGGTAAACCACAAAGGGGCCTCATCATTCATGGCAAAGGAACACATCACCGAAACACTCGATCTTGGCGTGACAGACCCCTCGAAAACCGCAGAAGCCCGCCAGGACCGACATTTCGAGGGCAAACTCGACTGGATCGTCTTTGGCTTCACCAGCCTCCTGGCCATCGCATTCGTGCTCTGGGGCTTCCTCAACCAGGCCAGCCTGGCCAGCAGCGCCTCCAGCGCGCAATCCTGGGTCATTCTCAATTTTGGCTGGTTCTTCGTGCTCACTTCCACCCTGTTCGTGGTGTTCGTGCTGTGGCTGGCCGCCAGCCGCTACGGCAGAATTCCGTTGGGCCGTGATGGCGAACAGCCGGAGTTCCGCACGGTGTCCTGGGTAGCAATGATGTTCAGCGCAGGCATGGGGATCGGCCTGATGTTCTTCGGCGTGGCCGAGCCACTGTCGCACTACGTATCGCCGCCGCCCGGTTCGGCCAGCGGGCAGACCAGCGAAGCGATGCAGGTGGCGATGGCCACCACCCTGTTCCACTGGACCCTGCACCCCTGGGCCATGTACGCCATCGTCGGCCTGGTGATCGCCTACGGCACCTTCCGCCGTGGCCGCTCGCAGTTGATTTCCGCAGCCTTCCGGCCGCTGATCGGCAAGCACGCCAACGGCCCACTCGGCCGCCTGATCGACATGATGGCGATTTTCGCCACGCTGTTCGGCTCGGCCGCCTCGCTGGGCCTGGGTGCGCTGCAGATTGCCGGCGGCCTGGAATACAACGGCTGGATCGAAAGCCCCGGCAAGCTGTTCTACATCTCGATCATCACCCTGCTGACCATTGCCTTCGTCACCTCGGCGGTGTCGGGCATCGGCAAGGGTATCCAGTGGCTTTCCAACACCAACATGGTGCTGGCGCTGGTGCTGGCGGTGTTCGTGTTCATGGTCGGGCCAACCCTGTTGATGCTCAACCTGCTGCCGACATCGCTCGGCATCTACATCAAGATGCTCCCGGAAATGATGGCCCGCACCAACGCCAGTGGCGGCGAGCAGATGAACAACTGGCTGGCCGGCTGGACCGTGTTCTACTGGGCCTGGTGGATTTCCTGGACGCCATTCGTGGGCATGTTCATCGCCCGCATCAGCCGCGGCCGCACCATCCGCCAGTTCGTTACAGGGGTGCTGCTGGTGCCGAGCCTGGTCAGCCTGGTGTGGTTCACCATCTTCGGCGGCGCCGCCATCGATGCCGTGCGCGAGGGTGCCCTCCAATTGGCCAACGGTGCGGTCAACAGCAACCACGCGTTGTACCAACTGCTGGACAGCTACCCGCTGGCCTCGGCGACTTCGGTGCTGGTGATGATCCTGGTAGGCATTTTCTTCGTCTCGGGAGCCGATGCAGCCTCGCTGGTGATGGGCACGCTATCGGAACACGGCACCACCGCGCCATCACGGCGCACGGTAATTTTCTGGGGCGCGCTGACCGGGACGGTGGCGGCGATCATGCTGGCGATTGGCGACCCGCGTGACCCCGGCGAGGCACTGACCGGGCTGCAGAACCTGACCATCGTCGTCGCCTTGCCGTTCGTGATGGTGATGGTACTGCTGTGCCTGGCGCTTTACCGCGACCTGCGCAAGGACCCGATGATGCTGCGTCACCTGCGCGGCAACGAACTGATCGAAAAAGCCGTGCTGTATGGTGCGGTAAAGCATGGTGAGGAATTTTACATTGTGGTGCAGGAAAAGAAGGCTTCGACAAAGCCGGTAACGGCAGCGAACGAAGTTTCCCAAACCTGACCCTGCAAGGCTGGGCGGTCCCTGTCGAAACGGCCTTGTGTCACCTAAAGGGGCTGCGAGGCGGGGACTTAAGCAGAACCTGCCTCAACCCTTCAATGCCGCCTCTATCTTGGCCACATCGATCTTGCCCATCTGCATCATGGCCTCGAACGCCCGCTTGGCCGCCGCACGGTCGGGGTGGCCGATGGCTTCGATGAGGACACGTGGGGTAATCTGCCACGAAATCCCCCATTTGTCCTTGCACCAACCACACACGCTGGCCTCGCCACCGTTGCCGACAATGGCATCCCACAAACGGTCGGTCTCGGCTTGGTCCGCGGTGCTGACCTGGAACGAAAACGCCTCGCAGTGCTTGAAGGTCGAACCACCGTTGAGCCCGACGCAAGGAATGCCCATTACCGTGAACTCCACGGTAATCACATCGCCCTGCTTGCCTGAAGGGTAATCGCCGGGTGCCTGGTGCACCGCGACCACCTGGCTATCGGGGAAGGTTCGGGCATAGAAGTTCGCCGCTTCTTCGGCATCGTGGTCATACCACAGGCAGACGGTATTCTTGGCAGTCATGGTCCTGGCTCCCTGAAAGGGTGTGAACCCATGAGTCTAGCTGCAACTTAATAGCCCGAAAAAAAAGCGCTCCATGCGGAGCGCCAAAATATTCACCCAAACCAAAGGAGCAACAAGGCTGCCAAGGTGAATTCACAGGATCGAAAGCGGGTATTCCACGATCAGCCGTACTTCGTCCAGGTCCGACTCGAAGGCCGTGGCCCGGGTGGTGGCCTGGCGCACGCGCAATGACAGGTCCTTGGCTGCGCCGGTCTGCACCACGTACTTGACCTCGATGTCACGTTCCCAGCGCTTCTGGTCGGTCAGTGGGTTGCCGTCGCCGTCGCGGCGCATGTAGGTGGCGTTGGCATTGGAGTAGTCGGCGTCTGTGCCCTTGCCGTAGCGCGTCATGAACGACAGGCCAGGCACGCCATAGGCGGCCATGTTCAGGTCGTAACGCAGCATCCACGAGCGCTCCTTGGGCGAGTTGAAGTCGCTGTACTGGATAGAGTTGTCGAGGAAGATCGAGTCGGACTGGCGCAGGTAGTCGAAGTCATCGTCGCCGTTGTTGCGCTGGTGAGTCAGCGCCAGGGTGTGAGCGCCAAGGCGCACGCCGACCTTGGCGCTCCAGATGTCATTGTCGAAGGCACCCAGGCGCCGCTGCCCTTCATCAACCGCCTTGTAATAGTTGAAACCGCCAAGCAGGGCCACTCATCGCTCAACGGCCAGCTCAGGCTGGTGCCGGCGTAGTACTGGTTCCACACATCCTTGAGCCGGCTGCTGAACAGGCTGACGCTGACATGGTCATTGAGCGTGTAGTCACCACCGCCATAGGCAATCCACGGCGAATCGACCGGGCCGCCGTAGAAGGTCACGAAGTTTTCCCGCAGGTCGCTGGACATTGGCTGGCTCATGGCGTGCAAACGCCCGGCCTGCAAGGTCAGGTCCTTGATGCTGGTGTTCTCCAGGGTCACGCCACGGAAGCTTTCCGGCAGTAGCCGCGAGTCGCCTGCCGCCACCACCGGGTTGGCCGGGAACACATCGCCTACCTTCAGGACCGTGTCGAACAGGCGCACCTTGGCCGCGCCACCTATCTTGGTGTATTCGTCACGGGCCTGGCCATCACGGTCAACGGGCATTACATCGAAAGAGCTACGCCCGCCGTTGCGACCGCCGCCGGTGTCGAGCTTGAGGCCAAGCATGGCGAACGCATCCAGGCCAACACCGACAGTACCCTGGGTGAAGCCCGACTCGAAGCGGGTAATCACAGCGTGAGCCCAGGCTTCGGAGTAGCCATTGTCAGGCTGCTTGTTGGGGTTGTGCGTGGGGGCGGCGGAATCGCGGTTGTCGCGGTTGAAGTAGAAATTGCGGTTGAGCACGCTGAGGGTACTGCCCTCGACAAAGCCTTCAGCGCTTTCTTCTGCGGCCATGGCCTGGTTGCCAACGCTGGCCAGTGCCAGGCAAGCCGCCAGTTTCAGGGGTGATCTGCGGGTCATCCGATGCTCCTTGAACGTCGCATTTGTTGTTATGTCGGCGGGCCGAGATTGACGGCCGGCAGATAACGCCAAGGTGATCGGCGCATTACAATTGCGTCATCGACAAGGCAATGCCCTGGGTCGGGCCTTGCAACATCCTGCAGACATTTCCGACGTCAGGTAGTGAACCTGCTTACAAAAAAACGGTCTTTGGCTGACGGTCAACTCACCGACCGGTTCATCGGCCCAGTCACCGGGCCTACTTTTGTCCTGTTTCAGCGAAGACCCAACATGCCCGATTCCCGCCCAATTGCTTCCGTCCTCCCTGCCCTGCGCGGCGGCCTGATTGCCGCCCTGGTGACCCTTGCCGCACCGGTGCACGCCGAAGAGCCTGCCAGCGATGCACGCTGGGTCAGCGACAGCCTGAGCACCTACGTGCGCAGCGGCCCGACGGATGGCCACCGCATCGTCGGAACGCTCAAGTCCGGGCAAAAACTCACCCTGATCGGCAGCCAGGGCAACTACAGCCAGGTGCGCGGGCAGAACGGCGATGTGGTGTGGATTCTCAGCAACGACCTGCAGGCGGTTCCTGGACAGAACGAACGCCTGCCGATGCTCGATGCCCAGGTCGTGGAACTGACCGGGCAGCTGAAGACCATCGACGACAGCTGGAAAAACCGCGTGCAGGGCATGCAGGAAACGCTCGATTCGCGCAAACAGCTGATCGACGAACTGGAGGCGCGCAACAAGGCGCTGAACGAGCAGCTGGACCAAAGCCAGTCGGAGCTGCGCGATACCCAGGCGCGCCTGGGGGATGAGAACAAGCAGGTGATGATGCGCTACATGGTGTATGGCGGCAGCATTGCTGGTGCGGGTTTGCTGGCGGGGTTGATCCTGCCGGCGCTGACCCGGGGACGCAAGAAGAACGATCGCTGGTTCTGACGGCGGGGCCATCCTGCACGGGCCTCTTCGCGGGTTTACCCGCGAAGAGGCCCGTACGAGCTTATTTGCTACGAGCCTTGTTATAGATGGTCTTGGCTTGGTCCGCAGAGGCCTGACATTGAGCCATGTCACCCTTGCTCTGAGCATCTTTGGCATTTTGCAGATGAACTTTGAAGTCATGGGCCATGCCGCCATGCATCGCCTGACCACTGGCTTTATGGAAATCCTCCAGTTCCTTGATCTTGGCCGCACAGTTGCTTGCTGGGTCTGCGTGTGCGGCAAAAGCGAGGACGGAGGTAATCACCAGCAAGGGTATGCATTTCATGGATTTCATGGAGCGTTCTCCTGGAAAACCGTAAGGTTCGTCGAGGCCTATTCGGCTCGGCGCAGCCAAAAGCATAGTCGGCCCATGCCTGCACCGCACCACGTCAGCTCAGCGGTTGCCCGGCCTCGGCGAACAGGAAATCGATGAACACCCGCACCCGCAATGGCATGTGCCGTGCCTGCGGGTAGATCAACATGAAGGGCCGAGAGGTGCCGCCAAACGCCGTCAGCACCTCGACCAGTTCGCCGCTGACCAATGCGTCTTGCACAGTAAAGCGATAAGCCTGCATCAGCCCGCCGCCGTGGCGCACCAGCGTGGCCGTGGCTAGAAAGTCGCCCAGGCAGGTGAACGCCCCCTGCGTTTCCACTTCCACCTGACGACCATCCTGGCGAAAGGTCCACGGCGGGCGGCGGCCACTGCTGGGCATTTCAAACTGGATGCACTCGTGGTGCTGCAAGTCCTGTGGCACCTGCGGCATGCCGGCACCGGCCAGGTAGCCCGGGGTGGCCACCACCACCAGCTCGGCATCCTCAAGCCGACGCGCCACCAGCCGTGAGTCGGCCGGTTCGCGGCCACGAATGGCCAGGTCGAAGGGTTCCTCGGCAAAATCGACGTTGCGGTTGCTGACATGCACGTCCACCCGCACCTGCGGGTAGCGCTGGCGAAAGCGCGGCAGCAGCGGCAGTAACCGATGATGGGCATAGGGCGTGGGCGCACTGATGCGCAGTAAGCCACTGGGCTCGATCTGCCCACCCGTTACCTGGCGTTCGGCTTCGACCAGTTGCCCTAGCGCCTGTCGGCATTGCAGGTAATAGGCATGGCCCGCTGCGGACAGGCGAATTTGCCGCGTGGTACGGACAAACAACCGTACCCCCAGGCGCTCCTCCAGACGCGCCACGTTGCGGCTGACCGCCGCCGGCGTGACGCCGGCCAGTGCGGCTGCGGCAGTGAAGCTGCCACTGTCGGCGGCCAGGCAGAACAGCTCAAGGCTACCCAGTTGCAAGTCATCGAAATGGCGGGGCATGGCGGCTCAATTAATTACATGGTGTATCGATTGAAATGCCTCGCGCCTTATTTTTCAAGCATCGGTAGCCAATTACAGTGAGTCCACATCGAGCCGATGGCTCAATTCACTGGAGACCAAGCACATGAACAAGCCACGTACCGTCATCATCACTGGGGCCTCCAGCGGCCTGGGTTTTGCCCTGGCCGAGGCCTTCCTGGAACGCGGCGACAACGTCGTCGGCAATGCCCGCAGCGAGGCACGCCTGGAGCAGGCCGCCGCTCGCCTCGGCAACGCTTCGCGGTTTATTGGCGTAGCGGGTGACATCGCCGAACCGGCCACGGCGCAACGCTTGTTCGCCAAGGCCGCTCACACCTTTGGCGGTGTGGACATCCTGATCAACAACGCCGGCATTTTCATTGCCAAACGGTTTGCCGAATACACTGCAATGGATGTGGACGCGTTGGTCGGCACCAACCTCAAAGGCTTTTTCTACCCAGCCCAGGAAGCAGCGCGGATCATGACCCAGCAAGGGCATGGGCAGATCATCGCCATCACGGCCTCCATCGCCCTGCAGCCGGATACCCGCGTACCAGCCCTGCTGCCGGTGTTGGTAAAAGGCGGCCTGAACCAGGCGGTCAAAGGCCTGGCGCTGGAACTGGCGGCCAGCGGCGTGCAGGTGAATGCCGTGGCGCCGGGGATCATCGAGACCCCCCTGCATGGCGACAATGTTCAGGGGATGGGCGCACTGTCGCCAAGCGGCCGCACCGGTTCGCCCCAGGACGTGGTGGACGCGGTGTTGTACCTGGCCGATTCACGCTTCGTCAGCGGCGTCATCCTGCCGGTGGATGGCGGCAGTACCGCCGGCACATGGCATTGACCCGAGGAGCAAGCAACCATGCCTTATGTCCATATTCGCGTAACCGATGAAGGGGTGAGCGCTGAGCACAAGCGCCAGTTGATCGAACAGACGACCCGTATGCTGCAGGAGGTGCTGGGGAAGCCGCCTGCCAGTACCTTTGTGGTGATCGAGGAGGTGCCAACCGATAACTGGGGTGTCGGTGGCGAGACCGTGACCGCAGTCCGGGCGCGAGAGCGGCGTTGAGGCCTGGGGCCGCCGAGCGGCCCCTGATTGCCGTAACCGCTCCAACGCTTGCAGCACATACCCCGTGGCCCGCTCTGCCTGCCCCGCCCGGCAAGCAATGCCCAACTGCCGCCACAACCCCGGCCGCAATGGCCGGCGAGCAATACGCCGGTCCAGCTCGGCCGCCTCCCCCTCCTGCGGCAACAGCGTCGCCCCGTAGCCGGCGCCGACCAGGCTCTTGATCGCATCGTTGTAGTTCAGCTCGATGCGCGGCGTGGGGTACAACCCCGCTGTCGCGAACCATTCCCCGGTCACCCGTGACAGCTGGGTAGTGCTGTCGTTGAGAATCAATGCCCGCTGCGCCAACCAGCCCGGCGTGACCCTTGCCGGTGGCTGCCAGTCGGCCGGCACATAGGCAAGAATCGGGTCGCGCCGCCAGGGGGTGACCATCAGCCCTTTGCCGGCCACCTGCGGCAAGGCCACCAGGCCGATATCCAGCGTGCCTTCACGCAGGCGCGTGAGCGAGGCCTGTGAGGTCAGCACCTGTACCTGCACGTCGATCCCGGGGTGCTCCATGCGCAGCCGCGCCAAGGCTTGTGGCAGCAAATGGGCGATGGCGCCGGTAGAAGCGCCCAGGCGCACCCGCCCAGTCAACCCCTCGACCTGCCGGCGTACTTCGTCCAGCGCCAGGTCGGCGTCCGCCAACAGGCGGCGGGCACGTAGCAGCAGTGTTTCGCCGATGGCCGTGGGCCGCACCTGACCACGGGTGCGGGTAAGCAACGGGGCCCCCACTCGCGCCTCCAGTTCAGCCACGTGCAGGCTGATGGTGGGCGGCGCCAGGTTGAGCTGGCGGGCGGCCTCGGCAAATGAACCCAGGTCGGTGATGACCACCAACGTGCGGAGGCGGTCGAGGCTGATTTCGCGCATGGTCGGATCAATTCAGAAAAAATGAACATGTCGATCATCATATTCAAATTTTCATTAGCAAAGCCACAGGCGAGCATAGGCCATCCTTCCCCAACCGGACCCGACCATGCACACCCCTGTTGTCTTCATCGATGGCGACCAAGGCACCACCGGCCTGCAAATTCATGCCCGCCTGCAGGGCCGTGGCGACCTGCGCCTGCTGACCCTGCCCGAGGCCGAGCGCAAAGACCCGCAACGCCGCCGCGAGGCGATCAACAGCGCCGACATCGCGCTGCTGTGCCTGCCCGACGATGCTGCACGTGAGGCCGTGGCAGCAATCAGCAACCCACACGTGCGGGTGATCGACGCCAGCTCCGCGCACCGCATCACGCCAGGCTGGGTGTATGGCCTGCCGGAACTTGACGAGCGACAAGCCGAGCGTATCGCGAACAGCAAGCGGGTCAGCAACCCAGGTTGCTACCCCACGGGTGCCATCGCCTTGCTACGGCCGCTGGTCAAGGCTAGCCTGTTGCCTGCAGATTACCCACTGAACATCCATGCCATCTCCGGCTACTCCGGCGGCGGGCGCACTGCGGTGGAGCGGCATGAACAACCCGGCGCGGGCAAAGCCCCGGCCTTGCAGTTGTATGGCCTGGAACTGGCGCACAAGCACGTGCCGGAAATTCAGCAGCACGCAGGGCTGTCGGCGCGGCCGATGTTCATGCCCGGTTACGGCGCCTACCGCCAAGGTATCGTGTTGAGCATTCCACTGCAGCTGCGCCTGCTGCCTGGGCAGGTCAACGCCGAACAGTTGCAGGCCTGCCTGGAGCAGCATTACCAGGGTGCCCGGCACGTCCAGATGATGCCCTTGCACCAGCACGGCGCTGCGGCAAACCTCGACCCCGAGGCATTGAACGACAGCAACAACCTGCGCCTGGCGCTGTACGCCAACCCCGAGCATGGCCAGGTCCTGCTCACCGCCGTGTTCGACAACCTGGGTAAAGGCGCCTCGGGTGCTGCGGTGCAAAACCTCGACCTGATGCTCGGTGCATTACAGGCACAAGGCTGATACGGCAAAACCGGTTAGACTGTACAACCCGCGCCAACACAGCGCGGGCTGTAATCTCACCCGCCGGAGCCTGCCCCCCGATGTTCATCCTGAGCCGCCTCGACAGCGTGCCGCCCGAATCTTTCCAGAACCAGATCCGCGAGCTGGTAATCCACAATGTCGGCGAACTGAGCAGTGTCGCCATCACTGCCGACAACCCGCTGTACCCGCTATACCAGTACGGCGTCGGCATGGAAGTGCACCAGTACCTGCAAGCACTGGACGGCAACCGTGGCCTGGCCGTTGCGCTCACCCTGGCGCTGGATGCCGAAGCACCGGACCAGTTGCTGGGCTTTGCCCTGTCTCTGCCAGCCGAGGACGACCAGCAGGCCTGTGCACTGGCATTCCTGGCCGTGCGCCCCAGCCACCGCCGCCAGGGCATCGCCCGCGCCTTGCTGGACGACTTGCGAGCTCGCCATGCCTGTGTAGAACTCAATGCCTTCGCCAGCCAGGTGCCGTGGTTCGAGGCCATGGGTATGCAGGCGGTGGCCGCCAATGGTCCGCAAGTGCTGATGAGTAGCACCGGGCAAGCCAGCGGCGCATTGATAGGGCGATTGGACATTGCGCCGATTTATCAGACGGCTGAAGTGCTGCAGATTCATACCTACCTGCTTAACCAGCAAGGTGAGGATGCGATGATCGAAGCGGAGCAGATGCGCGATGAGCGGCTGGATGAATTGGCCGCTCAAGCCCAGGAATGTGTGCGGCAGCGCAAAACCGTGCATTGAGCGTAGGGCTTCATCGCGGGCATGCCCGCGAGAAGCCCCATTGCCCCGTCAACCGTGTACCCAGCGTCGATGCAGCCCACGCGCCAGGGCATCCAGCACAAACCCCAGCACGCCAATCAGCAGCACCATCGCCATCAGCTCGGAGTACGCCAGCCGGTCGCGGGTATCGAGAATGAAATACCCAAGCCCCGCACTCACGCCCAGCATTTCGCACGGTACCAGCACGATCCACAGAATACCGATGGCCAGACGCACCCCGGTCAGCACATGGCCGATCACCCCCGGCACGATCACCTTGCACAAGGTCTCCCAACGCGTGGCGCTCAAGCTGCGGCTCAGTTGCAGCCAGCGTGGGTCCAGTTGCCGTACCCCTGCCGCGGTGTTCAGCAAGATCGGCCACAACGCGGCAAACGCCAGCAGGAAGTAGATCGGCTGGTCACCCACACCCATCAGCATCACCACCACCGGCATCCACGACAATGGCGAGATCATGCGCAAAAACTGGAACGCCGGCGTGGTCGCCGCCTCCAGGTGCCGGTAGCTGCCAACCAGCAAGCCCAACGGTACCCCTATCAGCAGCGCCAGCAGCAGCCCGACCAGGATACGCTTGAGGCTGACCCAGATATGCCCGTAGACCTCGCCCTGCCCCAACAGCTCGACCAGACTGGCCAAGGTAGCCGCCGGTGAAAAGCGCGCCGACAGGCCGTCGGCCTGGCCGAACATGGCAACACCGGCCCACCACAACAGCAACAAGGCCAACAACCCGGCCAGCCCAAGGCCGGCATGTACGACATGGGTGCGCATCAGACCGCGAACTCCTCGCTACGCTCGAAGTTGTCGGCAATGCCGAACACCGACGGGCCGCCGACTGCAGCGATGGCATTGCGCACGAAGCGATCGTCGACCAGGTCGCGGGCGGTCTGCGCCGGGTCCAGCCCGGCCAGGAAGCCGTTGTCGCCTTCGATCAGGGTGGTTTTCAGGCGCTTGACCAGCTCTTCGGTGTAGCTCGGGAACGGGTATGGCTGGAAGTCGATGCGTTTTTCGTCCCACTGCTGATGGCGAATGGCGCCACTGGCAATATAGCCTGCACGGTCCTCGGCGGCAGGCGCCAGAACCTTGGCCAACACCGCAGGCTCGTGCGGGGTGTACTTGTTGGGGCCGGCCTTGGACAGCAAGGCCGCGGCCTCGGCGCGGTGGTCGCGGGTCCAGTGCTGGGCCTTGACGATGGCGTTGACCACCTTCTGCGACCACTCTGGACGGTTGTTCAGGTCATGTTCGTGCATGAACACCACGCAGCAGGCGTGATTGCGCCACACATCGCCGGTAAAGCGCTGCACGCGGCCAACCTTGAGGTTTTCGGCCAGGGCATTGAACGGCTCGGCAACGATGTAGCCGGCGATGCGCTTGCTGGCCAGCGCCGGTGGCATGTCGGACGGCGGCAGCACCAGCAGGTTGACTTCGTTGGCAGCTAGCTGCGCATTGGCCGGCTTCGACACCGGCGACAGACCATTGTCGTTGAGCATCTGCTGCAGTACCACGTTGTGGATCGAATACCAGAACGGAATCGCCACGGTCTTGCCACCGAGCTGTTTCATGTCGGTGATATCGGGCGCCACGGTCAGCCCCGAACCGCCCACATGGTTCCAGGCCACCACTTTGGCCGGCACTTTGCTGCCATAGCGCGCCCATACGGTCATCGGCGATAACAGGTGGATGACGTTGACCTGGCCCGAGATGAACGCCTCGATCACCTGCGCCCAACTGCGCAGCAGCACCGGGCGCTCGGCCTTGATGCCTTCGGCCTCGAACAGCCCGTTGTTATGCGCCACCAGCAGTGGCGTGGCGTCGGTGATCGGCAGATAGCCGATGCGCACCGGTGCGTCCGGCTCGGCGGCGGCGCGGGCCTGCAAGCTCGACAGCAACGGCAGCGCACCGGCGGCGGTAAGCATGGCTCCGAGTTTGAGAAAATCACGACGCGATGAAGTGGAACAGCAGTCATCCATGCACATGGACAGCCTCCGAGGGCAACGGGGTTGAGGTAGGTTCGACTGTGCGGCTTGCCCGCCGAAGGGTTTTGAGAATTTCGATGCGCAAGGCGCCCAGTTCTTCGATCCGCTGCGCGCGCGGTTGCGCCAGGTCGATGTGCCATTGGCCGAGGATGTGCGCTGGGTGGTTGCCCAGTAGCAGAACCCGGTCGGACAGCAGCAGGGCTTCGTCGATATCGTGGGTAATCAGCACCGCCGCCGTGTTGTGGGTAGCGATCAGTTGCAGCAGCAGTTGCTGCATGTCGGCCCGGGTCACTTCGTCCAGCGCGCCGAACGGCTCGTCGAGCAGCAGTACTTCAGGCTGGCGGGCCAGACAGCGGGCCAGCGCGGTACGCTGGGCCATGCCGCCAGACAGCTGCGCCGGGTACTGGCCACGGGCATGCTCAAGGCCGACAGCGGCAATCGCATGATCGATGCGTGCACGCCGCTCGGCAGCAGCCAGTTTGGGCTGACGGGCGAAGTCCAGGCCAAAGGCAACGTTCTTCTCCAGGCTAAGCCAAGGCAGCAGGCTCGGGTCCTGAAAAGCCACCGCCAGGCGCGGGTGCGGCCCCTGCAGCGGCTGACCGTGCAGGCTCACGCGACCGCCACGGGGCTGCTGCAAGCCTGCCAGCACCCGCAGCAGGCTCGACTTGCCGACGCCGCTGGGGCCAAGGATGCTCACGACTTCGCCCGGCGCCAGCTGCAGGTCGAACTGCGCCAGCACTTCCTGCCAGCCACCTTCGCGTGGGTAGCCCAGGCTGATGTCACGGGCCTCGAGCAACACTGCGCTCATGCGGCGCCCGCCTGGCGTTGCAGTTCGGCGCGCAGTTGCACCAAGCTGGGGGTGACGATCGGCACGAAGGCCGACTCACGCCAGCGACGGGCAAAGCCTTCGCCATACTCGCTGAGATAAGCCTTGCCACCACTGGCCTGCAACTCCAACTGCACGGCGTCGGCGGCACATTCAGCCAAGGTGATGCGCAGCTTGAACAAGGCCGCTGGGTGTTGCTGGAAGCGGCCTTCGAGCAGGCCCTGCTTGAGCTCGCTGACGGTATTTTCCAGGCGCTCGCTGAGCACCTGACGGGCTTCGTCGAGGAACGAGGTGCGCCCATGCAAGTGCGCCTGAACCTCTTCCAACGCCCGTCGCGCCAGGCCGATGGCCATGCCGCACTGCAGCGCCAGGAACGCCGGGCGTACCCGTGGCAAGAATTCGCGGGCATTTTCATGCAGCAGCCAATCACGCGCCAGCGGCACCTGGTGAAACGCCAGTGCTGCCGTGTTGCTCGACTGCAGCCCCATCAGTTGCAGGTCGTCAGAGCGCTCCAGGCCCTGGGCATTGGAAGGAATCGCCAGTACGAACGGCGCGCCACCGGCTTCATCTTCGATGGCCGCCGCCACCACGAAGCCGCTCTTGCGCAGGTTGGTCACCCAATGCAGGCGCCCTTCCAGCTGCCAGCCATCGGCTGCCGGGCGGCCACGCACCTGCAGCGCTTCGATGCCGGACAGAAACTTCATGGCGTTGGACAGCCCGGTGGCACCGGCCAGTTCGCCCGTCAACAAGCCCGGCAGCAGGCGCTCGCGCAGGGCGTGGTTGGGGCTGTGCAACAGGTATTCGATGAAGGCGCGCTGGCCCCAGCAGACGAACGCCGCCGCCAACGATCGGCTGGCAATAGCGGCGATTGCCTCGACAGCGTCGGTCACCCGCCCGCCTGTGCCACCCTGCGCCGGGTCGACACCTATGCGCAGCAACTGCGACTCGGCAATCTGCGCCAGCACCTGTTGCGGTTCGCACAGGCCCCGGTCGATGGCCTCGGCATTGGCATCCAGCCATTGTCGAAATGCACAATCTTGCATGGTCTTGCTCCTTTTGGAACGCCGGGGCCGCTTGGCGGCCCATTCGCGGCACAAGGCCGCTCCTACAGCGACCGCGTCTGGGTCGCTATCACACGTGGGCTATGCAGTTGGCTGCCAGCGGTACTTGCCAAGCTCGTCGTTGAGCGGGGTCTGGGCGAAAACATTAGCAAAGTTGCACAGGGTTGCGAGACTTACGCCAAGAATCACTTCCAGGGCGTTGCCTTCACTGAAGCCAGCTTCACGGAAGGCCTGGTAGGTGGCTTCGCCGACGTTGCCGCGGGTAGCGATCACTTCACGGGCGAAGGCAGCCAGGGTTTCGTATCGGGCATCGGGCAGTTCACCACGGGCACGCAGGGCATCCACTACCTCCTGCGGCAGCTTGGCCTTGTTCAGCGCCACAGCCGTATGGCCAGCCACGCAGAAATCACAACCATGCACAGTGGCGGCAATCAACTGCACCACTTCGCGCTCGGCCAGGCTCAAGTCGGATTTACCATTGAGTGCCGACACGGTCACGTAGGTTTCCAGCGCCGCCGGGGCGTTGGCCAGCACGCCGAGCAGGTTGGGGATGAAGCCAGAATTCTTCTGGGCGTTTTCGAGAAATGGACGCGCCGCTTCCGGGGCGCTCTGCAGGGTGTGTAAAGTAATGCGCGAGGACATGGAGTGGTCTCCTTTGATGGGGGTCACTACAGTCTGTTGGTTATAAGAATTACCCTCCATATTCATCAGTCGCCTTTCCTTGCTCCTGAGTCTTTGCATTAGATGATTTCGTCCAGCCACCTTGTCGATTGGTTATTAGAAAGCCTGGAGCTCGATGCCAGCCTGTTTCATGTGGGCCGCTACTGTGGCGGCTGGCATGCCAGCACCCAGGGCATGGGCCGCGCCAGCTTCCATCTGGTGGTGCAGGGGCACTGCTGGTTGCACATCGATGGCCAACCGCAACCGGTGCGGCTGGAAAAAGGCGACGCGGTGTTCCTGTTGCGCGACCTGGCCTATCGCTTGTCCAGCGACCAGGACCCGGTAGACGCCTGCGCCCAACCGCGCCAGGCCATGCAGGCGCTGGACAGCGAGGCCAGCGATGGCGTTGGGCTGGTCTGCGGCTTCTTCCATTTTCAGTCGGGCCTGACTTCGTTGATTGTCGAGGGCCTGGCTGACTGGATCTTGCTGCGCGCCGAAGACCCCGCTGGCAGCGCAGCGCGGGCGCTGTTCGGGCTGATTCTGGAAGAATGCCGGCGTGCCGCAGGCCCGTCGCAGGTATTGCTTGAGCGGCTGACGCACCTGTTGTTCCTGTACGTGCTGCGCCAGCAGGTAAATGCCGAGCAGTCACTGGGCGGGCTGATCGCCCTCGCCCGCCAGCCGGCATTTGCCGGGCTGCTGGAACAGTTGGTCGCGCAACCGGGGCAAGCCTGGACGCTGGAGAGCATGGCCGCCTGCACCGGTTTGTCGCGGTCGGCGTTTTTCAAGCGGTTCAGCGAACTGGCCGGGCAGTCGCCGGGGCAAGTACTGTTGGCGCTGCGCATGCGCCATGCCAGCCAGTTGCTGCGGGCAGGAAATACTGTTGAACAAGTGGGTGCGCAGGTGGGGTATCAGTCGGTGGCAGCGTTTACCCGCGCGTTTGCCAAAGCGGTGGGGGTGCAGCCGGGGGCGTACCGGCGCCAGCATGAAGGGCGCTGAAAGCGTTACTGCTGTAGCGGCCCATTCAGACTTGGCTGACCGGTATGTCCCCGCCTCCTTTACCTTCCCGCCGCTCACCCATCCAGCTATTGACCTGTTGACCGAACTCGGCCGGGGCCTTGCGCCCGAACCGTCGCGCCAAGTCCAGTATGGTCTGTTGCGCCAAGGCCTCTTCCATACGCTTCTGTGCCCCCAGCATCACCGCATGAATCGCACAGGTGCCTTCAGTCGCCCACCCCGGTGCAGCACCGTCGAACAGCGTGCAGCGTTCGCGGATTTCGCGACAGTCGAAGATCTTCTTCGGCCCATCGATGGCATTGACGATGTCCAGCACGGTGATTTCGTCCGAAGGCCGGGCCAGGCGGAAGCCGCCGCGCACACCTTCGGTGGCAACCACCAGCTTGGCGCGTGCCAGCTTGGTGAAGACCTTGGCCAGGTACTCCTGGGCACACCTTGCAACTCCGCCAGATCGCGCACGCTGGACTCGCGCGAATCACCACGCTCGTCCACCAGGAACAACAGGCAATGGATGCCGTATTCGACGCCAGCACTGTAAAGCGACATTTCAATCTCCGACCAACTTTGTCGCAAATAATACGCGGGTAACGCCAGCACCGCAAAGCGGTCCTCTGCCTTGAAGTGCTGGAGCGCCAACCGCATCGCGCTGCAAAAGGCTGGCGTCTACCCGCGCAAAGCCTTCACTTCGCCTTTCTTGCCGTCCGTCTCGCGCAGGTATTCCTGCAGCGAGTCATCCATCGCCTGCATCCAGCGGGTATGGTGGGGCACTGCTTTGGTGCCGGTGAGCACCGAGCGGTACGATTTGTCCCGGTAGCCCATGATGTCGTGCTTCTTGTCCTGCTTCCATTGCAGGAAGATGCGGTTGACCGCATCGATATCGAAGCGTGGGTAATCGGTCTGCTCGATCAGGTGCTTGATGTATCGGCCCTGGAACTCGTACATCGAAGCCGTGGTTTCCAGCCCCTCTTCGTCCTCGCGCCAGCGCAGGCTGTCGGCTTGCATGCCGGCCCTGGACGGTAGCTTGATGCGGCCCATCATGTAGTCACGGGCAAACCATGCCTGTGCGTCGAACAGGTTGAAGCTGTACCAGAGGTCTTGCATGCCCAGGTACAGCAACTGCGGGTTCTGCTCCCATACCACACCCTGGTACAGGCCCGCAGGCCACAGGCGGTTGTTGGTCTTGAGGGTCAGCTCATCCGGCAGGAACGGGAAGTGATGCTGGTAGCCCGTGCACAGGATGATCGCATCCACGCGCTTGCTCGAGCCATCGGCGAAAAACGCCAGGTCGTTTTCGACCCGTACCAGTTGCGGGCGCTCTTCCCACCCCTTGGGCCATTTGTAGCCCATCGGCTGGGTACGGTAGGCCGTGGTGATCGAACGCGCGCCGTACTTGTAGCACTGCGAACCGATGTCTTCGGCGGAGTAGCTGCTGCCGACAATGAGCAGATCCTGCCCCTTGAATTCCACCGCTTCGCGAAAATCGTGGGCGTGCAGGATACGCCCGGTGAAACGCTCGAAGCCTTCGAACTCCGGCACGTGTGGCGTGGAGAAGTGCCCACTGGCCACCACCACGAAATCGAACACCTGCTCGATACCGACCCCTGCGCTGTAGTCATGGGCGCTTACGGTGAACTCGCGCGTGCGCTCATTGAAACTGACGTTCTTCACCACTGTATTGAAGCGAATGTAATCGCGCACCCCGGCCTTCTTCACGCGGCCCTGAATGTAGTCCCACAGCACCTCGCGCGGTGGGTACGAGGAAATCGGCCGCCCGAAGTGTTCATCGAAGCTGTAGTCGGCGAACTCCAGGCACTCCTTGGGGCCGTTGGACCACAAGTAGCGGTACATGCTGCCGTGCACCGGCTCGCCATGCTGGTCGAGACCGGTGCGCCAGGTGTAGTTCCACATACCGCCCCAGTCGGCTTGTTTCTCGAAGCAGACGATTTCCGGCATGGGTGCGCCCTGGGCATGGGCAGACTGGAACGCACGCAGTTGTGCAAGGCCGGACGGGCCGGCACCGATGATTGCTACACGAAGAGTCATAGTGATTCCTGAACAGTTGAACGCTGAAAAAAATGCAAAGGCTCCCCAACCCCGAACGGCAAAAAGCCGGGGGTAACGGAGTTCAGGCGTTACGGTGCAGGCGGAGGGACGGGGCGTTTGCGCATCTGGTGGAGCAGGATGTTGGCGGGAGGAATCGACAACACGTGAAACAGGCTTGAAAGCGGGGAAAGGATCATGGGGGTGGGCCCGTATCCATCAGCGCAGGGCGCAAAATGGGGGCCTGAGGGGCGCAAGATACGTGTGTTCTCGTACATGGGGGCTGCAATGGCCTCTTTTCTTTGTGGTTTCCTTTTTATCTATAACGGATGGGGCTGGGTATATCAAGGTTTGTGGCCCTGCTGTGCCACACCCGCAATCACCCCTGCCGAGCATTCGGCAGGGGCGACTGCGGTTTGGAAACGCTTGCACAAACAAACTACGACCACTATGGTCGGAGTTATTGAAGCAACACGACTCACGGGGCGAATCCCCCTTTTCCAGCGGAGCACAGCATGAAATCGAACATCCTCATCATCGGTGCCGGCTTTGCCGGTGTCTGGAGCGCCCTGAGCGCAGCACGCCTGCTCGACCAGGCGCAACGCGACGACCTGAGCATCAGCGTGCTGGCCCCGCAAGCGGAACTGCGCATTCGCCCGCGCTTTTACGAGGCCAACGCGCACACCTTGAAAGCCCCCGTGGGTGAACTGTTCGAGGCCGTTGGCGTGCGCTTCATTACCGGTAACGCCGAAGCCATCGACGCCGATGCACGCAACGTCAGCTACACCGACAGCCACGGCCAGCGCCAGCAGATCAGCTACGACCGCCTAATCCTTGCCGCTGGCAGCCAGGTTGCACGCCCAGCAGTCCCAGGCCTTGCCGAACATACCTTCGACGTCGACCAGATGGAGTCGGCCGTGCGCCTGGAGCAACACCTGGCGGGCCTGGCCGCCCTGCCCGCTTCGCCTGCACGCAATACCGTGGTGGTCTGCGGTGGTGGCTTCACCGGTATCGAAACGGCCACCGAAATGCCTGCGCGGCTGCGCGCCATCCTCGGTAACGATGTACGGGTGCTGCTGGTAGACCGTGGTGCCAGTGTCGGCGCGGCACTGGGCACGGGCATCAAGCCATCGATCGTTGCGGCCTCGCAGTTGGCCGGCGTCGAATGGCTGACCGGCACCTCGGTGGTGGCCGTGGATGCAGGCGGGGTCACCCTCGACAACGGCGACTACATCGCCAGCAACACCGTGATCTGGACCGTCGGCGTCAAGGCCAGCCCGCTGACCGCACAGGTTGCCGGCGAGCGCGACAACTTCGGCCGGCTCAAGGTCGACGATCACCTCAAGGTGATTGGCCAGCAGCACATCTATGCCACCGGGGATACCGCCTGGGCTGCCGTGGATGAAATCGGTAACCACGCGCTGATGACCTGCCAGCACGCCATCCCCATGGGCCGCCACAGTGGCAACAACGCCATGGCCGACCTGCTTGGGGTGACGCCCGTGGTGTACCGCCAGCCCAAGTACGTTACCTGCCTGGACCTGGGTGAATGGGGCGCGGCATACAGCGAAGGCTGGGAGCGCGAATTGAAACTGCAGGGCCAAGAAGGCAAGGACCTCAAGCGCCAGATCAACTCGGTGTGGATCTACCCGCCGGCAGCTGACCGCGCCCTGGCCCTGGCCGCCGCCGACCCGATGATCGCGATCGTTTGACGGCAAAAACCTGACAAAACCGTCAAAATACGACGGTTTTGTCAATTATTTCGTTACATTGAATGACTGTTCAACAATGATGGCCATATGGCATCATTCAAATCAAAAAGTATGCAAGAGGGTGAGGCACACAACACAATCCGCAGCGCATCAAGAGCCTGGCGCCTTACCGGTGTTCCGGCTTTTCCGTCCAAGCTCCTGAGGCCTGCACGCCACCGTCAAGGAGCATTCCATGCAGTTACGGAATATGAAGATCGGCATTCGCGCTGCCAGCGTATTCGCCCTGTTGGGCATCCTGGTCCTGTTCATGGGCCTTATCGCACTCTACGAAACCCGCCAGATGGACACGGCTACCGACGAGATCCGGGTCACCTGGATGCCCGCCGTGGTGGCGTTGGGTGACATCAGCAGCAACCTCGGGCGCGCTCGCGCCGTCACCCTGCGCGCCGCGCTGGACGACAACCCCGACGAACGCACACGCAACCTGCAGCTGCTCGATGGCATCAATGCCGAGCTCAAGGATGGGTTGAAAGCCTACGCCGATACCATCATCGCGGCCGACGACCGTGCCCTGTTCAACACGTTCAACGACGCCTACCAGCAGTATTTCGACCTGCAAGTGAGGGTGCTGCAGGACATTGCTGCTGGCCGCATGAGCGAGGCCAAGCAGCAGATCGGCGGCCCACTCACGCAGCGCGCCGACGGCATGATGAAGGCCTTGACCGCGTTGATCGCCTACAACAGCAAGGGTGCCGAAGATGCCTCGCAGCGCAGCAGCGATGTGGCCGACGAGGCATTCACTGCCATCATCGTCTCGTTGCTGGTGATCATGCTTGCGCTCGCCGCCATTGCCACCGTGCTTACCCGCAGTATCGTTGTGCCGCTGGCCGATGCCGTGGCTGTCGCCGAGCGTGTGGCCACCGGCGACCTCACCCGGGAAATCCGCGTGATCGGCCAGGACGAGCCAGCCTTGCTGCTGCGCGCCTTGGGCCGTATGCAAGACAGCCTTCGCGACACCTTGCGCAAGATCGCGGCTTCGTCGGACCAACTGGCCTCGGCCTCGGAAGAGCTGCACACGGTCACTGAGGACACCAGCCGTGGCCTGCACCAGCAGAGCGCAGAAATCGACCAGGCGGCGACGGCCGTCAACCAGATGACTGCAGCGGTCGAGGAAGTGGCGAACAATGCGGTCAGCACCGCCGACGCCTCGAAAGGCGCCGACCAGACTACCCGCGACGGCCGCGACCGGGTCAACCAGGCACTGGCGTCCATCCAGCACCTGGTGGCTGACGTGACCGGTACCTCGGCCGAGATCGAACAGCTGGCCACCAATGCCAACGAAATCAGCCGCGTGCTGGATGTGATTGGTGCGATTGCCGGGCAGACCAACTTGCTGGCGTTGAACGCCGCCATCGAAGCGGCTCGCGCTGGCGAGGCAGGCCGTGGCTTTGCCGTGGTGGCCGACGAGGTCCGCGCCCTCGCCCACCGCACCCAGCAGTCGACGGCAGAGATCGAGCAGATGATTGCCGGTATCCAGAACGGTACCGAACGCGCGGTGACGGCGATGCACAGCAGCCAGGGGCGTGCCACCGGCACGTTGGAGGTGGCGCAAGGCGCCGGGGTGGCGTTGGAAGTGATTGCCGAGGCGATTGCGTCGATCAATCAGCGCAACCTGGTGATTGCCAGTGCTTCGGAGGAGCAGGCACAGGTGGCGCGGGAGGTGGACCGTAACCTGGTGAACATTCGCGACCTGGCGATGCAGACGTCGGCAGGGGCGAACCAGACCAGTGCGGCGGCACAGGATTTGTCGCGGTTGGCGGTGGATCTGAACGGCATGGTGGCGCAGTTCAAGGTCTGATCTGAAACTGCCGGGGCCGCGTTGCGGCCCCGGCTACAGCAACGACGCTCCATCAGTCATTGACACTCACAACCCGCCCCGTCTTCTCGCCAGCCTTGCCCCGAGTCGCCAGGCAGTAATACAGCGGCACCGTGACAATCAGCCCGAACAGCCAGGACAAGTCCGCCCCTTCGACGATGTTGGAATACGGCCCCACATACAACGACGTATTGGCAAACGGCAACTGCACCAGGATGCCGCAAGCATAGGCAATGATCGCGTGGTGGTTGAAGCGGCCATAGATGCCACCGTCTGCACTGAAGATCGAGGCGATGTCGTACTGCCCCTTCTTGATCAGGTAGAAGTCGATCAGGTTGATCGAAGCCCACGGCACCAGCACCAGCAGCAGCGCCAGGATCAGGCCGATGAAGTGGCCGATGAAGTCCGCAGAAGCGTTCAGAGCAACCATCGCGCAGCCAACCAGAATCACCGACGCCAGGATCACCCGCACCTTGATGCTCGGCGTCCACTCGGCCATGAAGGTCTGGATCGCCGTGACGATCGACAGCACCGCGCCATACAGGTTAAGGGCGTTGTGGCTGATGATGTTGAGCAGGAACAGCACCATCAGGACCGGGCCCAGCCAGCCGGTGGCCTGCTTCACCGCGTCCATCGCGTCGGTACCTTGCGGCACGCACAGCACTGCCACCGCACCAAAGCTGAAGCACAGGATGGTGCCCAGGGTGGCGCCGAAATAGGTAGCCCAGAACGGCCTGGCAATACCCACTTCACGCGGCAGGTAGCGCGAGTAGTCGGAGGTGTAAGGCGAGAAACTGATCTGCCAGATGGTGCCCAGCGACACGGTGGCGATGAAACCGGACAGGTTGAACGCGCCGCGGCTGAAGAAGTCGGCCGGCAGGTCCTGGATGAACATCATGATGAAACCGGCCAGCAAGGCCGAACCCATCACCCAGGTACCGATACGGTTGAGGATGTGGATGAAGCGGTAACCGATCACACCAATGGCGGTGGCGCTCAGGGCGCCGATCACAATGGCGCCGGGCATCGGCACGCTCGGGGCGATGCCGTGGATGGTCTTGCCTGCCAGGACAATGTTGGAAATAAAGAAGCCGACATAGATCAACGCGGTGAAGAACACGATCAGCAACGCGCCGTAACGGCCAAACTGACCACGGCTCTGCACCATCTGTGGAATGCCCAGCTGCGGTCCCTGCGCAGAGGCCAGGGCGATGACCACGCCCCCAACCAGATGGCCCAGCACGATGGCGATCAACCCCCACAGCAGGTTCAGGTGGAACACCTGGACCACCATGGCGCCGGTGACGATGGGCAGTGGCGCAATGTTGGTGCTGAACCAGAGGGTGAACAGGTCGCGCGCCTTCCCGTGGCGCTCGGCAGGTGGAACGTAATCGACCGTGTGATTCTCGACAAACTGGTGTTGCGATGACGGTTGGGACATGGTTTTCAGCTCGAAAGGTCGTTTTTATCTTTGTAAGGAAACCGCATCTAGGCGGCCTCTCAGCTGCGGACCATATTATGGTATTCCAAACTTTTGACAACACTGATCCGCAGTAAAAAACGCCCGCTGATCCGCTTGCAAAAGCCCTGCGACAAACCACCTCACCGCTCAAGACCACGATATACGTGGCCTTGAGCCGTTCATCGTGAAAAACCAGGGCTGAAAATTCCGCTTGCAAAATAGGTATTACGGTATACCATCAGACACATCAATGATAAAAACCGCGGACCACCGCAGCCTTTTAGAGGTACTTCCGATGATCGACGCAACCGTCTACAAGAACGTCCTGGGCTCCTTCCCATCCGGCGTTACCGTCATCACCACCCTGGACGACGACGGCTCGGTCGTCGGCCTGACCGCCAGCGCCTTCTCTTCCCTGTCGATGGACCCGCCGCTGGTGCTGTTCTGCCCCAACTACACCTCCGACTCCTACCCGGTACTGATCAAGCAGAAGCGCTTCGCCATTCACCTGCTGTCCGGTGAACAGCAAGCCGAAGCCTATGCGTTCGCCAAGAAGGGCAAGGACAAGGCCAGCGGCATCGAGTGGACCCTGAGCGAACTGGGCAACCCGGTCCTGGCCGGCGCCACCGCAGTCATCGAATGTGAACTGTGGCGTGAGTATGAAGGTGGCGACCACGCCATCATGGTCGGCAAGGTGCACAACCTGATTGTCCCTGCGCAAGCGCCACGGCCGATGGTGTACTGCCGCGGCAGGATGGCCAGCCTGCCGGCCTTTGCCTGAAGCCTATTCTGAATCGACACCCCTGGCGCCTCCCCTGCCCGGCGCCAGACCCTTTCAAGCGTTGAGGAAAGCCCCATGAAATTTTCGTTGTTCGTGCACATGGAACGTTGGGATGAACAGGTCAGCCACCGCCAGCTGTTCGAAGACCTGACCGAACTGACCCTGATGGCCGAAAACGGCGGTTTCAGCACCGTGTGGATCGGCGAACACCACGCCATGGAGTACACCATTTCGCCAAGCCCGATGCCGCTGCTGGCCTACCTGGCCGCACGTACCGACAAGATCCGCCTGGGCGCCGGCACCATTATCGCGCCGTTCTGGAACCCGATCCGCGTTGCCGGTGAATGCGCCCTGCTGGACGTGATCAGCAACGGCCGCATGGAAGTGGGCCTGGCCCGTGGCGCCTACCAGTTCGAGTTCGACCGCATGGCCAATGGCATGCCGGCCACCGACGGCGGCAAGGCGCTGCGTGAGATGGTGCCTGTGGTACGCAAGCTGTGGGAAGGCGACTACGCCCATGACGGCGAAGTCTACAAGTTCCCCACCTCCACCAGCGTGCCGAAACCATTCAACGCGACGCCGCCGATGTGGATTGCCGCCCGCGACCCGGACTCGCATAACTTCGCAGTGGCAAACGGCTGCAACGTCATGGTCACCCCACTGATGAAGGGTGACGAAGAAGTCCTGGACCTGAAGAACAAGTTCCAGGCCGCCCTGGACAACAACCCGAACGTACCGCGCCCACAACTGATGGTGCTGCGCCACACCCACGTGCACAGCCCAGCCGAACCGGATGGCTGGAAGGTCGGTGCCCAGGCCATCTCGCGCTTCTACCGGACCTTCGACGCCTGGTTCGGCAACAAGACCACCCCGGTCAACGGCTTCCTCGAGCCAAGCCCGGAATCGAAGTTCGCCGAAGTGCCAGCGTTCCAGCTGGAGAACATCCGCAAGAACACCATGATCGGCACCCCAGAAGAAATCATCGCGCGCATCAAGTACTACCAGGAGCTCGGCGTCGACGAGTTCAGCTTCTGGTGCGACAACAGCCTGCCCCACGCCGAGAAGAAAAAGTCGCTGGAGCTGTTCATCAAGGAAGTGGTGCCCGCCTTCGCCTGAATTCCCATTGCCTGAACCATTGCGGGACGCGCCCGCTCCCGTGGGCCCCTTCGGCCTGCGTGAGCGGGCTTTTTTTTGAAACCTGCACTGGCCTCTTCGCGGGTAAACCCGCTCCCACAAGGGACCGCGTATTCCTGTGGGAGCGGGTTTACCCGCGAAGAGGCCAGTGCAGACACCACAAAAATCAAGGCATCAGGCCACCTTTCGTCCCCCGGCAAGAGAAATTTCCTGACACCTCTTGCACAACAAATATTATGGTATACCATCAGACAACAAGAGCTGATAACCCTCACCAGGAGCCACCCATGAGTTTCGAAATCCGCAAGATCGTCACCTACTCCGAAGAGACCCGCATCGAAGGCGGCAAGGCCACCGACAAACCGGTGACCATGGTCGGCCTGGCCGTCGTGATCAAGAACCCATGGGCCGGTCGCGGTTTCGTTGAAGATCTGAAGCCGGAAATTCGCGCCAACTGCTCGGAACTGGGTGCCCTGATGGTCGAGCGCCTGACCGCCGCCATCGGCGGTGCCGACAAGATCGAAGCCTACGGTAAGGCTGCTGTGGTCGGCGCCGACGGCGAAATCGAGCACGCCTCGGCCGTGATCCACACCCTGCGCTTCGGCAACCACTACCGCGAAGCGGTACAGGCCAAGAGCTACCTGAGCTTCACCAACAAGCGCGGCGGCCCAGGCACCTCGATCCAGATCCCGATGATGCAGAAGGACGACGAAGGCCTGCGCTCGCACTACATCACCCTGGAGATGCAGATCGAAGACGCCCCGCGCGCCGACGAAATCGTCGTGGTCCTGGGCGCAGCCGATGGTGGCCGCCTGCATCCGCGCATCGGCAACCGCTACATCGACCTGGAAGAACTGGCTGCCGAAAAAGCCAACGCTCAATAACAACAACCAAGACGGGCCGGGGCGTGGCGTGCTTACCCGCCGCGCCCGACCTTCAAGGAGCGCCCTCCATGATTCAGCCTGTCGCTGAACGCACACCTGCCGGCACCAGCTACCTGGCCGTCGGCCAGGGCCAACCCGTGGTTCTGATCCACGGCGTGGGCCTGAACAAGGAAATGTGGGGCGGTCAGTTCGTTGGCTTGGCCAACGACTACCGCGTCATCGCCTACGACATGCTCGGCCACGGTCAAAGCCGCGTACCGGCCGCCGACACACCGCTGGAAGGCTATGCCGACCAGCTCGCCGAACTGCTTGACCACCTGCAAATTGCCCAGGCCACCGTGATCGGCTTCTCCATGGGCGGCCTGGTTGCCCGAGCATTTGCCCTTAACCACCCGCAGCGCCTGACTGCCCTGGTGGTGCTCAACAGCGTGTTCAACCGCACCCCGGAGCAAAGCGCTGGCGTGATTGCCCGCGCGGCCCAGGCGGCGGAGCTGGGCCCCGATGCCAACGTCGATGCAGCCCTGGACCGCTGGTTCAGCCGTGAATACAAGGCAGCCAACCCGGCGCAGGTCGCCGCCATTCGCCAGGTACTGGCGAGTAACGACCCGCAGGGCTACCACACCACTTATTCGCTGTTCGCCACCCAGGACATGTATCGCGCCAATGACCTGGGCAGCATCCAGGTGCCGACGCTGATCGCCACCGGCGAACTCGACGCTGGCTCCACCCCGGCCATGACCCGCCAGCTCGCCGCCAGCATTCCAGGCGCACACAGTGTGGTCCTCGCCGAGCAACGGCATATGATGCCGGTGGAAGCACCCCGTGAAGTCAACAAGATGCTGCTGGACTTCCTTGCGCAAGCCCGCACCCTCACCGAATCCGCCAAGGGGATTGTTGCATGACCCTCGTTCGTTTCCAGATGTGCATCGACGGCCAATGGCGCGATGCCCAGAGCGGCAAGACCTTCGACAGCCTCAACCCGGCCACCGCCCAGGCCTGGGCGCAACTGCCCGACGCCGACGAAGCCGATGTGGAGCTGGCCGTACAGGCCGCCCAGCGTGCCTTCGACAGCAAAGAGTGGCGCAGCATCACCGCCACCGCACGCGGCAAGCTGCTGCGTCGCCTGGGCGACCTGATTGCCGAGAACAAGGAACACCTGGCCCAGCTGGAAAGCCGTGACAACGGCAAGCTGATCCGCGAAACCCGCGGCCAGGTTGGCTACCTGCCAGAGTTCTTCCACTACACCGCAGGCCTGGCCGACAAACTCGAAGGCGGCACCTTGCCGCTGGACAAGCCCGACCTGTTCGCCTACACCGTGCACGAGCCTATCGGCGTGGTGGCCGGGATCATCCCCTGGAACAGCCCGCTGTACCTCACCGCGATCAAGCTGGCCCCGGCCCTGGCCGCCGGCAACACCATCGTGCTCAAACCGTCCGAGCACGCCTCGGCGACCATCCTTGAGCTGGCCCGCCTGGCCCTCGAAGCCGGCTTCCCGGCCGGCGTGGTCAATGTGGTCACCGGTTACGGCCCAAGCACCGGCGCAGCGCTCACCCGCCACCCGCTGGTGCGCAAGATCGCCTTCACCGGCGGCGCTGCCACCGCCCGCCACGTGGTGCACAGCAGTGCCGAGAACTTCGCCAAGCTGTCGCTGGAGCTGGGCGGCAAGTCGCCGAACATCATCTTCGCCGACGCCGACCTGGACAGTGCCATCAACGGTGCCGTGGCCGGCATCTATGCAGCCTCCGGGCAAAGCTGCGTGGCCGGTTCGCGCCTGCTGGTGCAGGACGAAATCTTCGACGAATTCGTCGAGCGCCTGATTGCCCGCGCCAAGCGTATCCGCATCGGCAACCCGCAGGACGACGCCAGCGAAATGGGCCCAATGGCCACCGCACAGCAACTGGCCGTGGTCGAAGGCCTGGTGGCTGCGGCCAAGGCCGAGGGCGCCAAGCTGCACCTGGGCGGCAAGCGTGCCGAGGTTGAAGGTGACGGCTGGTTCTACGAACCGACCCTGTTCGAGTGCGACAGCAACTCGATGACCATCATGCAGGAGGAAGTCTTCGGCCCGGTCGCCGCGGTGATCCGCTTCAAGACCGAGGAAGAAGCCCTGGCCATCGCCAACGACTCCCAGTTCGGCCTGGCTGCCGGCATCTGGACCCGCGACCTGGGCCGTGCCCACCGCCTGGCCCGTGACGTGCGCTCGGGGATCATCTGGGTCAACACCTACCGCGCCGTGTCGGCCATGGCGCCGATCGGTGGCTTCAAAAACAGCGGCTACGGCCGCGAGAGCGGCATCGATTCGGTGCTGGCCTATACCGAGCTGAAGACCGTGTGGATCAACCTGTCCACCGCACCGATGCCCGACCCGTTTGTGATGCGTTAGGAGGTAGCACGAGATGATCGAACCCGGCATCTACAAAGACGTGATGGGCTCCTTCCCGTCCGGCGTCACGGTAGTCACCACCCTGGACGCCGACGGCGCCATCGTCGGCATCACCGCCAGCGCCTTCAGCGCGCTGTCGATCGACCCGGCACTGGTGCTGTTCTGCCCTAACTATGCCTCCGACACCTACCCGGTTTTGCGTGACAGCAAGCAGTTCGCGATACACCTGCTGTCCGCCGAGCAAACCGCCGAAGCCTATGCTTTCGCCGGCAAGGGCAAGGACAAGGCCAAGGGTGTCGAGTGGCACCTGAGCGAGCTTGGCAACCCGCTGCTGGCCAAGGCCACGGCGATCATCGAGTGCGAACTGTGGCGCGAGTATGACGGCGGTGACCACGCGATCATCGTCGGGGCGGTGAAGAACCTGGTGCTGCCCGAGCAGCCGGTAACGCCGATGGTTTACCACAAAGGCAAACTCGGCGCCCTGCCGCCCTTGGGTTGACGTACGCCAACAACGATCCCCTGTTTTAGGGGCCGCGCTATCGTCTCACCCTCGGTTGCGGCCCCTGTTTTATTCCGGAGTACTGCACATGAGCAATGAAACGTACGAAAGAGGCCTGAAGATCCGCACCCAGGTGCTGGGCGAGGACTACGTCAACCGCTCGATCCAGAACGCCGACGCGTTCACCCAGCCGTTGCAGCAGCTGGTCACCGAATACTGCTGGGGCCACGTCTGGGGCCGCGAAGGCCTCTCGCTCAAAGAGCGCAGCATGATAAACTTGGCCATGATTTCCGCGCTCAACCGGCCCCACGAGCTCAAGCTGCACATTCGCGGCGCATTGCGCAATGGCCTGAGCCGTGAACAGATTCGCGAGATCCTGCTCCAGGTCGGCATTTATTGCGGCGTACCCGCGGCGGTGGACAGTTTCCGCCTGGCCCGTGAAGCGTTTGCCGAAGCCGATGCGGAGTCAACCCGTTAACAACGGGCTGTTCGAACCACTGCATGGAAAGCCTCGGTTCGGGGCGTTCCGCGATGTTGGCGCAACAGCCTCATAAAGAGCGCACCTGATGAAACGCCAGCCACTCGACGACAGCTTCAAGGTCAACCGCAACCCCGTTACCCTGCGCGAAATCGTGCTCGACAAGCTGCGCGCCGCGATCATGAACTTTCACCTGCTGCCAGGCGACCGCCTGGTCGAGCGCGACCTCTGCGACCGCTTGGGCGTCAGCCGTACTTCGGTGCGTGAAGCCCTGCGCCACCTGGAGTCCGAAGGCCTGGTGGAATTCGCCGACGCCAAAGGCCCGCGCGTGGCCATCATTACCCTGGAAGACGCCCGCGACATCTACGAGCTGCGCTGTGTGCTCGAAGGCCTGATCGTGCAGCTGTTCACCCTCAACGCCAAGGCCAAGGACATCCGTGCTCTGGAGCGCGCGCTGGAGGTCAACCGCGAAGCACTGGAAGAAGGCGAGCTGCAACAGGTGCTGGATTCGGTACAAGGCTTTTACGATGTGCTGCTGGAAGGCTCCGGCAACCAGGTGGCGGCGCAGCAGCTGCGCCAGTTGCAGGCCCGCATCAGCTACCTGCGCGCCACCTCGGTGTCGCAGGAAAACCGCCGTGGTGCCAGCAACCGCGAAATGGAAAAGATCGTCGAGGCGATCAAGGGGGGCGACCCACTGGTGGCCCACCAGGCCTCGGTCGACCACGTCCGCGCCGCCGCCAAGGTGGCCCTGGACTACCTGCGCCAGAAGCAGGATGACAACGCCAAGGTGCGCGACATTGTCGAGCCCCTGGCCCTGAAGGAACCCCGCATAGGCCGCTGATCATGCCCAACGCCCCGCGCTACTGCCCGCACTGCACCACGGAACTGGCCCGGGGCGTTCCCACAGGCGACACCCATGAACGCCTGCACTGCACCGGCTGCGGCTACATCCATTACATCAACCCGAAGATCATCGCCGGCTGCATCATCGAGCGCGATGGCAAGTACCTGCTGTGTCAACGCGCCATCCCGCCGCGGCCGGGCACCTGGACTTTACCCGCCGGGTTCATGGAGGCTGGGGAAACCACCGAGCAGGCGGCATTGCGCGAAGTGTGGGAAGAAACCGGCGTTCGTGCGGACATCGTCTCACCCTATTCGATCTTCAGCGTGCCGAAAATCAGCGAGGTGTACATCATCTTCCGCGCCAGCGTCACCGAAGAGACCGGGCAGTACGGGCCGGAGACCCTGGCTTACAAGTTCTTCGAACCGGATGAAATCCCCTGGGATCAAATCTACTACCCGGCGATCCGGCAGATTCTCGAGCGCTATATCCTTGAACGCCAAGCCGGGGTGTATGGCATATACATGGGCAATGACGACACCGGCAAGGTGCACTTCATTCGCTGAAACCGGCGAACCACCTAGTAAAACTGCCAGGTTCCAGTTCCGCAACGGGTTGCTAGCGTATGCACTCCACTCGGAGTGTGCCCATGAAGATCTGGAATCGCCTCCTGTGCCTGCTGCTAACGACAACGCTAGCTGCCTGTTCGACCATCAACCCGCCAGTGCAGGCTACCAGGGCGGCGTGGATCCCCGAACAGTGGCAGGTGCGCATCAATCCACAGAGCATTGATACGGACACCCAGCGCCTGAGCCTTGTAATTCCCGGCGAGGGGCGTCTCCTGGCAGACCGGATAGCAGTCCATACGCTGCCAGACGGCACGATTGCCTGGCATGGCACTCTCATCGCTGAGAGTGCCGCCCCTGCAGCAAACGGTTCGCTCAAGGCCGCCCTGAACAGCATCATTCTGATCCGCTCCAGCAACCGAGTTAGCGGAATCATCCGCCGCGATGGCCAGGCTTACAGCCTCCTTCCCAGTGGGGATGCAACGGTACTGAGCAAGATCGACGCAGCGAAGCTGCCTCCCGACCACGATCCGTCAATACCAAGTGGGGCAATGCTCGGCCCCCGCCAACATGTCGCAATAGCGCCTTACCAGCCGGGCCATGCCACTATTCGGGTACTGGTTGTCGCTTCGCGTCAGGCTGACGAAGCCAGCGAAGACTTAAGAGCAATGGCTCATCTGGCCATCGAGGAGTCGAACCAGACCTTCGTCGAAAGCGGAATCGATCTTTCGCTGGAACTTGCAGACGTGTTCCCACTGGACTACGAGCAGTCATTCAGTCCGAACTGGGATTTGGACAGGCTCATGAAGATCGATGACGGTTACATGGACGAAGTCCATGATATGAGAGACACCTTGAAGGCCGACGTGGTGGTTTTGCTACGTGACAACGCCAACACGAGCTGTGGATTTGCCGGTGAGATCGGCGCCAGCGCCGAGACTGCATTCACCGTAGTAAACGTGCGCTGCATCGGGGTCGGGAGATTCACCTTTGCCCATGAAATCGGCCACCTTTTAGGGGGGCACATGATAACGCAAGCGGTCCGTTTGCCTATGGCCATGGCTACGCTCATGAGCCAGCGGACGGACCAAAATTGTATACCGTCATGACCGCCTTCAGACTGGATACGGTCCGGCTACCTTACTGGTCAGACCCGCAGCGCGAGGTGGACGGTATCCGGTTGGGGGACAAGGACACCGCCGATAACCACCGTTTGCTCGAAGAGCGCAAAGGGATCGTGGCGGGTTTTCGCTAACAGCTCACCACTCGCCTGGCTGACCGCTACAAAACACTCGCAAATCACGCCATCTCAGTGCATCTTTTAGCTTCTCAAGCTAAAGGATCGGCATCAGGCCATGGCGAAATGGTTAGACGGCGGCGGCTTGATGGCCGAACGCATCCGCAACCACGACTGGACACGTACCAGCCTCGGCCCGCTCGAGGCCTGGCCGGATGCACTCAAGACCACCGTGGCGCTGTGCCTGGCCTCGCGCTTCCCACAGGCCGTGTTGTGGGGCCCCGACCTGCTTACCCTGCACAACGACGCCTTCTTGCCAATCCTCGGGCAGAAACCCTTGGCCCTGGGCGTCCCCTTCCGCGAGGTCTGGCAAGAAGCTTGGGCCGACATCAGCAGCATGGCCGACCGTGCATTGGCCGGTGAAGCGGTGTACATCGAAGACTTCCCGTTGGCGATCGTGCGTAACGGCTGCCCCGAGCGTGCCTATTTCACCTTCTGCTACAGCCCGATACGCGGCCATGACGGCAAGGTGCTGGGCATGCTCGACACGGTCACCGAAACCACCGCCAGCGTGGTCACCAACCAGCGCCTGAATTTTCTCGACAACCTTGGGCGCGCCGTGACCGAGGCCAACGACCCGGACCAGATCATGGCCATCACCACCCGCATGCTGGTCGAGCACCTTGGCCTGTCCAGCTGTGCCTATGCGGTGATGGAGCCGGACCAGGATGGCTTCACTATCTGCGGCGACGCGGTGGCACCCGGTTCACCACGCCTGGTGGGCCAGTACCACCTGCATGACTTCGGCCACATGGCGGTCAGCCGGCTGCGCAGCGGCCTGGCGTTGGTGATCAACGACAACCTCCGCGAGCTGGCGGCTGACGAGGCGGCAACCTTTCAGGCCATCGGCATTACGGCCACTATCTGCATACCGCTGATCAAGGGTGGCAGGTTGACGGCGCTGATGGCCATTCATGACCGCGTGCCAAGGGTATGGACCGACTACGAGCAAGCGCTGATCGGCGAAGTGACCGAACGTTGCTGGGCGCATATCCAGCGGGTGCAGGCCAATGCCGAAGTGCGCGAGGCCATGGCAGCGCTGGAGGCGCTCAACGCCACCCTGGAGCACCGCGTCGAAGAACGTACTACCCAGTTGCTGCACACCGAAGCCGTACTGCGCCAGGCACAAAAGCTGGAAGCCATCGGCCAGCTGACAGGTGGTGTCGCCCATGACTTCAACAACCTGCTGACCATCATCCGGTCCTCGCTGCACTTTCTGCAGCGCCCCGACCTGGACGAGAAACGCCGCGAACGCTACATCAAGACCATGTCCGACACCGTGGACCGCGGCGCCAAGCTGACCGGCCAACTGCTTGCCTTTGCCCGCCGCCAGGCCCTCAGCCCGCAAGTGTTCGAGGCCGGCCCTCGGTTGGAAGCCATGGCCGAAATGCTCGACACCGCCACCGGCGCACGCATCCAGGTCGCACTGAAGCTGCCGCAGGCGCCCTGCCATATCCGCGCCGACCTCAGCCAGCTGGAAACGGCGGTGATCAACCTGATGCTCAACGGACGCGACGCCATGGCCGGCGAAGGTACGTTGCTGCTGCGTCTGCAGGCCGACCAGAGCCTGCCTGCCCTGCGCGGCCAGGCGCCACAGCCTGGCCCGTTTGCGGCCATCTCGGTGAGCGACAGTGGTGTCGGTATTGCCAGCGAGCTGCTGGAGCGCATTTTCGACCCGTTCTTCACCACCAAGGCGCCGGGTGAAGGCACTGGGCTGGGGTTGTCGCAGGTGTTCGGGTTTGCCAAGCAGTCTGGCGGTGACGTGCAGGTGCACAGCGTTCAGGGCCAGGGCACCACCTTTACCCTGTACCTGCCACAGGAGACACCGCCCGCAGCCTTGCCGGCGGATGCCCCAAGCAGCAGCCAGGCGCAGGCGCAGGGCGAACGACGGCGAATACTGGTGGTGGAGGACAACCCTGATCTTGGCAACTTCACCGCTCAAATCCTAGAAGACCACGGCTATCGGATCAGCTATGCGCGCTCGGCGGAAGAGGCCCTGACGCAGCTGGAGGGACCGGCAGGTGACTTTGATGCGGTGTTTTCCGATGTGGTCATGCCCGGCATGGGCGGCCTGGCGCTGGCCCGTGAGCTGCGCCGCCTGCACCCACGGTTGCCGGTGATCCTCACGTCGGGTTACAGCGAGGCGATTGCCGAAGGCGGGCACCAGGGGTTCACCTTCCTGGCCAAGCCCTATTCGGCAGAACAGGTGTGCCGCCTGCTCGGGAAAGTGCTGGGCAACTGAACCCACGCTTGTGATGGGCGATCAGCGGCGCCCTTCCGCCAGCATGCGCACGGCAAGGCCAGCCAGTACCGTACCCATCAACCAGCGCTGAACCTGCTGCCACAATGGGCGACCGGCAAGGAACACGGCGATGGATCCGGCCATGATCGCGATCATGGCATTGACCGTGACGCTGATGGCGATCTGCGTCGAACCCAGTACCAGCGATTGCAACAGCACACTGCCGTGCCCCGGTTCGATGAACTGCGGCATCAGCGACAGGTACATGACGGCGATCTTCGGGTTCAGCAGGCTGGTGGCAAAGCCCATGGTGAACAACCGCCTCGGGCTGTCGGCAGGCAGGTCACGCACCTGGAACGGCGAACGACCACCGGGGCGCAGCGCCTGCCAGGCCAGGTACAACAGGTACAGCGCACCACCGATGCGCAACGCATCGTAGGCAAAGGGTACGGCCATCACCAGGGCAGTGATGCCCAACGCGGCGCAGAACATATAGATAACGAAGCCCAGGGCCACACCGCCGAGGGAAATCAACCCGGCCTTGCGGCCCTGACAGATCGAGCGGGAGATCAGGTAGATCATGTTCGGCCCTGGGGTAAGGACCATGCCAAGGCAGATCAGGGCGAAGGTGAGCAGTTGGGTGATATCGGGCATGGGGCACATCCTGGTTGTGCATTGGGCTGCAGCGAGTTTATCCGAAGCCATCGCATACAGGTGAGTTCAGTTGATTTGCCCTGCAATCAGTCCCAAGGCTACTGCAATCATTGCCACCCCCGACACCCGCCCGACCAGTTTCGCCGCCCCTGGCCGTGTGCTCAGTACCGCCTTGGCGCCGTAACCCACCAGCGAATAGATCACCAGTGAACTGCACAGGTGCACCAGCCCCAGCAACAAGATCTGCAACGGCACCGGCCAGCTCGACTGCGGGTCGGTGAACTGCGGCAACAAGGCCAGGAACAGCAGGAACACTTTCGGGTTCAGGCCACTGACGCAAAACCCCTTGAACGCCCAGCGCGAACCCGACTCCCCCGCACCGCCCTGCCCGGCCGCCGGCAATGCCGGGCTCAGCAACAGGTTGCCGCCCAGCCATAGCAGGTAGCTGCAACCCGCCAGGGTCAGCAAGGTCAGCGCCAAGGGGTGGCCTGCCAGCAGGCTGCCGACCCCGGCCGCCACCACCAGCGTGGCCAGAAAATGCCCCGACAACATCCCCACCACCGCCGGCATCACCCAGCGCCCGCGCATGCCCGCCGAGATGGCGTAGGCCCAGTCTGCACCCGGGGTTATCACGAACAGCATCGACACGGCCCAAAACGCCGTCAGCACACTGATAGCCACTTGAATCTTCCTTATCTACTGCGTTGGATGTCGAAAGATTACGGATTCCGCCCGGGGATTTTCTTTCGTATATTCCCCTCTTCATTTATTTACTGGAAGATTCTCCCCCATGGACCGAACAGATCGAAAAATCCTTGCCGAACTGCAAAAGGATGGGCGGCTGTCGGTAACCGAGCTGGCCGACCGCGTAGGGCTCAGCCTGTCGCCCTGCCATCGGCGCTTGAAGGCGCTGGAAGAGTCCGGAGCGATTCTGGGCTATCACGCCCGCTTGGCGCCGAGCGCCCTGGGGCTGAACTTTGCCGCGTTGGTGTTCGTTACCCTGCGCGAGGTAACCCGCCAACCGGTGGCGGACTTTGAAGCGGCACTGGCGGAGATCCCGCAGATCGTCGAGGCGCAGCGGCTGTTCGGCGACCCGGATTATTTGCTGCATGTGGTGGCCAAGGACCTGCCGGCGTTTCAGAAGCTGTATGACGAGAAACTGACCAGCATTCCCAATGTGAAGCGCCTGAGTTCGACCTTGGTGATGAAAGAGGTGATCCAAGACCGGTTGTTGCCGATGTAGCCGTTTGCTCCTGTGCTGGCCCTTTCGCGGACAACCCCGCGAAAGGGCCATTACTGGCAACCATTCAGCTGCCCTGAAAATGGGCATGGTGCACCAGCAAAGCCCACCACTTGCTACGGGCAAAGGGCTCACCCCCTCTATCCCAAGCCTTCCCGCCTGCTGGCACCCTCCTTGCTACCGTCCCCCGCTTAAGCTTTTGTCAGCCTTAGGTTTTTTAAGGTTTATGGGTACATATTTACTAATTTCTCGTTATCCCCGCGCCCCGCATCATCGCTCCAACAAGAACGCGTCGCCCATCGCCGGCACGCCCCCGGGCAGCTCCCGATGCCCTACCTTGCCTTGGAGTCAGTCATGACCAGTGCAGCCAATTCGGCACCCCTGATAGAAAAACACACGATCGGCTATGTGCCCCCGCAAGACCGCCATGGAAAGGTAAGGGATCTGTTCACACTGTGGTTCGGCGGCAACATCGCGCCGCTACCCATCGTCACCGGCGCGCTGGGCGTGCAGTTGTTCCACCTGAACCTGGTATGGGGCATCGTCGCCATCCTGGTCGGCCACCTGGTCGGCGGTGTGCTGATGGCGCTGCACTCGGCCCAGGGCCCGCAAATGGGCATCCCGCAGATGATCCAGAGCCGCGCCCAGTTCGGCACCCTCGGTGCGCTGCTGGTGGTAGTGATCGCCGGCGTCATGTACATCGGCTTCTTCGCGTCCAACATCGTGCTTGCCGGCAAGTCACTGCATGGCGTGGTCGACGCCGTACCGGTACCGGTCGGCATCGTCATCGGTGCATTGGGCTCGGGCGTCATCGGCATCATCGGCTACCGCTTCATTCACGTGCTCAACCGCATCGGCACCTGGGTGCTGGGCATCGGCATCGTGGTCGGCTTCGGCTACATCTTCACCCATGTACAAAGCGACGACTTCCTCACCCGCGGCGGCTTCAACCTGGCTGGCTGGCTGGCCACCGTGTCGCTGGCGGCGCTGTGGCAAATCGCCTTTGCGCCCTATGTGTCGGACTATTCACGCTACCTGCCGGCAGATGTGAAAGTCAGCTCGACGTTCTGGACCACCTACCTGGGCTCAGCCCTGGGTTCGAGCCTGTCGTTCATTTTCGGCGCCGTGGCCGTGCTGGCGATCCCGGCCGGCATGGACACCATGGACGCGGTCAAACTGGCCACTGGCACCCTCGGCCCGATCATGCTGGTGCTGTTTCTGCTCAGCGTCATCAGCCACAATGCCCTCAACCTGTATGGTGCGGTGCTGTCGATCATCACCCTGATCCAGACCTTCGCCTACCGTTGGATCCCTACCGCCAAGAGCCGCGCCGTGCTGTCGTTGATCGTGCTGGCAGCCTGCAGCGTGGTAGCGGTGTTCGCTTCGGCGGACTTCATCGGCCACTTCGTCGACATGGTGCTGGTGCTGCTGGTGGTGCTGGTGCCGTGGACGGCGATCAACCTGATCGACTTTTATGCCATTCACAAGGGCGACTACGACATCCAGTCGATCTTCCAGGTCGATGGCGGTATCTACGGCCGTTACAACCCACAGGCGCTGATCGCCTATACAGTGGGTATCGTGGTGCAGATCCCGTTCATGAACACACCGCTGTATGTCGGGCCGATTTCCGAGCACATCAACGGGGCTGACCTGTCGTGGCTGGTAGGGCTGGCGATTACTTCACCGCTGTACTGGTGGCTGGCCAGCCGTGACAGTGCCTACCGTCGCCGGCAGATGAGTGCCAAGTTGGCCATGGGGCACTGATTCAAACTGCACCGGCCCCTTCGCGGGTAAAACCACGAAGAGGCCGGCAGGCACAACGTGTTGTCAAAGGTTATAAGCGCGCTCATTGTGCTCCGCCAGGTCCAGCCCTTGCTCTTCTTCCTCTCGGCTGGCCCGCAACCCGATGGTCAGCTTGATGGCCGCGAGAATTACCCAGCTCACTACGAAGCAGTAAACGAAGGTGAACGCCACACCCTTCAACTGCACCAGTGCTTGCCCAATGGGCGATGCGCCTTCCACATAGCCACCCAGTGCCGGCGCGGCAAACACACCGGTCAGAATCGCCCCGACCATCCCACCCACACCATGCAGCCCGAACACATCAAGGCTGTCGTCATACCCTAGCGCCTGCTTGAGCCGGGTCACGGCAAAGAAGCAGATGGCCCCGGTCAACACACCGATCACCAGTGCCCCCAGCGGCCCGACGAATGCGCAGGCCGGTGTAATACCCACCAGCCCCGCCAGTGCCCCCGACGCAGCACCCAAGGCAGTCGGTCGACCATGCATCACCTTCTCGGTCAGCAACCAACCGACAATCCCCGCGCAGGCCGCCACCATGGTCGCCAGCATCACCACCCCTGCCCTCTGGTTCGCGGCAAGCCCCGACCCAACGTTGAAGCCGAACCAGCCCACCCACAACAACCCCGCGCCCACCAGAGTAAAACCCAGGTTATGCGGCGGCATGGCCACCTGCGGGTAGCCCTTGCGCTTGCCCAGCATCAACGCCGCCGCCAAGGCCGCCACGCCGGAATTGATGTGCACCGCAGTGCCGCCGGCGAAGTCCAGCACCCCCCAGTTGACCATCAGTGCCCCCGGCCCGCCCCATACCATATGGGCAATAGGTGCATACACCAGCACGAACCACGCCGCCATGAACAGCAACGAGGCAGTGAACTTCATGCGCTCTGCAAAACCACCGGCAATCAGCGCTGGGGTGATGATGGCGAACGTCAGCTGAAACACCGCAAACACACCTTCGGGGATGGTGCCGACCAGGCTGTCATGGCCGATATCCAGCATCAGCGCCTTGTCCAACCCGCCGATGAAACTGTTGAAGGTGAGCTGGCCCTCGACCATGCCGGTGGTATCGACCACCAGACTGTAGCCGAACAGCACCCAGATAATGCCGATAACGCCGGCCACGGCGAACAGCTGGGTGAACACCGAAAGAAAGTTCTTGGCCCGCACCATGCCGCCGTAAAACATCGCCAGGCCGGGGATGCACATCATCAGCACGAACATCGCGGCGCAGATCATCCAGGCGGTGTTGCCGGTGTCCAGGGTGGTTTCGGCGGCAGTGGCCTGGGTGGCCAGGGCTAACAACATTACAGCGAGGGTGAGGTGCTTCATGACGTCACTCCTGTGGGAATGGTGGGTGGCTTTGGGGCTGCTGTGCAGCCCATCGCGACACAAGGCCGCTCCTACAAGGGACCGTGTAGGAGCGGCCTTGTGTCGCGAATGGGCCGCAAAGCGGCCCCCGATGCTCAACTCAATACTGCGCCTGCCCTGGCACCCAGGCAGTCCCCGCCAACGGCACCCGCGCCATCGCCGCAGCCTCCACGGTCAACGCCACCAGGTCCTCCGGGTCTAGGTTGTGCAGGTGCGACTTGCCACACGCCCGCGCCATGGTCTGCGCCTCCAGCACCAGCACCCGCAGGTAGTTCGCCAGCCGGCGCCCCGCCTCTTCCGGGTTCAGGCGCTTGGCCAGCTCGGGGTCCTGGGTGGTGATGCCGGCCGGGTCGCGGCCGTTCTGCCAGTCGTCATAGAAGCCGGCGGCCGAGCCAATCTTCTTCAGCTCACTGTCCAGACGCGGATGGTTGTCACCCAAGGCGATCAATGCCGCCGTGCCAATAGCCACCGCATCGGCCCCCAAAGCCATGGCCTTGGCCACGTCGGCACCGTTGCGAATGCCCCCGAGACAATCAGCTGTACCTTGCGGTGCATGCCCATTTCCTGCAGCGCCTGCACCGCCTGCGGGATGGCCGGCAGAATCGGGATGCCGACATGCTCGATGAACACTTCCTGAGTCGCTGCGGTACCGCCCTGCATGCCATCGAGCACGATCACATCAGCACCCGCCTTAACCGCCAGCTTGACGTCGTAGTACGGGCGGCTGGCGCCGATCTTCACGTAGATCGGCTTTTCCCAGTCGGTGATCTCGCGGATCTCGGCAATCTTGATCGCCAGGTCGTCCGGGCCGGTCCAGTCCGGATGGCGGCAGGCACTGCGCTGGTCGACACCGATCGGCAAGGTGCGCATGCCAGCCACACGCTCGGTCACCTTCATGCCCAGCAGCATGCCGCCACCGCCCGGCTTGGCGCCCTGGCCGAGGACGATCTCGATGGCGTCGGCCTTGCGCAGGTCGTCGGGGTTCATGCCGTAGCGCGATGGCAGGTACTGATACACCAGGTGCTGCGACTGGCCGCGCTCTTCCGGGGTCATGCCACCGTCGCCGGTGGTGGTGCTGGTGCCGGCGATGGTCGCACCACGGCCCAGCGCTTCCTTGGCGTTGGCCGACAGCGCGCCGAAACTCATGCCGGCGATGGTCACTGGGATTTTCAGGTGAATCGGTTTTTTCGCAAAGCGGTTGCCCAGCACCACATCAGTGCCGCACTTCTCGCGGTAGCCTTCCAGCGGGTAGCGCGACACGCTGGCCCCCAGCAGCAGCAGGTCGTCGAAGTGGGGCACGCGGCGCTTGGTACCACCGCCGCGGATGTCGTAGATGCCGGTTTCGGCAGCACGCTGGATTTCCTGGATGGTCAGGCGATCGAAAGTGGCCGACTCACGCAGTACCGGGGGAAATTGCTCGCTCATTGGAATGCTCCTGGATCAATATGCGCTGGCGTTGTCGACTTTGAAGTTGTACAGCTGGCGGGCCGAGCCGTAGCGTTTGAAATCGGCAGCCTTATGGTCCAGGCCGGCCTTGTTCAGCAGTTCCTGCAGCTCTTGCAGGTGTTCGGCGCGCATCTCTTTTTCAATGCAGTCCGAGCCCAGCGACTGCACCGCGCCCTTGACGTAGATACGTACCTCGTACAGCGAATCGCCCAGTGCATCGCCGGCATCGCCGCAGACCACCAGGCGCCCGGCCTGGCCCATGAAGCAGCTCATGTGGCCGATGCTGCCGCCCACCACGATGTCCACGCCCTTCATGGAAATGCCGCAACGGGCACCGGCGTCACCCTCGATCACCAGCAACCCACCATGGGCGGTAGCACCGGCGGCCTGGGAAGCACTACCTTTGACCCGCACCGAGCCAGACATCATGTTCTCGGCCACCCCCACACCGACATTGCCATGCACGGTGACGCTGGCCTGCTGGTTCATGCCGGCGCAGTAGTAGCCAGCGTGGCCTTCGATATCCACGGCCACGGCAGCGTTGATGCCCACGGCCAGGTTGTGTTTGCCGTCCGGGTGGGTAACCCGCCATTCCTGGTCTTGCACCTCGCCATGCAGGGACTGGTTGAGCACGCGCACCGCAGTGTTGGAAAGGTCGATCGTTTTCATGAGGTTCTCCAGGGGTTCGATGGCAAGTCAGGCGCTTTCGCGCTCCCAGACGTACAAAGTGGCCGGCGCCGGCTCCCAGACCTTTGCGTGCTCGATGCCAGGCAAGCTGGCCAGCGCCTGGTATTCCGAAGCCATGGCCACGTAATCGTCGGTCTCGGCCAGCACCGCAGGCTTGCAGGCAATCGGGTCGCGGATCACGGCAAAGCCGTTGCGGGTGCCGATGGCGAACGTGAAGAAGCCGTCCAGGTCTTCCAGCGCGCCATCCAGGGCCTGGGCCAGGCTGTCCCCCTGTTGCAGGCGCCAGGTCAGGTAGCCGGCGGCCACTTCGGTGTCGTTGTCGGTCTCGAAGCTGATGCCTTCGCGCTTGAGTTTCTGGCGCAGGCGAAAGTGGTTGGACAACGAACCGTTGTGCACCAGGCACAGGTCGGCACCGGTAGAGAATGGGTGGCTGCCTTCCATGGTCACGGCGCTTTCGGTGGCCATGCGGGTATGGCCGATGATGTGGCTGCCCTTCATCGCGGCCAGGCCGAAGCGGCTGGAAATTTCTGCCGGCAACCCCATGCCCTTGAGAATTTCGATGCTCTGCCCGGCGCTCATGATGCGCACGTCGGGCGCCAGCTCGGCCAACGCGGCACGGGCGGTGGCTTCATCGGTGTGCACTTTGAGCACAGCAGCGCTGGCGTTCTGGAACCCGTTCAGCGAGCAGCCCAGGCGGCCTTCCAACTGGCCCATCAGGGTTGCCCAGGGGTAGTCGATGTCAGCGGCCTGCAGGGTCAACTTGACCCAGCCATCGGCCACCTCGTCGCCATAGATGGCAAAGCCGGCGCTGTCCGGGCCACGGTCGGTCATGGCTTCGAGCATGGGCTCGAAGAGCTTGCCAAGCTGGGCGTGCAGCTCGGGCTTTTTCAGGTACAGACCTACGATTCCACACATGGTGATGCTCCTTACTAGGCAGTGGGCGACCGCTTTGCTGCTGGCCGCCCAAGGGATTGGGGGCGGTCAGAAGAATTCGGTGTAGCGCTGGATTTCCCAGTCGGAAACGTGCCGGCAGTACTCCACCCACTCCATGCGCTTGAGCTTGATGAACTCGTCGACGATCTCGGCGCCCAGCACCTCGCGGAACAGCGGGTCGGCTTGAAGTGCGTCAACGGCTTCCTTCAGCGATTGCGGCAGGGTTTTGATGCCGCGCGCGGCAATGTCTTCAAGGCTCAGGTTGTAGAGGTTTTCATTGCACATCTCGCCTGGCTCCAACTGGCGGTCGATGCCATCGAGGCCGGCGGCAATGATTGCGGCGGTGACCAGGTACGGGTTGCAACCGGCGTCCGGCAAGCGGAATTCCAGGCGACCATAAGGAATGCGCACCATCGCCGAGCGGTTGTTGGCCCCCCAGGCTACGAAGGCCGGGGCCCACGTCGAACCCGACAACGAGCGCCCCACCACCAGACGCTTGTAGGAGTTGACCGTCGGCGCCGCGAAGGCACACAACGCCGGGCCGTGGGCCAGCAGCCCTGCAGCAAAGTGGTAGGCCAGCTTCGACAGGCCCATGCCGCTGCTGTCGGACGGGTCGTGGAACAGGTTCTTGTTGGTGCTGCTGGCCAGCGACAGATGAAAGTGCATGCCATTGCCGGCACGCTTGGGGTCGGGCTTGGGCATGAACGAGCAGATCATCCCCAGGTCGTTGGCGATCTCGCCGGCGGCCATGCGGAAGAAGGTGAAACGGTCGGCCGACTCCATGGCGTCACTGTAGGTGTAGTTGATCTCGAACTGGCCGTTGGCGTCTTCGTGGTCGATCTGGTAGATGTCGAAACCCACCGGTTGCAACGCCTCGGTCAGGCGCTCGAGGAACAGCCGCGAGCGTGACAGGCCCTTGTAGTCGTAACACGGCTTGTCGAGGTTGTCGGAGGCATCCACCAGTTGCAGCTTGCCACCCTCGTCGCGGCGAAACAGGCTGAACTCGGGCTCAAGGCCGGTGTTCAGCGTCCACCCCTTTTCGGCCAGGCGCTGCACCTGCTGTTGCAACACGTGACGGCTGTCGTAGGGCCACGGCTGGCCGTTTACATGGCCCACGCATACCACGCGGCCATAACCCGGCTGCCATGGCACCGGAATCAAGGTCGTCAGGTCGCCGCGGGCCATGAAGTCCGGTCCGTGTGGCTCCATGCCCATGCCGCAGATGGCGAAGCCGGCAAAACCGGCGCCCTCTTCGGCGACCATCTTCAGGCCCGAGACCGGCACCGATTTGGTCTTCGCCGAGCCATGAATATCGACGAACTGCGCCAGCACGTACTTGATGCCGTGTTGGTCGAGCGTGCGCTGGGTTTCTGCTGGCAACATGGGTTGAACACTCCTGGGTAAGGGGCAATGATTCCGCACGAGAAAATTACTTTCCTCACAGGAATGCAACGAGCTTGCCAACTTATCCAAAGCGTTCTTTATCCAGGCCTGTACCCGCCAAGACGCCAGTACAGGCTGGGCAAAACCCAGGCAGCTTTTTATGCTCTATTTATGGGAAACTCGTTTTCCTCTGAGGAAAGAAGCGGCCACGCCGCTGCATTTCGCACTTTCCAAGTGCGAAAATATTATTCTTGAACTGAAACCGTGCAGGGCATTAGATGTCGACCGAAACCCAACCGCGCCTTCGCCTGGAGCAATACCTGGGCCTGCAGATCAAGCGCCAGCGCCAGGCCCAGTCCCTCAAGCTCGCCGACGTGGCGCGCATCGCCGGCATCAGCCAGGGCATGCTGAGCAAGATCGAGAATGCTCAGGTATCCACCAGCCTCGACACCCTAAGCCGCCTGTGCGACGTGCTGGGTATGCCGATGGCCAAGCTGTTCAGCCAATATGATCAGCCCGACGGCAATGCCCTGCTGGTAAAAGCCGGTGAAGGGCTGGAGGTGGTGCGCCGTGGCACCGAGAAGGGCCACACCTACCATTTGCTCAATCACGCCAGAGGGCCGAAGAAGCACTTCGAGGCTTACATGGTGAGCATGGACGACGCCAGCGAAGAGTTCCCGACCTTCGCCCACCCAGGCACCGAGTTCCTCCATTTGCTGGAGGGCGAACTGGTGTACCGCCACGGCAACCAGCTCTACCACATGCACGCTGGCGACAGCCTGACCTTCGACGGCGAAACCCCGCACGGCCCGGAGCAACTGGTGCAAGTGCCGATTCGCCTGCTGTCGATCATGAACTACGGCGACGAGTAGGACGGCGCTGCAAGGCAACCATCGATGTCGCGATCAGACAAGCACACGTCGCCCGCAATCGGCTGCAAAACCCTGTATACAAAAATAATACACACATCGACCAGCCCCGCGCCGTGGGCTGGACGACGTGGTAACCGCGAGTAAAACAGCCTCGCTTCACAATTCCAACGCTGTGGCGCCTTTTTGCACCGGGCAATTCGTCCGGGCTCATAACGATAAAACTCCCAGTATTAGAGACCCGCGCCGCGCCAGCCGGGAGTGTTTGCGCGCGCCACATTGTGAAGACTTGACTGCCATGATCGCGACTTCAATCCCCGTAGCCGGTGCTGCCACCGGCCACCGCAACGCCCTGTGCGTTGCCCATATTGCCGCTGTGTTGTTCGGCCTGACCGGCATTCTCGGTCACCTGATAGAAGCCGATGCCAGCATCATCACCTTCGGCCGCGCCACCTTCGCCTTCATTGCCTTGGGCTTCGTCGCCGGGCTCAAGGGGACACGCCTGCTCGATGCGCTGACCCTGCGCAACCTGCCAGTGCTGGGCCTGACCGGCGCCCTGCTGGCGACCCACTGGGTGACCTTCTTCATTGCCGTGAAAGTCGGTGGCGTAGCGGTTGCCACCCTGGGCTTCGCCAGCTTCCCGGCGTTCATCGCCATGGTCGAGCGTGGCGTGTTCGGCCAACGCATCGGTGCGGTACAAGGTGTGCTGTTGCTGATGGTCACGGCCGGCCTGGTGCTGGTAGTACCCACCTTCGACCTGCTCGACAAAGGCACCCTCGGCCTGTTTTGGGGGTTGGGCTCGGGCCTGGCGTTCGCCTTGCTGACCGTAGCCAACCGCCGCAATGCATCGAGCATGAATGCCATGCAGGTCGCCTTCTGGCAAAACGTGGTGGTGGCCGTACTGGTGGCGCCGTTTGCCTTCACTCACCTGAGCAGCACCAGCCTGGGCGGCAGCGACTGGGTCAACCTGGCATTGCTGGGGGTGTTCTGCACCGGCCTGTCGCAATTCCTGTTCGTCAGGAGCCTGAAAGGGCTGGAAGCGCGCACGGCGGGCATGATCATCGCGCTGGAGCCGGTTTACGCGATCATGGGTGCCTGGTGGTTGTTTGGTGACCAGCCGAGCCTGCGTATGGCGGCGGGTGCCGCGTTGATCGTGCTGGCTACCCTTCTGGCGGCAGCGCGAAAGGCGCCAGCGGCGCAAGGCGATACCAGTCGCTGCGCGCATTGAATGTGTGTCCTGGGCGTGGCTCAACGCATGCCGTGCCTGCTTAACGAAAGCGAGAAGGCTTATTTCTGGAGTTAGCGTCGCCTAGGGGGTGGAGAAGGGGGCGCTTCTGGTGGTCCATAGCGCTCAAGCATCTCATCAAACCGGTCAATCTCCCTTTGGAAACGCACATCCCACATTGCTTTAGCAACTTCAGGCCACGCTGCCCCTGCAAGCTGCGGTCTCTCGTGCTGAGCAGCAGGAAGAGAGAAACCCTTAAGATCTCTTTTACGGACTTCGTAAGATTTAGAATTTCCGAGCCCTCGTGCAGGTTTGAAAGGTCCCACGCCCAAGACAAAAATATTCAGCTTCGCCTCATAGCGACCAACCGGCAAATGAAAAATGGGGCTACCAGCCACAAAATCCGCTGCAAACTCATTGGTTGCAAAATTGTATTTTAGGTCCCATCGAGTGTACGCATAGTGCGGAGCGTCATGCTTATATAACCGTGCAACTACGACATTCTTTTCCATCGGCCCTCGATGTATTCCCTTCGCCACTTTCCGGAAATGCAAAAGCTGTGGGTGCAAGCTTGATGGAAAACCCTCCTTTTGCAAAATATTGATATCCAAGGTCGTTTGAGGGTTCACGTGCCCCCTGGACGTATTCCTGGAAGACCCAGAAGGATCGACATAATTCATAGGATCACCAGAGCAATAGGCATACGCATTTATCCCCCCGCCACCAAACGGGCTTAAAAAATCAGGACGGGTAAAACGGCAGATTGAAGGGCTGTACAGACGCCGACCATTTCCTAGCGGACACAAGCCACTTATCGTGTCAAACCACTGGCCGGCGAATCCGACAATGGGCGAATATTGTGATTTACCGGAAAAGCCGTAAGGTGTATAGGATTGACCATAAGTCGGGCGATTCTGGATACCAGCATTTCGAAGGTTGCATCTCATCTAGACTACTCCAGATTTCAAGCATCGAATGCCTTCACCTTAAATAGATACGGGGGCTTTGAACACTGGCGTTTTTGACAGGTTACTTGGTTATATCGACCCTCGTGCTGGCGCTATCAGGTAGCAGACTTCGGCAACTGGCCGCACGTCTCCCACCGGCTACAGAAACATCTTCAAGGTGAATGGACTTCACCCGCTCCTGCCCCTTGCATATCAACACACAATTCAAGGAACCGCGAAGCCGCCCGCGACGGTGTAGCCGCATGCGGCACCAGTATGGAAAACCGCCGCACCAGTGCCTGGGGCGCCACCTGCAACCTGTGCAGCGCCCCATCCTCATGGCGGATGGACATCGCCGACACAAAACCAACGCCCATCCCCGCACGCACCGCCTCCTTCACCCCTTCCACCCCGGCAATCTCCAGCGCTACGCGCATCGCTACACCATCACGGGCAAATGCCCGCTCGACGATCTGCCGCACCCCCGAGCCGCTCTCGCGCAGCACCAACGGGTAGGCACCCAGCGACGCCAAGGCCTGCTGGTCACTGCCAGCCAGCGGATGACCACTGGGCACGATGGCAACGATCTCGTCCTCCCGCCAGGCCGTCACTGCCGTGCCCAAGGGCAACTCCTGCCCGGGCGGCCCTTCGATCAGGGCGATGTCGACACTGTCCAGCGCAGCGACGATTTCCGCCGTGTTGCCGTGCGATGTCGTCACCAGCACCTCCGGGTGGCGGGCATGGAAGTCGGCAATCAGGTAAGGCAGCAGGTAGCTGGCGGGTGTGGTACTGGCACCGATACGCAAGGTACCGCGCTCCAGGCCACGCATGGCCTCGCGCAATGCCTGGGCCTGGCGGAAGGTCTCGCGCAGGCGCTCGGCATGGGCCAGCAACTGCTCGCCGGCTGCCGTCAACCGCACACCACGGCCGGCACGCTGATACAGCGGCTCGCCAAACGCCTCCTGCAACAGCTTGAGCTGGCCGGACACCGCCGGCTGCGACAAGTGCAAGGCCTGGGCTGCATGGCTGATGTTGCCGTGCTCGGCAACGGTGGCGAACGTTATCAGCTGTTCTGGGGTCATGAATTAAAAATATCAGCTATTCGGATATTTGCCATCCTAAATTACGATTTTTTATAAGCTTATAACCAGATTAACGTAGGCCTTGTCGAAACACTTTCCGGAGGACTCACATGGCCACGGTTCCGTCCAACCCTGCTTTTGCCCCTACCCTCTCTACCCGAGGGCGGCTCAATGGCATCCTGTTCGTCGCGCTGTTCGCGCTTGCAGTCACTCAACTGGCTGCCCTGCCCGCCATCGCCAACCTGGGCATCAGCCCATTGATCGTCGGTATCGTCGCCGGTGCACTGTATGGCAACGCGCTGCGAGACGGTGTACCGGCAAGCTGGGCGGCTGGTATCAACTTTTCCGCTCGCGGCCTGTTGCGCATCGCCGTGGCATTCTTCGGCCTGCGGGTAAGCCTGCAGGAAATTGCCGAGGTCGGCTGGTCGGGGCTCATCGTGTCGGTGCTGGTGGTGTCCAGCACCCTGCTGATCGGCCTGTGGTGCGGCATGAAAGTATTCAAGCTGGACCGCGATACTGCCTTGCTGACCGCCGCCGGCAGCGCCATCTGCGGCGCTGCCGCCGTGCTGGCATTCGAATCGGCGCTGCGCAGCGCCCCGCATAAAAGCGCCATGGCGGTCGGTAGCGTGGTGCTGTTCGGTACCTTGTCGATGTTCCTTTACCCACTGGCGATCAACGCCGGCTGGCTGCACCTTGACACCATGGGCGCCGGGCTTTTGCTGGGCGGCACCATCCACGAAGTGGCGCAGGTGGTCGGCGCGGCCAGCAACGTCAGCCCCGAGGCCACGCACATCGCCACCATCGTCAAGATGACCCGGGTCATGCTGCTGGTGCCGGTGCTGTTGGTGGTGGGCCTGTGGATCAGCCGGTCGCGCCAGGCCGGCCTGGCGCAGGGTAACGGCCGCATCGCCATGCCTTGGTTCGCCTTCGGCTTCCTTGCCCTGGTGCTGGTGAATTCGCTGCAGGTGCTGCCCGGCAGCGTGACCCAGACGGTCAACAGCCTGGACACCTTTGCCTTGACCATGGCCATGACCGCGCTGGGGATGGAGACGCGCTTCAGCCAGATCCGCCAGGCCGGGCCAAAGGCGCTGGCTACCGGGGCGATTCTTAACCTGTGGCTGGTCGGGGGTGGTTTGGCGATTACCCTCGGTGTGCAGAAGCTGTTGGGATGATTCAAGACCGAGTCGCCCGCTTTGCAGGCGACTCGGTTTCAAGCTTTTTCCACGCCCCCCTCGTTGCCGTCCACATTTCTCGGTATGGTGTTGTCAAAGAAGGATGTTTTACCCGCACAGGAAAGACTTAGATGCCTCAACGCAATGTCATCAATGCATCCGTCAGCCCCAAAGGCAGCCTGGAAACGCTGTCACAACGTGAAGTGCAGCAACTGAGTGAAGTCGGTACCGGTAGCCTTTACACCCTGTTCCGCCAGTGCGCCCTGGCCATCCTCAACACCGGCGCCCATGTCGACAATGCCAAGACCATCCTTGAGGCCTACAAGGACTTCGAGGTCAGGATCCACCAACAAGACCGTGGCGTGCGCCTGGAGCTGCTCAATGCGCCGGCCGATGCCTTCGTCGATGGCGAAATGATCGCCAGCACCCGCGAAATGCTGTTCAGCGCCCTGCGCGACATCGTCTACACCGAAAGCGAACTGGCCAGCCAGCGCATCGATCTGGAAAGCTCCCAGGGCATCACCGATTACGTGTTCCACCTGCTGCGCAACGCGCGCACCCTGCGCCCGGGCGTGGAGCCGAAGATGGTGGTGTGCTGGGGCGGCCACTCGATCAGCACCGAGGAATACCAGTACACCAAGAAGGTCGGCCACGAGCTGGGCCTGCGCAAGCTGGATGTGTGCACCGGCTGCGGCCCTGGCGTGATGAAGGGGCCGATGAAAGGCGCCACCATCGCCCACGCCAAGCAACGCATGCACGGCAGCCGCTACCTGGGCCTGACCGAGCCAGGCATCATCGCCGCCGAGGCACCCAACCCGATCGTAAACGAACTGGTGATCCTGCCGGACATCGAGAAGCGCCTGGAAGCCTTCGTGCGTGTCGGCCATGGCATCATCATCTTCCCCGGCGGTGCCGGTACGGCAGAGGAGTTCCTCTACCTGCTGGGCATCCTCATGCACCCGGACAACCAAGGCCTGCCCTTCCCTGTGGTTCTCACCGGCCCGCGCAGTGCCGAGCCGTACCTGCAACAGCTGCACGCCTTCGTCGGCGCCACCCTGGGTGAAGCAGCGCACCGCCTGTACGAGATCATCATCGACGACCCGGCGGAAGTCTCCCGGCACATGGTCGAAGGGCTCAAGGCGGTGAAGCAGTTCCGCCGCGAGCGCAACGATGCCTTCCACTTCAACTGGTTGCTGAAGATCGAGGAGAGCTTCCAGCGCCCGTTCGATCCGACCCACCAAGCCATGGCCGAACTGGACCTACGCCGCGCGCTACCGCCCCATGAGCTGGCAGCCAACCTGCGTCGGGCGTTTTCCGGCATCGTCGCCGGCAACGTCAAGGACAAAGGCATCCGCCTGATCGAGGAACACGGGCCCTATCAGATTCACGGCGACAGTGCCGTGCTGGACCCACTGGGCCGGCTGCTGCAGGCGTTCGTCGACCAGCACCGCATGAAATTGCCCGGCGGCGCGGCGTACGTACCGTGCTACCAGGTGGCGACCTGAGCGTCCCTTTCTGAAATGTAAGTTTGCCGTCATGCCCCTGTGGGTTGGCCATCGATAGCCTGAGTGCCGAGATGACTGACCTACAGAGGTTCGAGGATGAAAGCCTTACTTTCTGGCGGCGCATTGCTGCTAGTGCTGACTGGCCAGGCGCTGGCCTTTTCCGATGACCGTACCGAGCAGTTGCTGGCTGAACACCAGCAGGCGGTTTTGGCGTATGCGGCCAAGGCGGGCAAGCCGATGCCGACGGTTGAGGACTATCGCTACGGCATGAAACTGGATATCGCCAGTGTCGTGCGACAGTCCGGTGACCCACGAACCTGCACCGTAACGCCGAAGCTGATGACTTTCGAAGACAGCCAGGGGCGCTTGCAGACCATTCGCTACAGCGCGCAGTCGCAGTGCATCAACAACAAGTAAATACAACCGCCGCATCGTACATGTTTTGATCTTGATCTTGATCTTGATCTTGATCTTGATCTTGATCTTGATCTTCGCGACTTCAGGAGGCCGAGCGCAGGCCTTGCGGAGGGAGGTGACGGGCATGGATGCCCGTCAAGCGCTGGGCCCCAGGATGGGGCCTGCAGCGCGGTCCTCCCGGGAGCAAGGCCGGAGTGAGGGGACCCCGGAGCGCAGCGTAGGGGCCGGATGATGGGAGCGCAGCGTTTTTTGGTTACTTTTTGTCGCGTTTGACAAAAAGTGACTCGCCGTAAGGGCGAAAAGGTGAGTCAGTGTCGCCATCGCAAACGGACTGTTCGCTGAGTCAAAACAGACAAATTCTGCTTCTTGCTTCTTGCTTCTTGCTTCTTGGATGTGGGCCTTCACACCAAGTAAACATTCATTCACGCAGGTGGCGCAAAGTCACCTTTCCGCCCTTACGGCGGGTCCCTTTTTGTCGTGGCAAAAAGGAACCAAAAACCGTCCGCTCCCATCATCCGGCCCCTGCGCTGCGCTCCGGGGTCCCCTCGCTCCGGGCTTGCTCCCGGGAGGACCGCGCTGCAGGCCCCATCCTGGGGCCCAGCGCTTGACGGGCATCCATGCCCGTCACCTCCCTCCGCAAGCCCTGCGCTCGGCCTCCCGAAGTCGCAACCTGCGTCGCCTGAACTACCGCGCGCTAAAAAGCAAAAGCAAAAGCAAAAGCAAAAGCAAAAGCAAAAGCAAAAGCAAAAAACAGACTAGTGGCTAATGTCTGCCATGGGCCGCTCGACAAACCGAATGCTGTCGCGCCCTCCACGCTTGGACTGGTACAGCGCCACATCCCCCTGCTCGATCAACGCCGCCAGGCTCGCCGGTGGCTGGTCGAACAGGTTGGCACCGATGCTCAAGGTAACCGCCTGCGGCGTTGGCACGGTCTTGCAGGCGTACTGCTGGAACTGCTCACGCAGCATCCCACCCAGCTCCATGACCCGTTCACTACTCGCCCCACTCAGCAAGATGACAAACTCATCGCCCCCCAACCGCGCCGCCAGCGAGCGCTCGGGCAGCGCCGTGCGAATCATCTCGCTCAAGGCAATCAGCAAGCGGTCCCCGGCTATATGCCCGTGCAGGTCGTTGACCAGCTTGAAATTGTCGATGTCGATCAGCAGTAACGCCCCAGGTTGCGCAGGGCTCACGTCCTTGAAGAAATGCCCAGCCCGCACCTCCAGCGCTCGCCGGTTGTACAGCGCGGTCAGCGGATCACGGGCCGCCAGCCGGGCAATCCGTTCCTCACGCCGGTAACGCACGGTTCCCGTCATCGACAAGGCAATCAGCATGATCGCCATCGCCCCCTCGACCAGGGAAACCTGAATGATCAGCCCGCCAAAGGTGGCCAGGTCAATCAACGTACCCGGCGTAATCGCAATGATCGCCTTGGCTACATAGAATGCCCCATGAATCAGCAGCACATAGCGCAACTGCACCGCGCCAACACTCAGCGATCTGCCATGCGGCCGCAACAGGAAACTGGCCTTGAGCGTCAACGCCGCCACCAGCAACGAGTTGACCATCAGCATCACCTTCGACCACTGCGGCCCCACAGGCAACAGCAGCAAGGCGAACCAGACCACCACGATCATCAGCCAGGCACGCGACAAGCGCTCCTGGGTAAATCGCAGCACGCCCATCAGAAAAAAACCGTGCGCGACCACCAGCAAGCCATTGGCGAACCAGATGCCGATGAACAACAAACCGATCCCGCGCAGCAAAGCCAGGATGCAACCGACAGTAATGGTGGCGAAACCGGCGCTCCAGAACAGCAGAGAGGTTTCGCGGACACTGCGCCATTCAATTGCCAGGTACAAGGCAGCGGCAGCAGCCAAGGCAACCGAAATGGTCAACATCGTGGGTGGATCTAGCGCCATATACGCATTGGCCTATCTGGTTAACGAAGAAAGGCCCGATTGTATGCGCTCGTGATGACTTTTCAGAGGGGCCTTGCACGGTTGCCTGCAAATGATAGCCCAGCCCTTGCAGATGCCCGTGCGAGCGACATGTCATATTGACATCATCGTGTCATTCGCACCACAAGAACCGCGGTCGTAATGACCACACTTGGTCGGATAGTGCCGTACCGGAAGGGCTGGCCAACTGGCACGAAAGCTGAAGCGTGACCTTTCGCCAAACACTGCCTTGCGGACCAAAAACCATGAAAAATCCTCTGCTCCCTCTGGCGATGACCCTGACCATCGCCCTGCCCGCCTGCGCCGACCAGGTGCTCTCGGAAAGCGCCGACAATACCGTCGGCTATGGCGCTGGTGGCGTCAGCGGCCTGATGATCGGCGCCGCGCTTGGCGGCCCGTTCGGCGCCATCGCAGGTGCCGCCCTGGGCGCCTTTGGTGGTGCCGCCGTGCAACAAGGCAGCGGGCACAGCGACGCGGCCTATATGGTGCGCCACGACGACGGCAGCACCCAGCGCTACCGTTCGCCGAATGCCCACTTCAAGCCCGGTGATCAGGTGCAGGTGAGCGGTATTCGCCTGGCCCCGGCGCAGTAAGCCGCTGCCCGGACAAGTAACTCACCAGTTGCCGCCCGTGCGAACTCAGGCGCTCCCAGTCACGGAAACACAGGCGTAGCTCCAGGGTGGCCCAGCTTTCCGCCAGGGCCACCCGGCGTACCGGCAGCTCCTGCTCCGCACGCACAGCGGCGGTTTCAGGCAGCATGGCCACGCCTGCGCGCTGTGCCACCAACTGTGCGATTGCCTCAAAGCTGGGCGCTCGCACGCGCACCTTCAGCGGCATGGCCAAGTTCATCGCCAGCTCTTCGACAAAGCGCTGCATCGGCCGCCCACCCGGCAGGCAAATGAACGCGTAGCCCAGGGCATCGACCAGGCGCAGCTGTTCGCGCCCAGCCAGGGGATGGTCGGCGGGCACCAGCATGACCAAGCGCTCGGTGCGAAACGGCAGCGATACCACCCCCTCGCTGGGCAAAATGCCATCGTACACACCGATCTCGCACTCGTTGGCCACCACCACCCGCAGCACGTCCACACTCTTGTGCTCCATCAGTTGCAGGTCGACCTCCGGGTAGTCCGCCAGAAACGGCCCCAACACTGCCGGCAGCAATGTGCTGTTGGACACCGTAGAGGCCGCCAGGCGCAAGGTGGTGCGGTGCTCGCCAGACAGTTGCTGCAAGGTCTCCTGCAGTTTTTGCGCCTCACCCAGCACGCTGCGTGCGCCCTCCAGCACCAGGCGCCCGGAAGGCGTCAACTGCATGCCATCTGCCTTGCGGGTGAACAGCACCAAGCCACAACGTTCTTCCAGCAAGCGCAGACGATTGCTTGCCGCCGACACCGCCACCGGAAAGGTCGCAGCCGCCTTGCTCAGGCTGCCCGTGGCGGCAATGGCCAGCAGCAGGCGCAGGTCAGTCAGGTCGAATTGCATGCCATTCTCCAAATACGAATGCCCTGTTCTATAAAAAGCGATTCTAGCGTGACAGCCTTCTGTTCAGAATAAGCCTCGCCTTTCTTCCACGTAGGTAACGCATGAACGCATTCCGCAGCTTGATACAGCGCCAACTGCAAAGCGGCGCCCTGTACGCCGTACTGGCGGCCCTGGGCTTCAGCTTCAAGGCAATTTTCGTCAAGCTGGCTTACGCCGCCGGGCCGGTGGATGCCATCAGCCTGCTGGCCATGCGCATGGGCCTGTCGCTGCCGCTGTTCGCCTGGCTGGTATGGGCCAGCCGTGGTCAGGGCAGTGCCCCGCTCAACCTGGGTGACGGGTTGCGCGTCGCCCTGCTTGGCCTGTTTGGCTACTACCTGGCCAGCCTGTTCGACTTCTATGGCCTGCAGTACATCAGTGCTGGGCTGGAGCGGCTGATCCTGTTCACCTACCCGACGCTGGTGCTGGTGTTTCAGGCCATTGCCCTGCGTGAACGGCCGAGCCTGCGCACTTTGTCGGCCATGGGCCTGTGCTATCTGGGGCTGGGCATTGCCTTTGTCCACGACATCAGTGTCGCCGGGGTTGGCCAGCAGGTGGTGCTGGGCTCGCTGTGGGTGTTCGCCAGCGCGGTGACCTACGCGCTGTATTACGCCGGCACCGGCATGATGCTCAAACGCATGGGCTCGATGCGCCTGGCCGGGTTGTGCGGTACTGCCTCCTCGCTGATGGTGCTGGCGCATTACCTGATGGTGGCGCCGGTCGGGCAGTTGTGGCAGTTACCGAGCGCAGTGTGGGTGAATGCCGGGCTGATGGCCGTGTTTTCCACGGTGCTGCCGATCTACTGGGTAGCGTTGGCGATCCAGCGCCTGGGGCCGACCCATACAGCGGCGGTGGGTAACCTGGGGCCGGTACTGACGGTATTGGCCTCATGGGCGATCTTGAATGAAGAGATTTCGCTGTACCAGGTAGTGGGGCTGGCGGTGGTGCTGTTTGCCGTATCGCGGCTCAAGCCCCGAGCCAAGAAGGACATCGGGGCCGCGCCAGGCAAAGGTGCCACTGCCTGACGCAAGGCCTCAGAGCACTCGCTTGATCAACGGTTCCAACCGGCTAAAACGCAACCGCCGCAGAAGTTTGCGTACTTCCTTGGGATGTTCGGCCTTCACCCCCAGCGCCTCTGCCGAGCCAATCTTCGGCGCATGCCGGCGCAGTGCGTTCAGCTCCGCTTCCCGTGGTACCAGCCACTGCCCTTGCGGGTCATCGATCAGCAGGCCGTTTTCCAGGTCCAGGTTGAACCCGCGCGGGTTCAGGTTGTTACCGGTCAGCAGCGAATAGCGCTGGTCGACCCACACGCCCTTGGCATGAAAGGTATGCCCCGGATCGTTCCAGATCCGCACTTGCAACTGGCCGCTGGCAATCGCGGCATGGCGGCGCCTGGCGAAGGCACGCAGGTTGTCTTCGTACAGATAAGGCAAGGCGCCACTGGCACTGAACGGCTCACCGGGGGCGATGTAGAAGTCATTGGCCGTGCGGTGACCGACCATCAGCTCAACTTGCACGCCCCGCTCAAGCGCATGGTCAAGCTCGCGCATCACCACCCGTGGCGGGTTGAAATACGGCGTGCTGATGATGATCTGCGTGCGCGCCGCAGCCAGCAACGCGCACAGCGCCCGGTTCAGCGGGTTGCCACGGCCCACACCCAGCAGCGGGATCACCCGTAGCCCCTGCCCCGCAGCGCTGGCCGGCGCCTCGTAGGCCATGCGCCGCAGCCGCGCGCGCAAACGCCGAATGTCGCCGCGCAAGTTGCGGGTAGAGGGCGGCGCCGGCAGGTCGAGACGCGGTGTGGCGGTGGGGTGCAGCAGACGCTGCACCAGGCCGACCATGGCATCGGCCAGCTCAGGTGACTGGAACAGGTGATAGCGGTCCAGGCGATAACGGTCGAAGCGGTGCAGGTAGACGTTGTTCAGGCTGGCGCCGGTGTAGATCACGCAATCGTCGATGATGCTGCCCTTCAGGTGCAACACCCCGAACAGCTCGCGAGTCTGCACGGGCACACCATGAATGGCGATATCCAGCCCGCGCAGCTGGCGCTGAGCCTGGTACCAGGCAGCGTTGCCCGGTTGACGCCCACCACCAAGCAACCCGCGACGGGCGCGAAACCAGTCGACCACAATGGTGATTTCCAGGTTAGGGCGCGCGGCCTTGGCCTGGTACAAGGCATCCAGCACTTCCTGGCCGGCCTCGTCTTCCTGCAGGTACAGCGCGACGATGACGATGCGCCGGGTTGCCGTGCGGATGCGGTCGAACAGGCAGGTGCGATAGGCCTTGGCATCAGGCAGCACCTGGATCGACTCGGGCGCCAGGGCGTAGCCTGGCAACGCCGCCAGCATGGATTCGGGGTTCACGAACGATCACCTTCTGTGTGCAATCACTGTCGGCCCTGCCAGTTGGCGGAGCCATTCCTGGCCGCTGCGCACGGGGTGTAAGATCAACCCGGCAACGACCCATAACAACAAGAACCACGCGAGGCTGTATTTCTCACTGCCCCTGACGAACAATGCCTCAGCTTGCACAGGAACAGCGCAATGGTCCACCCCGCTTCTGCAAACCTCCCGCCGTCTATTGTAAAGAGTTGTTCCGTAAAGACCTTCGGCTTTCTGATTTTGCCCAATTTCACCACCATCGGCCTGGCGTCGGCGGTAGAAACCTTGCGCATGGCCAACTTGGCCGCGCGCAAGCCGCTGTTTCGCAGCGTGCTGATCGCGGCAGACGATATGCCGGTAGTGGCCAGTAACGGCATGCGCGTATTGCCCGACTACAGCATCGCCAATGCCCCCGCACTGGATGCCCTGCTGGTGGTCGGCGCCAACCCGATCGACCGCAGCCGTGGCAACCGCCCGCTGATCGACTGGTTGCGCCAACTGGCCCGCCAACGCTTGCCACTGGGCGGCATCTGCACCGGCAGCTACCTGTTGGCCAAGGCCGAATTGCTCAAGGGTTACCGCTGCACTATCCACTGGGAAGACCTGCCGACGTTGCAGGCCCACTTCCCCGGTATCGTGATCTCCAGCCAGCTGTTCGAATTGGACCGCGACCGTTATACCTGCTCGGGCGGCGTGGCGGCCATGGACATGATGCTGCAACTGGTTGCCCGCGAACCCGGTGGCCAGGACATCGCGGCCAAGGCCGCTGAGCTGTTGCTGTGCGACCGCGTGCGCGGGGAGCGTGAGCGCCAGCGGGTACCGCTGCGCACCCTGCTGGGTAGCGCTCAGCCCAAGCTGAGCCAGGTGGTGGCGATCATGGAGGCCAACCTGGAGGAACCGTTGGGGCTGGAGGAGTTGGCCAGCCTCAACGAGGTAACCGTGCGTCAGCTGGAGCGGCTGTTCCACAAGTACCTGCAACGCACGCCCAGCCAGTATTACCTGGAGCTGCGGCTGTCTCGGGCACGGGAGTTGCTGCTGCGCAGTGACGTGCAGGTGCGCGAGGTGGCGCTGGCCTGCGGGTTCAGCTCGCCGGCGCATTTTTCCAAGAGTTACAGCCGGTTCTTTGGTTTGTCGCCGTTGGGGGAGCGGCGGCAAGCTTCGTTGCATTGATTCAGCATTTGCAATGGCTTTACCGGCCTCTTTGCAGGCGTGCCCGCGAAGAGGCCGGTGCAGGTTGGTCAATCCTCCAGGGCCGTGTGGGCCGTCTCCCGGCACATCAGCATGGCCACCAGAGCAACCAACGCTGCCGCCAGCAAATACCCCGCCGGTGCCAGCTTGCTGCCGGTCACCTGTATCAACCAGGTGGCAATGAACGGCGCTGTCCCGCCAAACAGCGCATTGGCCACATTGAAACTCAGGGCAAAGCCACTGAAACGCACACGGGTGGGGAAGATTTCCGCCAGCAGGCACGGCAAGGTCCCGTCATTCATTGCCAACATCGCCCCGAAAACAATCTGGATCGTCAGAATCACCAGCAACGGCTGCCCGTCGAGCAGGCGGAACAACGGCACGGTCAACCCCAGAAACAACAGCGAAGCCACCACCAGCATGGTCTTGCGACCAAACTGGTCGGACAGCCGCCCCATCAGGAAAATCAAGCCGATGTACGTGGCCAGCGACACCGTCGAAGCGATGAACGAATCCCGCTCGCTCATGCCCATTTCACTGGACAGGTAGGTCGGCATGTAGCTGAGCAGCAGGTAGAACGCCACCGCGTTCAGGCAGGTGACACCAATACCGATGGCCAGGCTGCGCCGGTGCTGGCCCAGCAGTTCGCGCAGCGGTGTCGGGGCCATGCCGGCCTTGTGCTCCAGGCGCTGCTCCATCTCCAGGAACTTGGGCGTGTCTTGCAGGCTCATGCGGATGTAGCGCCCCACCAGGCCGAACGGCGCGGCCAACAGAAACGGCAAGCGCCAGCCCCACTCGTGCAGAGCCTCATTGCTGAGCAGCTCGTGCAGCACCGCGACGAACGCCGCCCCGAACAGCAGCCCCGCCGCCGTGCTGGCCGGCACGATGCTGGTGTACAAGCCCCGCCGGCCAGGTGGCGCGTATTCCGCCAGGAACGCCGCAGCACCGGCGTACTCGCCCGAGGCGGAAAAGCCCTGCACCAGGCGTATCAACAGCAACAAGCCCGGCGCCCACAGGCCGATTTGCGCATAACCGGGCAACAGGCCGATGCAGAAGGTGGACACCGACATGATCAGGATCGACCACGACAACGCATTGCGCCGGCCATGGCGGTCACCGAAATGCCCCCAGACAATGCCGCCCAGCGGGCGTACCAGGAACGACAGGGCAAATACCGCAAAGGTCGCCAGCAGGCCGGTGGTCTTGTCGGTCTGCGGGAAGAACGTGGCGGCGATGATGGTGGCCAGATAGCCGTAGGCAGCGTAGTCGAACCACTCGACGAAATTGCCCATGAAGCTGGCCCGTGCGGCCTTGCGCAAGGCCTGGCGTTCGGTGTTGTGCGCAGGGCCTTCGAAGGTGGAGGGATTCAGGGTGGTGCTGGACATGACGGGGTACCCTCTGGTTCTTTTAATTGGAGGCAGGGTCTTGTGGTCATACAGTGTTTTTTGTTGTCTGGGGCTGGCCTTCTTCACGGGAAGGCCCGCGAAGAAGGCGCCACCTTTCGTTATTTGCGAATGATGTTGTGCTCCGGCCCATATGGGAACTTGGTGATGTTCTCGGCGCCATTGTCGTTGACGATCAGGATGTCATGCTCGCGATAGCCCCCGCCCCCGGCCGCCCTTCGGGCAGCATGATCATCGGCTCGATCGACACCACCATGCCTGGTTCCAGCACCGTGTCGATGTCCTCGCGCAGCTCCAGCCCCGCTTCGCGGCCATCGTAGTGGCTCAAGGTGCCGAACGAGTGGCCGTAGCCGAAGGTGCGGTACTGCAGCAGGTCGTGGCGCAGGAAGATCTCGTTCAGTTCCCGAGCGATATCGCTGCAGCGCATGCCAGGGCGCACCAGTTTCAGCCCGGCTTCGTGCACTTCGACGTTGGCCTGCCACAGGCGTAGGTACTCGTCCGGGCAGTGGTCGAGGAACAGCGTGCGCTCCAGCGCGGTGTAATAGCCGGCGATCATCGGGAAGCAATTGAGGCTGAGGATCTCGCCCTTGCCCACCCGGCGGCTGGTCACCGGGTTATGCGCGCCATCGGTGTTGAGCCCGGACTGGAACCAGGTCCAGGTGTCCATCAGCTCGGCCTCCGGGAAGCGTTTGGCAATTTCCCGCACCATCGCCTGGGTGGCATGCAGCGCCACCTCGTACTCGGGCACGTGCTCACGCAGGGCCTCGACCACCGCCGCCCCACCGATATCGGCCACCTGTGCACCATGGCGGATAAGCGCCTGCTCCTCGGCCGACTTGATCATGCGCATGCGCATGCACGGCGCACCGATGTCCACCAGCTCGGCTTTGGGGTAGCAGGCAGCGAGTTTGCCGTGGTTCTGCAGGTTGAGGTGATCATGCTCCACGCCGATACGCGAGGCCAGCGGCAGTGCTTGCTGGATGGCGACGAAGTAGTTGTCGCGCTGCCAGTCGGTGTAGACGATGTTGTCGGTGCCGACCGTACGCCGCCAGGGCTGCCCGCCATCGATGTTGGCGCTGATCGAAACCACCTTGTGCTGGGTGATCACCAGCGCATAGGGGCGACCGAACGAGCAGTAGAGAAAATCGCTGTAGTAGTTGACGTTGTGGTACGAGGTGAAAATTGCCGCCTCGATGTCCTGCTCGGCCATGTAGGCCCGCAGCCGGGCGTGGCGGGCCGCATATTCCTGGGCGGAGAAGGTTGGCTGCACCTTGTCGCCATTACGGATTTTCAGGGTCTTGGGCATTTGCATGGTCGGGGTTCCTTGTCGTTGTGAGCACGCTGTTCAGGCCGGCCGCCTGAGAAGCATTGCAACAGAACCGACGAGGACGTTTTTGTATCTATCCGACCTGGAATTGGCGGGATCGCCACTGGCCCTGGGGGCTGCTTTGCAGCCCCTTCACGGCACAAGGCCGCTCCCACGGGTACCGCACAACCTTCTGGATTGCGCAGTACCTGCAGGAGCGGCCTTGCGCCGCGAAAGGGGCGCAAAGCGCCCCCGCTTCAAATAACACTATTTCAGGTCAAAACGATCCAGCTCCATGACCTTCTGCCAAGCCGCGACAAAGTCCCGCACGAACTTGTCAGCACCATCACTACTGCCATACACCTCGCTCAACGCCCGCAACTGGGCATGCGAACCAAACACCAGATCGACCCGGCTACCGCTCCACTTCACCTGCCCTGTCTTGCGGTCACGACCTTCAAAGGTTTCATTGTCCGCCGAGGTAGGCTTCCACTCCACGCTCATGTCCAGCAGGTTGCGGAAGAAGTCGTTGCTCAGGGTGCCCGGCTTGTCGGTGAACACACCGAGCTTGCTGCCGCCATGGTTGGCGCCGAGCACACGCAGGCCACCCACCAGCACGGTGAGTTCCGGCGCGGTCAGGGTCAGCAACTGGGCCTTGTCCAGCAGCAGCTTCTCGGCCTTGACGCTGTAGCGGGCCTTGCTGAAGTTACGGAACCCATCGGCCAGCGGTTCCAGCACGGCGAACGACTCGACGTCGGTCTGCGCCTCAGACGCATCGACCCGGCCTGGGCGGAAGCCCACGCTGCCACTGTAACCGGCATCCTTGGCGGCCTTTTCAACCGCTGCGGTACCCGCCAGTACAATCAGGTCGGCCAGGGAGATTTTCTTGCCGCCGTTGTTGAACTCGCCTTGGATTTTCTCCAGTGCCGCCAGCACCTTGTCCACACCCTGGTTTGCAGCCCAGCCCTTCTGCGGCGCAAGGCGCAAGCGGGCGCCATTGGCACCACCACGTTTGTCGGAGCCACGGAAGGTTGACGCGGAGGCCCAGGCGGTGGAGACCAGCTCACCCACACTCAAGCCCGAGGCCAGCACCTTGGCTTTGAGGGCCGCGATGTCTTGCTCGCCGATCGTGGATGGGTCGGCTTTGGGCAGCGGGTCTTGCCACAGCAGCTCTTCATTGGGCATTTCCGGGCCCAGGTAGCGTGCCAGCGGGCCCATGTCGCGGTGAATCAGCTTGTACCAGGCGCGGGCAAAGGCGTCCGCCAACTGGTCAGGGTTGTCCTTGAAGCGGCGGGCGATCGGCTCGTAGATCGGGTCGAAGCGCAGCGCCAGGTCGGAGGTCAGCATCGACGGTGCATGCTTTTTGCCCGGATCGTGCGCGTCGGCACCGTTCCCGCCCCTTTGCCCTCTTTCGGCCGCCACTGGTGTGCGCCCGCCGGGCTCTTGGTCAGTTCCCACTCAAAGTTGAACAGGTTATTCAGGTATTCGTTGCTCCACTTCGTCGGGGTGGAGGTCCAGATCACTTCCAAGCCACTGGTGATGGCATCGCCGCCCTTGCCAGTGCCAAACTTGTTGGCCCAACCCAGCCCTTGCAGCTCAAGGCCTGCCGCTTCGGGCTCGGGGCCCACGTTGTCGGCGGGGCCGGCACCATGGGTTTTGCCGAAGGCGTGGCCGCCGGCGATCAGCGCCACGGTTTCTTCATCGTTCATGGCCATGCGGCCAAAGGTTTCACGGATGTCCCTGCCCGAGGCTACCGGGTCGGGGTTACCTTCCGGGCCTTCCGGGTTCACGTAGATCAGGCCCATCTGCACGGCGGCCAGCGGGTTCTCCAGGTTCCGCTCGGCCGACAGGTCGCGGTTCTGTTCCTCGCCATGCTTGGCAGGCTCGGCCACCAGGTCACCCTGGCCTGGCGCCTGCGCCTTGAGCTGATCCTTGCCGTAGCGGGTGTCGCCGCCTAGCCAAACCTTTTCCGAACCCCAGTACACATCTTCGTCCGGCTCCCACACATCGGCGCGCCCGCCAGAGAAGCCAAACGTCTTGAAGCCCATGGACTCCAGGGCAACGTTGCCGGTGAGCACGATCAAGTCGGCCCAGGAAATCTTGTTGCCGTACTTCTGCTTGATCGGCCACAGCAAGCGCCGCGCCTTGTCCAGGCTGACGTTGTCGGGCCAGCTGTTGAGCGGGGCGAAACGTTGCTGGCCAGAGCCCGCGCCACCGCGGCCATCGCCAATGCGGTAGGTGCCGGCGCTGTGCCAGGCCATGCGAATGAACAGCGGGCCGTAGTGGCCGAAGTCAGCGGGCCACCAGTCTTGCGAGTCGGTCATCAAGGCGGTGAGGTCTTTTTTCAGGGCCTGGAAGTCGAGGCTCTTGAATGCCTTGGCATAGTCGAAGTCCGGGTCGGGGCTGGACTTCGAGGAATGCTGGTGAAGAATTCTCAGGTTGAGCTGGTCAGGCCACCAGTCACGGTTGGTGGTGCCGCCACCTGCGGTTTGATGGAACGGGCATTTCGATTCGTTCGACATCTGCGGGTACCTTTGGGTCGGTTATCCAGATTTCCGGTCTATGCCAGGTGTTCTTTCAGCCGAGCATGTGGGCTCGTGCCACCCCTCATCAGGTCTACACGGGGCTTGCGAAGCTGTCACGACGGGTTGGCGCGGCGTTGCACACAGGTGCTGTCACGCCGCCCGGTCGCGGAAGTCGCGGGGCCACGGGAAAGACTAGCCGAGCTTGGGCAGAGTTCTAATAGAGTGGCTGTTGGAGCTTGATAGGCTGGCTCTGTCAGGTGAGCCTGAACAGCGGCGCGACCAGCCCACCAAGAGGCCGGCACATTCGTACGATGCAAGCCGGCCTCCCGCATGCTTCAATTCACCGCCAGCCCTCTATTCCCGGAACCTGAAGCCAATGAACCGCAACGACCTCCGCCGCGTCGACATGAACCTGCTGGTGCTGTTCGAAGCCCTGATGATCGAGCGCAACCTGACCCGCGTCGGCGAAAAGCTGTTCATCACTCAATCCACTGTCAGCGCCGCCCTCGCCCGCCTGCGCGAACTGTTCGACGACCCGTTGCTGATCCGCAGTGGCCGCGCCATGGAACCCACACCACGGGCCATGCAGATTTTCGCCGAGCTGGGCCCGGCCATGGACGTGATATCCGCCGCCATCAGCCGCGCCCGTGAGTTCGACCCCACCAACAGCAGCAACGTGTTCCGCCTGGGCCTGTCGGACGATGCCGAGTTCGGCCTGTTTCCGGCCCTGCTGCAAGCCCTGCGCGAAGAGGCCCCAGACATCAGCGTCGTGGTACGGCGAGCCAACTTCCTGCTGATGCCTGGCCTGCTGGCCAGTGGCGAAATCTCGGTAGGCGTAAGCTACACCACCGACCTGCCGGCCACGGCCAAGCGCCGCAAGCTGCGCGACATCGGCGTGCGGGTGCTACGCGCCGATGACCGCCCCGGCCCGTTGACCCTCGACGAGTACTGCGCCCGCCCGCATGTGATGGTGTCGTTTTCCGGCGACATGAGCGGCAACATAGACCTGGACCTTGCGCGCATTGGCCGTTGCCGCAAGGTGGTGCTGGCGGTACCGCAATTCGGTAGCCTGCGCGCCTTGCTGCGCAACACCGAGATGATCGCCACGGTCCCGGACTATGCCGCCTGCGCCTTGGCCGACGACGGCAGCCTGCGCGCCGACCCGGCGCCGTTCGATATCACCGAAGCCGAGCTGTCGATGGTCTGGAGCGGCGCCCAGGACAACGACCCAGCCGAGCGCTGGCTACGCGAGCGCATTCTGCAGTTCATGGCCCGGTAGCTGAAGCAGCCTTACTTGCCCCGCTGCATCCACGCCGCGCCCAACCCACTGAGGCAGATCACCGAAATACCCACCAGGCTCAAGGTATCCGGCACCTGGCTATAGACGACAAACCCAAGCAACCCGGCAAACACGATCTGGCAATAGCTGAACGGCGCCAGCAACGCCGGCGCCGCATGGCGGAAGGCTTGGGTCAGCAGCAGGTGCGCGGTCATGCCGAAGCCGCCCAGTGCCAGCATCAGCAGGGCATGGTCCCAACGCGGCACCTCCCAGAAGAACGGCACCAGTGCACTCATAGCCAAGGTGTTGCACAGCCCTGCATAGAAGTTGCTGGTGGTCGGGCTGTCATGCGCGGCAAGGATGCGCGTCAGCAATTGGTAGAAGCAAAAACCCAACGCCGAACCGAACGGGTACAGAATGGCCGGGGTAAACATCGCCCCACCCGGGTGCACCACCACCAGTACGCCAATGAAACCCAGTACCACCGCCACCCACTGCCCCACCGTCACCCGCTCTTTGAGCAGCGGCGCCGACAGCGCGGTGACCAGCACCGGGGCAAGGAAGTTGACCGCCGTCGCCTCGGCCAGCGGCAAATACTGAAGGCCGGTGGTAAACAGCAGGCTGGTACTCAACAGGCTCAGGGCCCGCAAGGTTTGCAGTAGCGGCCGACGGGTGCGCAATACGTTCAGGCCAGACTTGGGCAGGAAGATGCCGGCCATCAGCAGCGTATGCACCACATAACGCGCCCACACCACCATGACGATCGGGTACAGGCCGCCGAGGAATTTGGACAAGGCATCGTGGCTGGCGAACAGGAACGTCGCCACCACCACCAAGGCTATGCCGCGCAGGGGTTGGTTGACGCCGGACAGCGGTGTGCTGGAACTCATGGCTCTCTCGATGACGGCGCGGCGCCATGCCACGCCCAGGGAAGGCCGCGCAGGCCTGGCCTGGCGGATGCAACAGCTCGAATTCTAGAAGAGATGCCGCAGCATAAGGAAGTTGATTTACCGCTTGTCCAGGCTGAGTGCGATTTCTGTTCGCTGATCGACCACTTTCCACCTTGCACGCATGGCCCGTGTGCTGTTGATCACCGACCATCGACCCACCTCCTGCACCCTCTACAAGGAATTTACATGCAAAGGCTCACCACCCGTAACGGCCTGGACCTGCCTGCAATCGGCCTGGGCACCTGGCCGATGACCGGCAGTGAATGCACCCAGGCCGTGCACCAGGCACTGGACGTGGGTTACCGGCACATCGACACCGCCACTGCCTACGAAAACGAAGCGGCCGTTGGCCAGGCGCTGCGCGACAGCGATGTGCCACGCGAGCAAATCCATCTGACCACCAAGGTTTGGTGGGACCGCCTGGAGCCCAAAGCCATGCGCCAGTCGCTGGAAGACAGCCTGCGCGCGCTGGGTACCGAACAGGTTGACCTGTTTCACATCCACTGGCCCGGCAAGGACTGGGACCTGGCCCGCAGCATCGACACCCTGGTAGCCCTGCGTGACGAGGGCAAGACGCGCCACATCGGTGTGGCCAACTTCCCGCTGGGGCTGCTGCGCCAGGTGGTGGAAACGCTGGGTGCGCCATTGTCGGCCATTCAGGTGGAGTACCACGTGCTGCTCGGCCAGCAACCGCTGCTCGACTACGCCCGCAGCCATGACCTGTTGCTCACTGCCTATACGCCGCTGGCACGTGGCCAGGCAGCCGCGCAGCCGGTGATCCAGGCGATTGCCCGCAAGCATGGCGTGCTGCCCAGCCAGGTGGCGCTGAAATGGCTGCTGGACCAGGACGGCGTGGCGGCGATCCCCAAGGCTAGCAGCCGGGAAAACCAGCTGGCCAACCTGGCAGCGTTGAATGTGCAGCTGGATGAAGACGACCGCGCGGCGATTGCCGGGCTGCCGAAAGATCAGCGCGTGGTGAGCCCGGCGTTTGCGCCGGACTGGAACAGTTAACCTTGAAAGCTGGCGCGGTCCCTTGCACGACCGCGCATCGGGTTAGCTCAGGGTTACCACCTGCTTCAACCGCTCGCTCGCCGGCGCTGGCCGCCCGTACAGGTAGCCCTGAAAGTGCGAGCAGCCCTCCGCCGCCAGCCGGCGCATCTGTTCCTCCGACTCCACACCTTCGGCCGTGGTCTTGATCATCAAACTGTTGGACAGGTCGGTAATGGCGCGGATGATCGACATCGCTTCGCGGCTGTCGCACATGTCATGCACGAACGACTTGTCGATCTTGATCCGGTCGAACGGGAACGAACGCAGGTAACCCAACGATGAGTAACCGGTGCCAAAGTCGTCCAGCGAAATGGACACACCCAGGTCTTTCAACGCACGCAGGGTACGCACGTTTTCCTCGCTGTTGCCCAGCAATACCGACTCGGTAATTTCCAGCTCCAGTCGCTGCGCCGGCAGGCCCGAGTCGGCCAGCGCCAAGGCCACGGTGTGCACCAGGTTGGCGTTCTTGAACTGCACCGCCGACAGGTTGACCGACACCGTCTGCTCACTGTCCCAACTGGCGGCCTCCTGGCAGGCCAGGTTGAGTGCGCGGTTGCCCAGTTCATGGATCAGTCCGGTTTCTTCGGCAATGGGGATGAAGTCCATGGGCATGACCATGCCGCGAGTCGGGTGCTCCCAACGCAGCAGCGCCTCATAACCGGTAACGCTGCTGGTCTGCTGGTCGACCACCGGCTGGTAATGCAACTGCAACTGGCCCAGGTGCAACGCGGTGCGCAAGTCGGTTTCCACCAGGCGGCGCTGGCGGGCGGCAACGTCCAATTCGACGTCGAAGCACTCGTAGCGGTTTCGCCCATTGCGCTTGGCTTCGTACAACGCCATGTCGGCGTAGCCCAGCAACTGCTCGGCCTGGTCGTTGTCATCCGGGGCGATGGCAATGCCGATGCTCACCCCCACGCTGAACTGGTGGCCTTCGATCTGGAACGGCGGGCTGATGGCGTTGATCAGGCGATGCGCGGTGTTGCACGCGGCATCCCGCCCCTCCAGGCCCGTCAGCACCACGGCAAACTCGTCACCGCCCAAGCGGGCCAAGGTGTCGTGTTCACGCAACTCGCGGCGCAGGCGCTTGCCCAACTCGCGCAGCAGTTTGTCGCCAAAGGCATGACCGAGGGAGTCGTTGATGTTCTTGAAGTTGTCCAAGTCCAGGCACAGTGCGGCGGTCAGCTTGGCGTTTTCGCTACCACGCACCAGTGCCTGGCGAAGGCGCTCATTGAACAGCGTGCGATTGGGTAACCCGGTGAGCGCGTCGTGGTGCGCCATGTGGTGGATCTGCGCATGGGCGGCCAGCTCTTCGGTGGCATCTTCGGCTACGAACAACACGTAGTCGGCCTGGCCCTCGCGGTTCTGGCTGAGCAAGGTGCGGCTGCGCAAGGTGCGTGGGCCACGGGCGGTATCGACACGCGTTTCAGCGGCATGCCCCTTGGGGCTGCGGGCACCGCGCGCCAGCTGCTGTTCCAGATAATCGGCAGCGGCCGGTGCCAAGCATTCGCCGGGCAACTGGCCAATCATGCTGCGCCCTGGCCCGCCAAACAGGCGCTCGGCCTGCTGGTTGGCCAGCAAGATGCGCTGGCTTTCCAGGTCCTGGACAATGACGCTGGCGGGGATGTTGGCGATCACCGAATCAAGAAACTGCGAGAGCTTGGCCATTTCCTGGCTGTATTGCTCGGCCAGCTCCTTGGCCTGCAACAACTCCTGTTCCTGGCGATGACGCTCGGAAACATCGCGGGTGACCTTGGCGAAACCCACCAGTTGCCCGGCATCGTCGTACACCGCTTCAATCACCACATGGGCAAGAAAGGCCGAGCCATCTTTACGCAGGCGCGAACCCATTTCTTCAAAACGCCCCGTGCTGCGCGCCTGCTCCAGGTTAAGCGCTGGCAACCCGGCTGCGCGCTCGGCATCGGTGTAGAACAGCGAGTAATGCTGGCCGACGATTTCATCGGCATGGTAGCCCTTGGCGCGCTGGGCACCGGGGTTCCAGTTGGCGACGATACCCTCGGGGGTGAGCAGGTAGATGGCGTAATCCACCACGCTCTGGATCAACAGCCGGTACATGATGTCGGGGTTTGCAGCTAGCGACATGAACTTTACCTGAACCTTCGAAGCGCATGAAAGGGACCCCGGCTTGCGGCGGCCGGGTTTTGGAAAGCGTTGATGGCATTATGCCGCTCATGACGATTTTGTGAAGTGGCTCACAAAAATGTCGCTTTCTCACCCTTCAGTGGCGGGCACCGCTCACCAGGAAATTGAGCAAGTCCGGTTCATCGTCCAGGGCGATTGCCTGTGCCGGGCGCGACAGGTTCGCCAGCACGGCCTTGCAGAACGCCACGGCGGGCGGGTCCTGGGCGTAGCAGCGCAGCAGCCAGTCACCCTCGCCGCCCAGCAACTGCAACGCCACCGCTTGGCCAATGCCCTGACGGCGGTACTTTTTCAGGATGAACAGATCGGCCAGCTCCCGTGCATCGATACCTCGCAGTTCGCTGCGCTCCACCAGCACGAAGCCGGCGATGAAACCGTCCGCCAGCACCAGGTACGCGGCCCAGCCGTCGTCCTGCCAGTAGCGTTGCAGGTGCTCGTCGTGGATGTAGAAGCGGCCATCCACCTCGACATCTTCCTGCTCCCAGTCGGACGACTCATAGGAATAGTACTGGTAGAGGTTGCGGATCAGCGGGGCCTGGTCGGCGGTGGTTGGCAGCAGCGCGATGGGCAGCATGATGGGGCAAGGCTCGGGTAAAACCTGAATTCTACGCCATGACTCACCGCCACTGCATGGAACCGGGCGCGCCCCACCTTACAGGCGCGCGCCAGTAGGCAGGTCAGTACCTGATCATCACCGACTTCAGTTCGGTGTAATCCTCGATGAACGCACTGCCGAACTCACGCCCTACCCCCGATGCCTTGGTCCCGCCAAACGGTACCGCCGGGTCGAGGAAGGTGTGCATGTTGACCCACACCGTACCCGCCTCGATCTGCGGGATCAGGCGCAGAGCCTTGGACAGGTCGTTGGTCCACAGGCTGGCGGTCAGCCCGTAAGGGCTGTCATTCATCATTTCCAGCAACTGCGCTTCGTCATCGAACGGCAATATGCACACGATCGGGCCAAAGGTTTCTTCGTGCAGCAACGGGTCGCGGGCGTCGTTGGCCAGCACCACCGTGGGCTCGACGAAGTAACCTGGTCGCTCGACGGCCTTGGCCCCGCACACCACGGTGTTAGAAGCATGGGCCCGCTCGAAGAAGCCAAGAATCTTCTGCAGATGCGTGGCATTGGCCAAAGGGCCGAACTGGGCATCTGGGTCCAGTGCCGAACCAATCTTCAATTGCCCCAGCGCTGCAGCCAGCTTGCCCGTGAATTCGTCCACACGGCTGCGGTGCACATACAGGCGCTCCGGCGAGGCGCACACCTGCCCCTGGTGCACATAGGCCGTTTGCACGATGCCGGCTACCGCGCCGTCGACATCCACGTCGGCCAACAGCGCCGCCGCGTTTTTGCCACCCAGCTCCAGCGTGGCGCGGGTCAGGTTGGCCGCCATGGCCGCCTTGCCCACGGCGATGCCGGTCGGCACCGAGCCGGTGAACGCTACCTTGGCCACCTCGGGGTGCTCGATCAGCATCTGGCCCGCTTGGCCGCGCCCGTTGACCACGTTGAACGCGCCGGCCGGTACCCGGCTTCGACCGCCAGCTCGGCGATGCGCAGCAAGGTCAGCGGGGTGAACTCGCTGGGCTTGACCACGATGGTGCAGCCGGTGACCAGCGCCGACGCGATCTTCCAGATGCCAATCATCACCGAGAAATTCCACGGCACGATCCCGGCCACCACACCCACCGGCTCACGCAGGGTAAAGGCGGTATAACGTTCACCACCAAACGAAGGCAGCGAGGGGGTCATGGTCTGCCCGGTGATCTTGCTCGCCCAACCGGCGAAGTAGCGCAAAAACACCACGCTCTGGGCAATTTCCAGCCCGCGCGACAGGTTGATCGACTTGCCCGAGCACAGGGTTTCCAACTGCGCCAGCTCTTCGGCATTGGCCTCTATCAGGTCGGCCAGGCGGTTCAGCACCACGCCTTTCTGGTATGGCGAGACTTCGGCCCAGCTGCCCTTGAAGGCTTGCCGGGCGCTGCGCACGGCACGTGCCACCTCGGCAGCGCTTGCCTCGGCCACACGGCTGATGACCGCGCCGCTGGACGGGTCGTGAATGTCCACCGAAGGCCCGGCCTCGCCCGCCTGGTAGCGGCCCTCGATGAAATGGCCATGGGGCCTGGCGAGGAACTCGACCACGGCGGGTAACAGCGGGATATCGCTCATGACATGCACTCCTGGATGGCGGCGCCAACGTGGCGCCGGGCCGATCTTCAAGCGCCTGCCCGCCCGCCTGCCAGCCCTCTGCAGCGTTTTGTCAGGCAGCCTCAAGAGAATGTCACGCAGGCCAAATCCCCCCTGCTGGCCAGGCGGCACACTGCGATGACTGCGATTTCTGCACAAACCATAACAACATCGGAGATAGCCAATGCGTCGCGTCGACAGGCTCAGCATCTCGGCAGCCCTGGCCTTGGCCTTGGCGGCAGGCAGCAGTGCGGTGCGGGCCGACCTGCCCGCCGAAGAGATCGGCCACAACACCTTGCCGTTCCCGCCAGACCCTCACCGGGTCTACATCCTGGATGTGGACTTCAAGAACCCCATCGCCGGCAAGGTGGTGGTGGTGGACCCCAAGGCCAAGCGCATGCTCGGCATGACCACCAACGCCTTCGTCGCCCCCACCGCGCTGAGCCCGGACAACCGCACGCTGTATTCGGCCAACCTGTTCTACTCGCGCGGCACCTACGGCGAACGCACGGATGTGCTGGTGGCCTGGGACACCCAGACCCTGCAGCCGACCTGGGAGGTGGTGCTGCCTGCCAAGCGCGCCTCGACCCTGACCGAGAAGTACGCCATGGGTGTCAGCGCCGACAACAAGCTGGCCTACGTCTTCAACCTGACGCCGTCGACTTCGGTCACCGTGGTAGACACCCAGGCGCGCAAGGTCGCCAGTGAAGTGCCCATCAGCGGCTGCGTGCTCAATTACCCGGTAGGCAAGCGCAGCTTTGCGTCCCTGTGCGGTGACGGCCAACTGCTGGTAGTAACCCTGGATGACGCAGGCAAGGAAGTATCACGCACGCAAACGCCATTCTTCGACCCGAACAAGGTGCGCCTCAACGAACGCGCCATTGCCAACGGCGACACCTACTACTTCACCACCACTCAGGGTGAGGTGTACCCGGTGGCGTTCGAGGGCGGCAAGGCCAAGCCGCTGCCCACCTGGTCGCTGGTCAGCGACGAAGAGCGCAAGCAAGGCTGGGCACCGGGCGGCTGGCAGGCCCTGGCCGTGGCACCAGGCCTGAACCGCTTGTATGCACTGATGCACGACCAGCACACCGACGGCAAATGGGAAGACCCGAGCACCACCATCTGGGCGTTCGACCTCAAGACCGGCAAGAAGCTCGGCACTCTGGACTCGCCCAAACCCGTATGGAGCCTGCAAGCCAGCCACGACAAGGCACCGATCCTGGTGGCCACCGACCTGGAAGGCGGCGTGCAGTTCTTCGACCTCACCAGCAACAAGCACAGCGGCGCGATGGACCAGATCGCCGACACCCCTGTGCTCACCCTGGCCCCTTGGTAAGCAGGAGATCGGACCATGCTCGACCCTGTCCTCGTAATTGCCAGCAGCACCGCACTCGCCGCACTGCTGGCCAGCGCTGCCAGCCACAAGCTGCGTGACCGGCGCGCGTTCAACGCCATTGTGCGTGCCTATCAGTTGCTGCCGGCTCCGCTGGCGCCAGGCGCCACCGCCAGCCTGGCGCTGATCGAGCTGGCCTTGGCCCTGGCCCTGCTGCTACCCGCCTGGCGCACCGATGCAGCACTGGGGGTGGCGCTGTTGATGGCGCTGTACGCCAGCGCCATCGGCCTGAACCTTTGGCGTGGCCGGCGTGACATCGACTGCGGTTGCTCTGGCCCCGGCGCCGCGCAGCCACTGCGCCCGGTGTTGCTGCTGCGTAACCTGGTGATCGCCCTGCTCGCCGGCCTTGCCGCATGGCCCGTGGCCGAACGCGCCTTGGGCGTGCTGGATATTTTCGTGGTGAGCGCGGCGGCAGCCGTGGCGCTGCTGCTTCATGTCGCGGTGGATGGCCTGCTGGCCAACCAACCGCGTCTTGCCAAATTGAACGGGAGATAACCCCATGCAACTGCTTATCGCATCGAACATCCTGCTCTGGCTGCTGCTGATCGCAGTCGCCTTCACCGTCATGGCCCTCGTGCGCCAGATTGGCGTGCTGCACGGGCGCATCGCCCCGGCCGGCGCGCTGATGGTGGACAAAGGCGTCACCGTGAACGACCCCGCGCCACAAGTGACTGCCGCCGACCGCCACGGCCGCCCGGTGAACATCGGCTACCGCGGCGAACGCTCGCAGTTGCTGTTCTTCCTCGCCCCCGGCTGCCCAGTGTGCAAATCGCTGCTGCCGGCGGTGAAATCGATTGCCAGGGACAACAGCGGTTCGCTGGACGTGATCTATGTCAGCGACGGTGATTTCGCCGAGCAACAGGCACTGATCGAAGCCAACGGCCTGCAGCAAGCCAGCTACGTAGTCGGCCCGGAGGTGGGCATGACCTACCAGATCGGCAAACTGCCCTATGCCGTACTGATCGACGCAGCCGGCACCCTGCGCGCCAAAGGCCTGGTCAACTCGCGCGAACACCTGGACAGCCTGTTCGAAACCCTGCACCTGGGCAGCGCCAGCCTGCAGCACTACTTGCACGGCGACCCGTCGCACAGCCATGACCACGAACACGCCCACACCCACCAGCACAGCGCGCAGCACTGACCGCGGAGCCGACCATGAGTTTTCTCGACAAACTGTTTGAACGCTCCAGCCGCCATGTCGCCGATACCACTTCGCGGCGCAAAGTGTTGGCGCGGCTGGGCTCGCTGATCGTCGCCGGCGCCGCCCTGCCGGTACTGCTGCCCATCGACCGCACCGCCAAGGCATTGGCCGCCGAGCAGCCGAAGATGGGCGACCCAGGTGACCCGACCAGCTGCGACTACTGGCGCAACTGTTCGATCGACGGTTTCCTGTGTTCGTGCTGCGGCGGCTCGATCACCTCCTGCCCGCCTGGCACCGAAGCCTCGCTGGTGACCTGGATCGGCACCTGCCGCAACCCGGCCGACGGCAAGAACTACATCATCTCGTACAACGACTGCTGCGGTAAGCACGCCTGCGGCCAGTGCGCCTGCTCGCGCAACGACGATGAACAGCCGCTGTACCGGCCATTCAACAACAACGACATCAACTGGTGCCTGGGTGCAGCCTCGAAGATCTACAACTGCACCGTCACCATCATCCGTGGCGTGGCGGTGTAGCGCCATGCGTGGTGTGACGCTGTTGCTGCTCCTGTGCCTGCTGGCCCCCGTGGCCCAGGCCAGGACCCTGCCCAACCCCAACCAGCGGCCTGCCCCCGGCAACGAAGTACCACCGGTACCGATCGCCCAGGCCGGCTACTCGGTGCCGGTGAACTACCAATTGCAGTGCGCCGGCTGCCACCGTGACCATGGCGAAGGCTCGGCGGCCAACGACACACCGCGCATGCAGGGCTTTGTCGGCAACTTCCTGCGGGTGCCCGGTGGCCGCGAGTTTCTGGTGCGGGTGCCGGGCATATCCCAGTCGGCGCTGAACGACCAGCAGATCGCCGACCTGCTCAACTGGTTGCTGATGCGCGATGGCATGGCCGGTAACAGTTCGCCTGAACAGTGGGCGGCCTATACCGGCGCGGAAGTACACCGTGTGCGCCAGCAAAGTATGCTGAACCTGCCTCATGTGCGCGCCGGCTTGATCGAAGACATGCGGGCCAGGGGCATCGCCATCGGCGACGGCCTTGGCCATTGAAGCATCACGCAAGCGTTGTACCTTCAGCCCGCCCGCTCAGCGGGCTTTTTTTATGCCTGTCAGATAGTCGCGGTGACGAAACATCGGGTGGGAAGTATCTGCACAGTGCTGCACCAATAGCCCTCATAAACATCCCGCCAAGGAGCAAACCAGACCCAGCACACAAATTTAATAGCTATTTATATCAACGACTTGGGGTGTATCCACACGGTTCGTATCGGCAATAGGGCTCGCTTTTTGCTTGAATATTCAAGTGAATTTTAAACTTTATCTCCCAAGAGTCGCCCAAGCGACCCGTTACAACGCTACCCCGTGCGAGGCCCCTATGATCCCTGCAACCCGCATTACCGACGACCGTTTCCAGGCTTGGCTCAGCCAAGTCAATGAAGCCTGTGGCCACTTCAACGGCCGCAAGCTCGACCCAGGGTTCGTCGGCCAGCTGGAAAAGTGCCAGGCAGGCCAGATCTCCATGAGCATCGTCGACATGACCCAGGTGAACCTGTTCCGCGGCCCGCGGGAAATCCGCGCCAGCGGTGCCGACAACTACTATGCGGTGCTGCAGATGGCCGGCACGTCGCACATCGAACACCAGGGTGCACGCATCGAATTGCAAGCTGGCGACCTCACGTTGATCGACGCCAGCGCGCCATTGGACATGCACTTCCACCAGCGCTCGCGGCAGTTGTCGCTGATCTTGCCGCGCGCGCGGGTGGAAAGCGGCACCCGTGGCACCGGTGTCGCCTGCGCCAAGCGTATCGAGGCGCAAACGCCGCTGGCCAACATGGCCCGGCTGATGATGCTGGAAACGGGGCGTACCCGGCACATGAGCGACCATGAGAGCCAGGCCGTGCTCGACGCACTGATCGCCCTGCTGCGCCCAGCCATCAGCCACGACACGGTGCCCGGCAGCCACGAGCGCATGTTCCGCAAGGCCCTGGCGCTGATCGACCAGCGTATTACCTGCGAACAGCTCACCCCCGAGTTCATTGCCCGCGAAGTGGGGATCTCGATGCGTAGCCTGTACCGCATCTTTGCCAAGCATGGCTTGGTGATTGCCCAGTACATCCGCAACCGCCGCCTCGACTTCTGCGCCGAGCACCTGCGCAACCCGGCGATGGACCAGAAGGTGTCGTCGCTGGGGTATGCCTGGGGGTTCTCGGATTCGAGCTATTTCAGCACTGCATTCAAGGCGCGATTTGGGGTAACGCCTGGGGAGTATCGGCGTCAGCATGCCAATTGAGCGGTACCGACAACGCTGTGGCAATACCAGAAAACACCTTGGCAGGCACAACAAAACCCAGCGACCGACGCTGGCGCACAATCAAACCGAATACCGACAAGAACCCACCCAGGACCCGTGCGTGATGCCCACCCTCGCCCCCCACAAGTTCGCAATCCCGTTCCTGCTCGCCACTCTGGTCAGCCCCCTTGCCCTGGCCGAAGACTGCGCCGCGCCACAACGCCAGCAAGGCGAACAGGTGTTTGCCCGTGACTGCGCAGCCTGCCATTCGGCACAAAAGGGCGGCCCGGCAATGATGGGCCCCAACCTGCACGACGTGGTAGGCCGTACACCTGGCAGCGTGCCAGGCGCCAACTACTCGCAGGCCATGAAGAGCCGCCAGGCCAGCTGGACGGCGCAAGCCATCGGCGCCTTCATCGAGCAACCACAGGCCGCAGTCCCCGGCACCTACATGCCCTACGCCGGGCTGCCGGATGCTGGCGAACGCCAGGCGGTGACCTGCTTCCTCGCCGGGCTCAAATAACGCATTCCTTCAAGGCATTCCCACCAAGGCCCCTTCACGGGGCCTTGTGTTTTTATCGGCCTGGCACAACGCCAAAGGCAACTGGCAGCCAGGGCAAAAGCCCGCGCCGAGGCTTCCTGCATGATCACTGGCATGTCTTCAGGACTTCTGCCAAACCCATAACAAAGGAAGCCAGACCATGCACCACCGCCCATTCCGCCTCACCTTGGCCGCACTGTTGGCCGGGGCTTCGCTGGGCACCTGCGCGCAGGAGCTTTACAGCGATGCCGAGCGCCACCTGAACGCCAATGTCGAAGCCGTGTTCGGTGTATTCCACAGCGAGGAAAGCTACGCCGTCGCGCGCGACCAGCCCGGCTCCACATCATGGCGCGAGGGCTATGTAAAATACGGCCTGAGCGGTGACCAACGCCTGGGCAGTGCCGGTTCGCTGTACGGCGCTTTCGCCCTGCTCAGCTCTGGCACCTGGGGCGACGGCGACGCCGCCGGCTTCAGCGATGGCAGCGAACGCACCACCAAGATCGAGGACGCCTACCTGGGCTGGAAGTCCGGCAACCTGGTGCCACTGCTTGGCGAAGACGGCATCGACCTGTCGTTTGGTAAGCAGATGGTCGCGGTAGGCGATGGTTTCCTGATCCAGGGCGATTCCTTGAATGTTGGCCACGGCCTGCCCAATGGCGAGTTCAACCGTGGCGGCGCGTACTACCTGGCTGTGCGCAAGAGCTTCGACAAAACCGCCGTGTTGCGCCTTGGCGGCAGCAAAGGCTGGCGCGGCGACCTGATGTGGCTGCAGTCGGACAACCGCGCCCAGGCCAACACCGAAATGCATGTGGCCACCCTTGAGCATGTGGCAGACGCGGGTACGGTCGGGCTGACCTACATCGACACCACCCATATCGACAAGCAATACGCCTCGCCGATGCAGCAGGAACGCGACGGCATGAAGACCTACAGCATTCGTGGCCAGGGCAATGCCGGGTGGAGAACCTGTTCCTGTCTGGCGAATATGCCAAGCAGGACAAACCGCACGCCGCGACTGAAGACGCCTGGTATCTGGAAGCTGGCTGGACCTTTGCCGACCTGCCCTGGGCACCGAACGTCAGCTACCGCTACAGCCGGTTCTCGGAGCAATACGACACGCTGTTCTATGGCCTGGGCCGTGGGTTGGGCACCTGGTTTCAAGGCGAGGTGGCGGGCAACTATGCCGGGCCGTTCAACAGTAATGCGCGGATCCAGAAGGTGGGGTTGACGGTAAGCCCGGCTTCGTCACTGAACGTGGGGCTGATGGGCTTCAAGTTCGACACGATCGACCGCAGCCTGGGCAATGTAGATGGCCACGAGGTGGACCTGTATGCGGAGTGGACCCTCAACGAGCACCTGATGATAGTGCCACTGGTGGGGCTGTACACGCCTGAGCGCAGTGCCGAGCAAGGCGGTACACAGTTGGGCAATGACAACAACAACCTGTACAGCCAGGTTGTGTTCGTCAGTACCTTCTAAACCACTTGCACCGCTCGTTTGTAGGAGCGGCCTTGTGTCGCGAAAGGGCCGCAAAGCGGCCCCGGCAATTTATGCACCGTACTGAAATCCCGGGGCCGCGCTGCGGCCCTTTCGCGACACAAGGCCGCTCCTACAGGGATCGCGTCTGGGCTTAGTCGTTAGGCACCGGCAAGGGGGCCTCACTGTTCCAGGCCGTAACCGGCCGGCTGAACTGGTTCTCGGTCTGGAAGTGAGCCATGCGCCACTGCCCCTCCTCCAGCGCAAAGCGCACCGTCAGCCGCGCAGCATTCAGGTGCGATGCACCGTCGGCAAAGGTGCTGGTCTGCAACATCACCCAGCGCCCCACACCCTGCTCGCCGTCCATCTCGATCACCTCACTGGTGAGAAAGTGCACGTTCAAGGCAAAGTGCGCCGGGGTTTTCATGTAGGTGGCAAACATCGCACGGATCGCCTCACGGCCACGGTAGCCGCCAAAGCTGGCGGCATACCGGGCGCCCTTGCCTTCCCACACGGCTTCACGGGTAAACAAGCCAGCCAGTTCGTCCAGCGGGGTGCTGCAATCGAGCTGATCGCACAGTTCCATATAGCGATTGATGCACACCCGAATGGCCTGCTGACGCTCGAACACCTGCAAGCGGGCCTGCAACTCATGCAAGTCAGTCATTGCTGCCCCCGTTGCCGCCATACAGGTTGAGCAACAAACGCTCGGCCACTGCCAGCAGCTTCTCGTCCGCACCTTTGGCCCCCACCAGTTGCAGGCCCACCGGCAGGCCGGCCTCGCTACCCAGTGGGATGCTCAACGCCGGGTGCCCGGACAGGTTGAACGGCCGCACCAGCGAGGTCATGCCCAGTACGGCGCGAGTGTCGCTGGCCTCCTCCAGCCGCAGCGGGAAGTCCGGCATGGTCGGCAACGCCAGTACATCGTAACGGGCAAGGGCTTGGTCGACTTCCTCGGTAAACCGCTGGCGTACCGCCTCTGCCTCAGCCAGCGCGGCATCATGGGTCTGCCCCGCCGCCGCCAGGCGCCCGGCGATGTCACTGCCAACCTTGCCGGTTTCCAGCAGGTGGCCACAGGCCTGGAAGGTTTCGCGGTTGATCACCACCATGCCAGCCTCATACGCCGCGCCAAAATGCTTGAGCTCGACATTGCCCAGCGGCAAGCCGCTGGCGCTGAGTGCCCCCTGCACCGCCTTATGTATGCCCACTTCAGCCGTTACCCGCAGCACACCGATACGCGCCTTCGCAGGTACCTGGGCGGGCACGAACGTCGGGTCTATCATGGCCATGGCGCGCACCAGCATCGGTAGGCTCGCAGCGAACGGGCCAACACAATCGAGGCTGCTGCTGGCCGGCATCACCCCTTGGCGGCTGACCCGGCCAAAGGTCGGCTTCAAGCCGAACACGCCACAGCAACAGGCCGGCACGCGCACCGAACCACCGGTGTCGGTGCCCAGGCTGAAGTCGACCAGGCCAGCAGCCACTGCAGCCGCCGAGCCGCTGGACGAGCCTCCGGGAATACGCCCCGGAAAACGCGGGTTGGCCGCCGTGCCGGTGTGGCGGTTGATACCGGTAGTGCCGAAGGCCAGCTCGTGCAGGCCGACCTTGGCAGTCAAGCGCGCACCGGCCGCCAGCAGGTGGCTGACCACCTCGGCATGCCGCACCGCCAACGGCGCATCCTCCAGCGCTTGGCTAGAGGCACGGGTGGCGGTGCCGGCGACATCGATGGTGTCCTTGATCGCGACCCGCGGGCCGCTGCCGCCAAGGTCGAGGGGTTCTACGATTATTGTCATTGTCATACCGCCCTTTGGATGAGGGAGCCTTGCCAGATACTTGAAATGTCAACTGAATATTCCAGCACCTAGGCGCACCTTTGTAATAGCCAAATGCATGGAAACGTCTATGATGTCGCGACTATTTCCGCACACGTAGTGAAGCGATGAGCACTTCGAAGAACACAGGCCACAGCCATCACGATCCGGCCAGCGATGAGTTTCGCAAGGAAGACTTCCCTTTTTACTGGCTGGCCCGTGTGCATGGCCGCTACACCCAGAACATGGAACGGCTGCTGAAGAAGATCGACCTTGACGTGCCGCGCTGGCGCGTATTGTGGATCCTCAACGAGAACGGCGAATCGAGCATTTCCGAAATCTCCACCCATGCCATCGCCAAGCTGTCGACCATCACCAAAATCGTCTATCGGATGAAAGACGACGGCCTGGTCGACACCGCCCCCAGCCCCGAGGACGGCCGCGTGACCCAGGTACGCATCACCGAGGCTGGGCTGCAGAGCATCGCGCGCATGCAGGATGTGACCCGCGACCTGTTCCAGCGCAGCTTCAAGGGGCTGACCGAGGCGCAGGTGCAGCGGTTGAACAAGATGCTCGAAGTGGTTTTCCATAACCTGGATACCTTCTAGGCCGCAGGAGCGCGTTCAGCAGGCCTTGGAGGTTTCGCACACCCGGTGATACGCGCGGTTGAAGTACACCAGCCCATCATCGGCACCGCCCTGGCGGATGTCCTGGATCTCGCAGTAGAAAATGCTGTGCGAGCCAACTTCATGCACCTGGGCAATGCGGCAGTCGAAGTTCACCAACGCCTCCTGCATCACCGGCGCCCCGCTCTCCAGGACCGTCCACAACGTCGAGGCAAAGCGTGCTTCCATGCTCAGGTTGCGGTTGGCGAACACCCCGGACAACTCCTGATGGGTGCCGGCCAGCACATTCACGCACAAGGCGCCGTTGGCCTTGAACTGCTCGTTGGAATACGAAGCACGGTTCATGCAAACCAGCAAGGTGGGCGGTGAGTCGGTCACGCTGCACACCGCCGAAGCGGTGAAGCCGAAGCGCCCGGCCGGGCCGTCGGTGGTAATGACCGAGACGGCGCCACCGAGCATGGCCATCGCGTTGCGAAAACGGGTTACCTCTACCATGGTCATGCTCCTCAGATATCCAGCACCAGCTTGTTCGACTTGGCCCGCGAGCAGCACACCAGGATCTGGTCGTTCGCGGCCTTCTCTTCATCGGTCAGGTACACATCGCGATGGTCGGGCTCGCCTTCGAGTACCTCGCACATGCAGGTGCCGCACACACCCTGCTCGCAGGAAATATCGATGCGTATACCCACCTGGGCCAAGGCATCGAGGATGCTCTGGCCCTCGGCGACCTGCACAGTCTTGTTGCTGCGCGCAGCGACCACTTCGAAGCCCTGGCCAGTGGCGTCGACCTCGACCTGGAAGTACTCCTTGTGAATGTGCTCCTCGGCATAGCCCTGCTGGCGCGCTCCTGCGATCACCCAGTCCATGAAGCCCGACGGGCCGCAGGTGTACAGGTGCGTACCGGGCATGCCAGCGCCGAGTACATCGGCAAGGTTCAGGCGCTGCGTCGCCTCTTCATCGTCAAAATGGGTAACCACCCGTGCCGCGAATGGCGCATCGGCCAGCGCTTCGAGAAACGCACTGCGGCTACGCGAGCGCCCACAGTAATGCAGTTCGAAATCGGCGCCCTGCTGGTGCAAGGCGTGGGCCATGGCAATCATGGGTGTGATCCCGATGCCGCCACCCAGCAGGATCGAACGGGCGGCGCCAGCCGCCAACGGGAACAGGTTGCGCGGTGCGCTGATCTGTACCTCGCGCCCCTCCATCAGGGCCTCGTGCACACCCACCGAACCACCACGGGACGCCGGGTCTTTCAAGACGCCCAGGCGATACACCGTCACATCCGCCGGGTCGCTGCACAGCGAGTACTGGCGCACCAGGCCGGGCGCCACATGGATGTCCACGTGCGCGCCGGCCTCGAAAGCCGGCAAGGCAGCGCCGTCGGCTCGCCCAAGGTCGAGTACGACCACGTCGGCCCCTTGAATCTCGCGCTTGCGCACGACTACGTTCAACAGTTCTTCATTCATGCTCGGTGTCCTGTAGTAACCAGGGGCGCGCGGGCGCCCCGTCAATGTCAACGCATGAACAAGCCGCCGTTCACATCCCAGGTCGCCCCGGTGGTGAAATAGGCCTCGGGCCGTGCCAGTTGCACGATCAGGTCACCCAGAAAGTCGGCATCCCCCAGGCGCTGTACCGGAATGTTGGCCAGAAGGCCCGGCAGCCGTTCGACCGGCACCGCGGCATGCACCGCTGGCGAGTCGACAGGGCCCGGGGCGATGGCATTGACGGTAACGCCGCGAGCGGCAAACTCCTTGGCAAACACCTTGGTCAGGGTGATGATCGCGCCCTTGCTCGCCGCATAGTGCGCGCCGGTGGCCGTGCCGCCGTTTTGCCCTGCCAGCGAAGCCATGTTGATGATCCGCCCGTAACCGGCCTCGGCCAGGTACGCGCCGAACACCTGGCAGCCGAGGAACACGCTGCGCAAGTTCAGGCCGACCACGGCGTCGAACTCTTCCGGGCTGATCTGCATCAGCGGCGTGGTCCTGGTCACGGCGGCGTTGTTCACCACCACGTGCAAGCCGCCGAAGCGCTCAAGCACCTGGGCCAGGGCCTGCTCGAAATCGGCCTTGCTGGCGACATCCAGCTTTACCGCCAACGTGCGTCCAGCCTGCCCTTGCAGCTGCTCGGCAGTGGCCTGGGCAAGTGCCAGGTCACGGTCCGAGACCACTACGTCGAAGCCTGCGGCCAGCAGCCGGGTGCAGAAACGCTGGCCCAGGCCCTGGCCGGCGCCGGTTACCAATGCGACTTGGTTCATGGCCTTGCCCTCAGAGGATGTAGCCGATACCGGCGAGGGTATCGTCACTGTTGATCAGGCTGATCACCTTGCGATGGACCCTGAACCCGCCCTCGGCTCGCACCAGGGTGTACGTGAGGTCGGCGCTGTAGTGCTTGAGGCTTTCCTTGCGGAACTCGCGCACGTTCTGCGCAGCGCGCACGGTGACATTGACGCCGTCGTCCGCGAGCACACGGATACGCGAAATCGTGCGCACGGTACGTGGCTGCGGGCTGGTCGAGATCGACTCGCCACCGATGAGCCGCTGCACACGCAGGGCACGCATGTGGTGGTCGTCATAGGCGTAGTTCAAGGTGTTCTCGTAGTCGCTTTCCTTGGGGTCGATCGGGATGATGTAGGTGCCTTTGTCAGTCCACAGGTTGAGCCAGGCGTCGTACTCGCCATGGTCGAGCATGTCGCCTTCCTGCCAGATGAACGCGGTGACTTCGTTGAACAGGTTCAGGTTCATCATTTGGCCTCCGCGGTCATCATCTTCTTCCACTGCTGGTACGCCGCGCGCATGCCGGTCTCGGCACTGACGTCGGAAATCAGGCCATCGGCGCTGGGCTTTTCACCCACCAGGCCACGGTTGAGCATGATCCACAGGTCTTCACCGGCGCGGGCGCCCTTCTGCACCCGCTCCCACGCCTCGGAATCGTCCGGGGTGCCGAAGCCCATCGGCCCCTGGAAATGCTCGTGCAAGCGCAGGCGATAGCGGTTGGCCGCCGCCGGGCCGCCATCCATGGTGATTACCGCATGATGGATTTCGGTTTCGCTCACCGAAATCGGCTGCAGCACACGGAAGAACGCCATCGAACAGGCCACGTTGGGGAACAAATTGAGGTTGAAGCCCGAACCACCGACCGCGCGGACGATGCGCCGCACCTGCGCCTCGTCGATGCCTTCGTCGCGCAGTTCGGCGGCAAGGCTTTCGAAGCGCTCCGGGATCGGTTTGTCGAGGTCGGCCTCCAGGTCGACCAGTTCGGGGATCATCACCATCACGCTGTGGCCGTTGCCCAGGTCTTCGACATAGCCAGGGCCCTTGACGAAGTCGAACAGCTCCAGGGTCTGCTCATCGACCGAGGACAGGAAACTTTTGTGCACCAGCGGGAAGTGGTAGGCGTCAGTGGTGTTTTCCAGCTGGATCTTCCAGTTGCCGGGGAAGCGGAAGCGGTGCTCGCCCGGCACTTTGATGCCATAACCGGCGCCCTGTTTCATGAACAGGTCCATCCACTTCTTCGCCGCACCGAGAAAGTCCTCCAGCGGCTCGATGTCATCCTTGAACGTGGCGAAGACCATGCCGGCGTAGCTTTCGGTGCGCAGGCTGACCAAGGGCAGCTCGGCCTTGTCCAGGCAGTCGCCGTAGCTTTCCGGGTGCGGGATACCGCGCAGCGAACCATCCAGGGCATAGCCCCAGCCGTGGTACGGGCAGACAAAGCTGTTGGTCTTGCCCTTCTTGTGCTCGCAGACGGTGGCGCCGCGGTGCCGGCAGCGGTTGAGCAGCACGTTGATGGCCTTCTTGCGGTCGCGTACCACGATCACCGGCTGCTTGCCGATGTAGGTGGTCTTGTAACTGCCGGCTTCGGGGATTTCGCTTTCATGGGCGACCCAGATCCAGGTGCTGTGGAAGATTTTTTCCAGCTCGGCATCGAACAGCGCCGGGTCGGTGTACAGAGAGGTGTGGACACGGTCGGGCTGCACCAGCTCGGCCGGATCGATTGCCAGGTTGATGGCGGGAATCAGGTTGCTCACGGGATTATTCCTCTTCTCAGGCGCGCTGGATGATCAGTTCACGGCCAACACGGGCCTCGACCTTGGCGTAGCGCCACAGCTTGTAAGGCCCCTCGCCCACCGCCGTGGTGCGGAACAGGTTGCAGGCGGCGTGCACGGCCTCGATGTTGGGCACATCGGCCAGCAGGTAGGTGGTCCAGGGGAAGCCATCGGACGGCCCGACCATGGCTTGGTCATCGTCCATGTTGCCCAGCACGCGTACCCCGGGCAGGTCGTGGATGCCGTTCCACATGGCGCTGAAGGCGGCCCACACCTGCAGTTGCTCTTCACGCGGGGCATCGAAGAAGTTCTGGTTGATGCCCATGCAGAACAGCACGCGCAAGGCTTTTGTGTCGCTCATGACAAATCTCCCGAGGGTTACAGGTAGCCCGGCAGGGGCTGTTTGCCGAAGAACATGGCTCCGGCGTTCTGGTAGGTGACGTCGCCCATGAAGGCGTGCTGGGTGACCACTTGCGCATCGTTGACGCAGCGCGCCAGTGGGCTCTCGTTGTAGATGCCAGTCATGCCGGACAGCAGTTGCGCACTGCGCGCCACTTCGGCGGCAACGCGCGCGGCATGGGTCGAGGACAGGCGCAGCAGGTTGGTCACCTCGACCGGCACCGGGTCGCCAGCCAGCACATGCCCCCAGGCCTGCTCGATGGCTTCGTAGAAGAAGGCCCGCGCCGAACGCAGGGCGGCCTCGGCCTTGGCCACGTCCACCTGGGCCAGCGGCCGGTCGGCCAGGGCCGGGCGCCGGTGACCGAAATGCGCCCGCTGGCCATGCCCGACAGCTCGTCCAGTGCGGCGCGGGCAATGCCCAGGCCGACCACCGACAGCACCTGGGTGGCGAACGACAGCGACGGGTAGCGGAAGAACGGCTCGTCCAGGTTCGGCTTGCCGCCGCGCACGAAGGTCCACTGCTCGCCCACCCGCACATCCTCGACCACCAGGTCGTGGCTGCCGGTGCCGAGCAGGCCGACGGTGTCCCAGGTTTCTTCGATGCGCGCCTGGCTGCGCGGCAGCACCGCCAGGCGCGGCAGGTCGAGCTTGTCGCCGTTGCGCGGGGTGATACCGACGCCAACGATATCGGCGCCCATCGAGCCGCTGGAGTACTTCCAGCGGCCGTTGACCTTGAAACCGCCGGGCACGGTTTCGGCCGGCTGCGGCGGGAAGATGCCACCGGCGAACACGGTGTCAGGGCTGTTGCCGTAGATTTCGGCGATGGTATCCAGCGGCAGCGCCGCCAGGTACACCGGGCTCATGCCGAAGCTGGCGACCCAGCCGGCAGAGCCGTCAGCGTGGGCGATGCGCTCGATCATTTCGCAGAAGGCCGCTGGCGAGCACTCCAACCCACCAAAGCGCTTGGGCACCAGGGCGCGGTATACGCCATGTGCTTTGAACGCATCGATCACGTCGCGGGAAATATGGCGCTGGCGATCGAACTCGCCGAGGCGGGCACGATCACGAACGCCGTCAAGCAAGGCCTCGAAAGCAGGGCCGCAGGCAAGCGCCGACAGGGGCGCGTCACGCAGGCAAAGCGAATCCATGGATTATCTCCGTCTCAGGCGCGGTTCGGGTGTTGAGGCTGGGAATGGCGGGCGGCGCTGGCCACTGGCAAGCACCGGCCACGCGGGGAAGCGAAGGCAGGTTGGGGCGGCATATCTGTCTCTCTTGTTTTGGGTGCCGGTGACAGATATTTGCGATTATTTACGTGAATTGTCAATTGAATTTTCACGCTAAAAACAAAGAAAATCACCTCGCTCACTTGCGCTTGAAAACAGATAAAACCACGTTAATCGTTGATTTATGTGGATTTTTTATAAGAAACAGGTAGACCTGAGCTCACGCGCAAGCGAAAAATATTTAGACTACTTTTCACGTAATTCGGCGAGGGATATTTCGAAAGGACCAGAGGGGGAAACAGAAGGGAAATGCAGATGGATTTTCAGCGGACAGCAAAAAGCCCAGGCCCTCCCCGCACGGAAAGGCCCAGGCAAAAAACACAGTGAAAGACGCTCAGAATGCCGGGGGCTGCTGCGCAGCCCCAACGTTCTGCGCCTGGTACTCAGCCTTCCTGCAACGCACGCGGCCGGTGGCTGCGCGCCTCGGCCTCCGGCGCCGCGGCCCCCTGCAGGTGGAAGTCGAACGAAAGCTCGGCAAAGCGCTCGCCTTGCACGCCACGGTCACGCGCCGCCGCCGCATCTTCGACAAAGCGCAGCTCGCCAATCAGCCCGTCACGGGTAGCGTAGGCAAAGTCGTCCCACAGGTACTTGTCACCCTCGAAGTTGATCTGCGTGGTCAGGTGGCGGTACCCCGGCGCCGAGATGAAGAAGTGCACATGCGCCGGGCGCTGGCCATGACGGCCGAGCAGGTCCAGGCATTCCTGGGTCGGCCCCTGCGGATCGCAACCATACCCCGACGGCACGATCGAACGTGCACGGTAGCGGCCCTCGGCATCGGTGATGATGCGCCGGCGCAGGTTGTAGTCGGACTGGGTCGAGTCAAAGTACGAATAGGTGCCCTGGGTGTTGGCATGCCACAGGTCGACGGTGGCACCGGCCAACGGCTTGCCGTCGGCATCGAACACCTGGCCCTGGAGGAACATCACCACACCTGGGTCGGTGCCGTCGTCCATGCGCACTTCGCCTTGCGCCAGCGGCGCCCCGGCGACGTACAGCGGGCCTTCGATGGTGCGCGGAGTGCCGCCAGCAAGTCCGGCTTCGGCGTCCTTGGCGTCTTGCAGCAGGTCGAGGAAGTGCTCGATGCCCAGGCCAGCAGCCAGCAGGCCCGCCTCGTTACGGCCGCCCAGGCGGTTGAGATAGTCAACGGCGTGCCAGAACTCGTCTTCGGTGATCTCCAGGTCTTCGACCAGGCGTGCAGTGTCTTGCAGCACGCGCAGGATGATCTGCTTGAAGCGCGGGTTGCCTTCGGCGTGGTCCAAGCCAGCCACCTGCTTGAAGAAGGCTTGAATGTCGGCAGTGTGGGAAATTTTCACGGTCATCGTGCTTACCTCATATTGTTCTTGTCAGGTAGACAGGTGCGAATCAGCGGTCGTCGCTGTGGATCGACGAGGGATGCCGGCACAGGCCGTCGACCTCGATGTCCATGTACGGGAACAGTGGCAGCTGCATCAGCGTGTCATGCAGCGCCTCGACGCTGGGCACATCGAATACGCTGTAGTTGGCGTAGTGCCCGGCAATGCGCCACAGATGGCGCCAGGTGCCTTCGCGCTGCAGGCGCTGGGCCAGTTCCTTTTCGTCGGCCTTGAGCTGGGCGGCCTTGGCCGGGTCCATGTCGACCGGCAGTTTCACGGTCATCTTCACGTGGAACAGCATGGTTATCTCCTTACTTGCTTATCAGCGACGGGCGAAGCGCGCCAGGCGCTGTTCGTCCAGGGTCAGGCCCAGGCCTGGGGTACGGGGGATGTGCAGTTGGAAGTCGCGGTACTGCGGCGGCTCGTTGACGATTTCCTCGGTCAACAGCAGTGGCCCGAACAGCTCGGTGCCCCAGGTGAGCTGGCGCAGCGTGAGGAAGGCATGGGCCGAGGCCAAGGTGCCGATCGAGCCCTCGAGCATGGTGCCGCCGTACAAGGCGATGCCGGCGGCCTCGGCGATCTGCGCGGTGCGCAGCACGGCGCGCGGGCCACCATTCTTGGCGATTTTCAGGGCGAAGATACTGGCGGCGCCGTCGGCGGCCAGGCTGAAGGCGTCTTCGACGCTTTCGATCGACTCATCGGCCATGATCGGTGCCGGGCTGCGCTGGTTCAGGCGCACCTGGCCACCGCGATTGATGCGCGAAATCGGTTGCTCGATCAGGTCGATGCCGTTGTCGCCCAGTACCTGGCAGGCGCGAATGGCCTGGGACTCGTCCCAGTATTGGTTGACGTCGACACGCACGCTGGCGCTGTCGCCCAGCTCACGCTTGATCGCCACCACGTGTTTGAGGTCCTGCTCCACCGGGTTGGCGCCGATCTTCAGCTTGAACACACGGTGGCGGCGGATTTCCAGCATGTGCTGAGCTTCGGCGATGTCGCGGGCGGTGTCGCCGCTGGCCAGGGTCCAGGCCACTTCCAGGCTGTCACGCACACGGCCGCCCAACAGCTCGCTGACCGGCAGGCCCAGGCGCTTGCCTTGGGCGTCGAGCAAGGCGCTTTCGAGGCCGGACTTGGCAAAGGTGTTGCCCTTGGCCAGCTTGTCCAGCTTGAGCATGGCGGCATTGATGTTGTCTGCCGGCAGGCCGATCAGCGCAGGCGCCAGGTGCGCGTCGATATTGGCCTTGATGCCCTCGGGGCTTTCGTAGCCATAGGCCAGGCCGCCGATGGTGGTGGCCTCACCGATACCTTCCACGCCATCGCTGCAGCGCACGCGTAATACCACCAGGGTCTGCTGCTGCATGGTGTGCATTGCCAGCTTGTGCGGGCGAATGGTCGGCAGGTCGACGATAATTGCCTCTATACGTTCAATCAGCGCACTTGTCATTGTTGCCAGGTCCCGTCAGATCGGGCTGCCAGTTGCAGGCCCGAATGGTGCATTTACTTGATTGTTCAAGGATTGCGCGAGACCCTGATGACAGTCCAATATCAAATGAATCTCCCACCATACCCTGGAGGTCTGATGGAGCTGCGCCACCTGCGTTACTTCAAGGTTCTGGCCGAGACCCTGAACTTCACCCGCGCCGCCGAGTTGCTGCACATCGCTCAACCGCCGTTGAGCCGGCAGATCAGCCAGCTGGAGGACCAGCTCGGCACCCTGCTGGTGGTGCGCGAACGCCCGCTGCGGCTGACCGAAGCGGGTCGCTTCTTCTACGAGCAGACCTGCACCGTGCTGCAGCAGTTGCAGAACATCAGCGACAACACTCGTCGTATTGGCCAGGGCCAGCGCCAGTGGCTAGGCATCGGTTTTGCCCCCTCCACCCTGTACAACGTGCTGCCAGAGCTGATCCGCGAGCTACGTCAGGACAGCGAGCTGGAGCTGGGCTTGAGCGAGATGACCACGCTGCAGCAAGTGGAAGCGTTGAAGACCGGGCGCATCGACATCGCCTTCGGGCGCATTCGCATCGATGACGCGGCCATTCAGCAACAGGTACTGCGCGAAGACCCGCTGGTGGCCGTGCTGCCCAAGGGCCACCCGCTGGCGGGCAGCCCGCTCAGCCTTGCCCAGTTGGCGGGCGAAGCGTTCATCCTCTACCCGGCCAACCCTCGGCCCAGTTATGCCGACCATGTGCTGGCGCTGTTCGCGCAGCACGGCATGAGTATCCGCGTCAGCCAATGGGCCAACGAACTTCAGACCGCTATCGGCCTGGTGGCTGTAGGTGTAGGGATAACCCTGGTGCCGGCGTCGGTACAGCAGCAGCATCGCACCGATATCGAGTATGTCGGTTTGCTGGATAGCGGCGCGGTCAGCCCGATCATCCTTAGCCGGCGCAAGGGGGATGTGAGCCCGGTGGTGCAGCGGTGCCTGGCGTTGATTGCGCAGCAGGCAGTCTGAGTGAACAGCACAGGACCTTGGGGGCAAGCGTTTTAGCGGACATCGTTTGTTGCGGGTGCACTGCGAGATTCAAGGTCGATTTCCGTTGGCCACCGGACCTTGGGCGCTAGGCGATGCATGGGGCTAAGACCATCGTCATCGTTCCAGTCCCGGGGTGGGTGGACGAATTTTGGTAGGGCGTCAGGGCCTCAGCAAAGCCACGACTCCTCTTAAGCTGAACGTTGATCTTGGTAGTTCTAGATACACGTCATCATAGTAATTGGGTGATGGCCTTACATTTTTCACGTCGCATCTGAGATCAGGTATTTCTCTGACATGGGGCAAATCGTAGCTCCACCCAAGCGACCGCTCCCATTGAGTTTTTGATCCGCGATTAATCATTTTCCCCTCGCTCACATACCTCTAGGTAAGCACTCGGAATAGTCCGATCTAGCCAATACATGACCAACAGCGTTGCTCCAGTTATTGTGTGCTTCCCGACAGTGGGCATAAGCTCCACTACGCCTGAAACCTCCAACCAGCAAACACCGTTCTGCTCACTACATTCTCGCTGTTTTATTACTATAGAATCAGCTTTATAGTCGGGTATCCTTGGTGGGGTGAAACTAGAGAATCTTGTAGATTTCGATAACTCCTCTGTAGTGATAGCGTGAAAGTCATCAACAACAATGGTCTCTCCACCTTTGTACTCAGGAAACTCTCCGTCGCCGACGCGGTGGACAATTAGAACCCAGCGAAAAGCAGAAGCACCATCTCTATAGTTTGGCAAAACCACCTGAAATCTAAGTTTTTGCTCTGTCACCAGACCCACTAGACCTCCAATTTTCGGCGCTGCGGGATCTGTTACCATGCTCGACTCAAAATTGAACTTCGCCTTAACACCAAGAACTGCTGCATTAAGCTCTGCAAACGCAATATCTGCGTATTCAGGCGCATCCCAATGTACTGCCGGTGTTTCATCTCCTTTTCCAAACCAGCAGCGCCTTGCCCAACGCTCCAATGCTGAAGATCTATTTTTTTCAGCCTGCTTGCTCAATGCAAATGCAGCCAAGCTCAATATTACAGCGAGGCCTAAAGGTCCTAAAATTAGCGATTTAAATACGGCACCAGCAAAAGCCACAGCACCTATTCCGTAGAATACAGCAGAAGTAGCATGAAGAATCCGCGCTGTTTTATCCCCCGCTGCCGAAGCTCGCTTGGCGGCGGATATTGCTTGTGCGGTATCGAAAACTCCGGCTACTGCACTGAACAAGGCGCCGAACTTAACGAGCGCTACTCCAACTGCTGGTACGCCGCGGGTCCAAGGCGCTTTTATATAACCAGCGCTGGAGCGCATAACGAGTCCAACCAGTTCAATCTGCCCTCCCAATATCCCCAGCTGCGCTCCCTGCAGCGCCAGCTTGGCCTCATGCGCTTTCGGTCCAATCTCCTCCTCCGCTTTTTCCTGATTCCTGGCCAGGCTGTCGTATTGAAAGTACAGCCCTCCAATTGCCAGCAGTACTTCCCAACTTCCCGCCACACCGCGCAAGCCGCGAAAGCCGGTTCGGACCAACTGCGCCGCCTGCTGCGAAGTGATCCTCATCCCCTGCAACACCTTGCGCGCATTCGCCTCCAGCGTTCCCGCCGCCACCGAGACATCCACCAAGGTAATCTGTGCCGCGCTGCTGACTTGGGTCACCTTCATATTGGCTTCCTCAAACAACCGGCCACGCACCTCTTCAGCCGTGCCCTCGACCCACACCGTCACGGTGATCATGGTGTGGGTAAACCGCGGGTCGAGCACTGCCAGGCTCATCAACCCATGCTGGATGATCGGGCGCACCTTGCGGAACGGCTTCATCGAGCCAAATTCGAAGTCATCGATGCTGCGATGCATCCGGTCCCGTGCCTCGGCGATGGAGGCATTGGCCTTGTGCTGCAATTCGCGCAGGTGGGCACTTTGCAAGGCGTAGTACTCGCCCAGCTTCATCTTCACTTCCAGTTCGATCAGGTGCACGCCGTTGTAGAGGAACTGCGTCGCGCTGTTCAGGTGCCGCACGGCTTTTTGAATGCCAGGGAGCACGTTGGGCGCCAGGCGCTGGCTGGCCGCGTTGAGCGCGCTCTGCGTTTCGGCGATGGCCTGTTTGAGGGTGTTGCGCATGCGCAGGCCCGCGTCGTCGCTGGCAATGATCTTGCTCAAGATGCCGTAGAGCTTGTCGCTGTCGTTCCAGTTGATGGCTTCGGCAGCGGTAAAACTGGGCAGCAGCCCGGCCAGCAATGCACGGTCCCGCATCAACAACGCGCGATAAGGTGGGCTGTCGGGGTCTTGCAGCCATTTCAGCCAGAGCGTTTCGCTGGTGCCGGCCGCTGGCACCGTACCGAGCACCACGGCCTCGGTAATACCGCCCCCCAGGCACAACGCCATGGTCTTGGCATACGCCACGCCAGACTCACGATGATCACCGTCGTAATCGTACTGCTCGGCCACCTTGAACATGGGCGTGTCGAACAGTGCGGCATACGCACGGGCGTCCTTGTCGATGTAGCGCTGGAACTCGGCTTCCTGCTGGTCGTACTCGGCCTGGAACGCCGCCCGTTGCGGTTCGTGGTAGCGCTCTTCAAGCCGCTCGTCACTTTCCAGCTGCGCACGCTCGACCAGGCGCTGACGCTCTACTGCCGGATCCACGAACACCGGAGGCCCGTCGCCGGTCATTGGCTCCAACGACGGTATTTTCTGTGCCGCCCACTGCCGGTGCGTCGCGCGAATGATCTGCAGAATTTGTGAAGTCTGCAGTTGATACGCCCGCATGGGCTCTTCGCGCCAGACTTGACGCTTCACCACCCAGTTCAGTCGTTGATGGTTGTACTCCTGAATCAAGCCAACGGTGTCGTCGAGCACCACCGCCAGCACACCGCTCTCCAGCTTGTGCCGGTTCATCGCGTTGACCAGGTACCCCTTCAGTGCAAACCGGCGCAGCCAGCGGGTGTAAAAGCCATGCGCACTGTCGAACGGCGAACACCCGTGCTGCGCGTACTCGAACACCTCCTTGTCGATTTGCAGGTTGTCAGGCGTCATGGCGATGCCCAGCAATTCGGGGTTGTTGCGCGCCTGAGTCAGGTCCAAACCCTCAAAGCGATGCGCAGGTGCCGTGCCGCGTTTGTAGGCATTCAGCACGCTCACCGGCCAAGGGTCGCTCGAAAAGGCCAGCCAGGCGCTGCCATAGCGGTCGGTATCGATGTTCAGGAAAGATGAGGGAATGTCGTGGTTTTCATTCACGCACTTTTCGGGGAGTGGTGCGGGCAGGCCGTCGGAAGGTTCATAGGGGTTGAAGCGGCGCAGGTGGCCCTGCTCGCTGACTTCGTAGGCATGCCAGACCTGTTGGTCCAGCAGCACGTACAGGTAGCCCATGCGCAAGGTGCGCAGGCCCATTTTCGTCGAAACATGTAGGCTGCCGGCAACAGTGGTGACACAACCAGGACGTGCATCCGGCACTAAGGCGCGGCGCAGTGGCAGAATCGGCAGGCCTTGCCGCTCGCAGGACATGCACTGGTCGTGCGGCAGCCCGGCTTCGGCTACCGCAATGGCGATACGTTGGCTAAGGGGCATAAGCGACCTCGCGTAGAAAGGGACCCTGATGGTCCCTGAACCCTAACGAGGAATCGCTTGCCGGAGGCTCAGTGGGCTTCCTAAAAACCTGTAGGAAACTTCTCTAAATCAACCACTGGACGGTCACGCCACTGTCGGCTCATTAATTGTGCTCACGGCGACGATGGTAAGCCACCAGCAAAAACACGAACCACAACGGCATCACGCATAGCGCCAACCGGGTATCCGGCTGCAGCGCCAGCAGCACCAGCACAAAGCCGAGAAAGCCCAAGGTCGTGACTGCCATCGGCACCCCGCCCGGCAACTTGAACAGCGAGGCGTCGTGCGCAGCTGGGTTGCGTCTGCGATAAGCCAGGTACGCAGCAAGGATCATCGACCAGGTGAAGATCACCAAAATCGCCGACACCGTCGAGATCAGCGTGAACACGGTCATCACCTCGGGAATGATGAACAGCAAGCTCAACCCGATCAACATGCACGCCCCGGAAAACACCAGGCTGTACACCGGCACGCTCAGTGCCGAAAGCCTGGCGAACAGGGCCGGTGCGTTACGCCGCTCGGCCAGGCCGAACAACATCCGGCAACCTGAGTACACCCCACTGTTGGCCGATGACGCAGCTGACGTCAGCACCACGAAATTGATCATGCCCGCCGCCGCCGGAAAACCCGCCAGCAGGAACAGTTCGACGAAGGGGCTGCGGTTGGCCGGCACTTCGGCCCACGACACCACGCTGATGATGCACACCAGCGCCAGGATGTAGAACAGCAGGATGCGCAGCGGGATGGTGTTGATCGCCTTGGGCAGCGAGCGATGCGGGTTCTTGGCCTCGGCGGCGGTGGTGCCGATCAGTTCGGTACCGGCGAAAGAAAACACGGCAATCTGGAACCCGGCAAAGAAACCGCTGATGCCATGGGGCAGCACCGCACCCGGCGCGACCACGTTGGACAGCGAGGCGACCACACCATTGGGCGAGGTATAAGAGGTAGCGATCATCACCGCCGCCGTGATGATCAACAGCACGATGGCGACGATCTTGATGATACCGAACCAGAACTCCACCTCGCCGAATATGCGCACCGCCAGCAGGTTCAACCCCAGCAGCACGAACAGGGTGAAGAACGCGGGCAGCCAGGCCGGCGCATCGGGGTACCAATACTGAAAGAACCCCGCCACCACGACCACGTCGCCGACCACCGCCACGCTCCAGCTCAGCCAATACGACCAGCTCAGCACAAAGCCGGCGCGCGGGCCCAGGTAATGGGCAACGATGTCGGCGAACGACTTGAAGCGCAGGTCGGACAACAGCAGCTCGCCCATGGCGCGCATCACGAAGAAGACGAAGAACCCGAGGATGGCGTAGACCAGAAGGATCGAGGTGCCGGACAGCGCGATCACCTTGCCCGACCCATGAACAGGCCGGTGCCGATGGCGCCTCCGATGGAAATCAGCTGGATGTGGCGGTTTTCCAGCGTGCGTTGCAGGTGCCCGTCACGGGTGGGCTCTGCCGGTTTGCTTTGCTCAAGGCTTGCGGACATGTCTTGCATGGGCGACCTCTTGTTATTGTTGGTCTGGCTAGTCGTGCTGTGCCGTGGCCAGCGTGGCCACGGCTTGTCGCGGGGCTTAACGCGCGCTTTCGAAGCCTTGCAGGGTGTTCACCGCGTTGATGCCGATCTCATCGACCATGTAGCCGCCTTCCATCACGAACAGGGTCGGGATGCCAGCACTGGCGATCTCGGCGCCCATGCGCAGGAAGTCTTCACTGGTGAGTTTGAAATGGCTGATCGGGTCGTCCTCGAAGGTGTCGACGCCAAGCGACACCACCAGGTATTCGGGCCGATGCGCGACGATGCGCTTGAGCGCGTCCTGCAGGGCCAGCTGGTACTGCGCCCAGCGCGTGCCTTTGCCCAGCGGGTAGTTGACGTTGAAGCCTTCGCCTGCCCCCACACCCCGCTCATGGGCGTAGCCGGAAAAGTACGGGTAGGACACGTGAGGGTCACCATGCAGGGAGGCGAACAGCACATCGGGGCGATCGTAGAAGATGTTCTGCGTGCCGTTGCCGTGGTGGAAGTCCACGTCCAGCACGGCCACACGCTTGGCGCCCTGGCTCAGGCAGCGCTCGGCGGCGATGGCAGCGTTGTTCAGGTAGCAATAGCCGCCCATGTATTCACGCGCCGCATGGTGCCCAGGCGGGCGGCACAGGGCGAAGGCACTGTCGGCACCGTCGATGATGCGCTGCATGCCGGTCAGGGCAACGTTGGCGCTGCTGCGTACCGCCTCCCAGGTGCCAGCGGTGATCGGCGCGCCGGCGTCCATGGCGTAGAAACCAAGCTTGCCGTCGATGAAGCCGGGCTCACGGTCGATGGCCAGGTCACGCACCGGCCACACCAGCGGCAGCGCGTCGTGGGTCTTGCCGGTGGCGGCCCATTCCTGCCAGGCGTTTTCCAGGAAGCTCACATAGCGTTCGCTGTGCGCCGCCACGTAGCAGGCACGGTCGAACGCCTGCTCGGCGATGACATCGCCCAGGCCGGTGCCGAGCACCCGGGCCAGCACGGTGTCGGCACGCTGGGGGTTTTCAAACGATGGCGTTATCGCGCCGTCCTTGAGTTCCGAGCCATGGTGCAAGCGGTGGTTGTTACTAAAGACTGTCAGCACGCGAATGTCCTTTTTCAAGGGAGTTACCGGGTAACCAATTTTCGCGAGAGACCGCTGGAAATGCTTTGCTTTATGCTCAGCCAAACCGGATTCTTTAGCAAAGTATTCACAGGACCACCAAGCTATGAGCAAAGCTTTTGCTATCGAAGAATTGGACGAAACCGATCGCGAGCTGCTGCGCCTGTTGCAGGCGGACGGCACCCTTTCGAGCGCGGCACTGGGCGAACGCCTGTCGATGACCGTGACACCCTGCTGGCGTCGGCGCAAAAGGCTGGAAGAGCTGGGCATCATCAAGGATTACCAGGCCAACCTCGACCGCAGGAAATTGGGGTACGACGTGATGGCATTTGCCCAGGTGCGCTTTGGCAACCACTCGGCCAATGCGCCGGACGAGTTCGAGCAGGTGATTCTGAAGCTGCCGCAGGTGCTGTCCTGCCACAAGGTGACCGGTGAGGCCGACTATGTGCTGACCGTACTGGCGACCGACCTGGAAAGTTATGGGCGGTTTGTGGAAGAAGTGTTGCGCCGGCAGCCGGGGATTGCCTCGATCCAGTCCAGCCTGGCGTTGCGCGAAGTGAAAGCGGTTTCGCGTGTACCCGTACCCTGAAGGCCGCTCCTATACAAAGCGCGCGTCAGGGCCAGTGTCTACTCTGGCAAGCTATACCGCTCGGCAAAGTACTGCCGGAAAAAGTCCACCGCCACCCGCACCTTGGCCGAACTGGCCAATGGTGAGGTGTACACCGCCCAGATATCCGCTGGCTGGTGATAGTCCTCCAGCACCTGGACCAGGCGCCCATCCTGCAGGCTGTCGTGCACATCCCACCACGAGCGCAGCAAGATCCCGCGCCCGTCCAGGCACCACTGGTGCGCCACTTCGCCATGGTTGGTCGACAAGCCGCCGGTGACCCGCACGCCTTCCTCACCGTCCGGCCCCATCAACTGCCACACGCCAAACGGGTGATCACGTTCCTTGATCACCAGGCAGTCATGGCTGGCCAGTTCGCCCAGCACCTTGGGCGTACCGCGCCGGGCCAGGTAAGCCGGCGCGGCGCACAGTACCCGGCGGTTACGCGCCAGCGGCTTGGCGATCAGGTTGGGCGCAATGGCGTTGCCCACGCGGATGTCCAGGTCGACGCCTTCGGCAATCAGGTCCACCAACCGGTCGTGCACGTCCAGGCGAATGTCCAGGCGCGGGTAACGCTCGGCCAGCTCCGACAAGGCCGGCGCCACGAAGCGGCGGCCCAGGCCAAGGCTGCTGGCAATGCGCAATTGCCCGGCCGGCTCACGGTGCTGGGCACTGATGTCATCGCCCATGCGCTGCACCGCATCGAATATCTGCAGCGCCCACTGATACACCCGCTCACCCTCCTCGCTCACCGTCACCCGCCGGGTGGTACGGTGCAGCAGGCGTACTTCCAGGGTTTGCTCAAGCATGCGGATGCGCTTGCTGATGTACGCCGCCGACATGCCCAGCTCGTCCGCGACGGCGGCAAAGCTGGCGCGCTTGGCCACCTGAAGGAAGATATTGAGGTCGTCGAGGCTGGGCAGATTATTCACGTATCGTGTTCCAAGAATCCATGATTGGCCAGATTATCTCCGGATAAAGCCCTTATAGCATAACCAGCACCTGTTCCCTGGATAACGAGTGCACCCCATGAGCAAGACTTTCAGAATTGCGGCAATCCCCGGCGATGGCATCGGCAACGAAGTACTGCCTGAAGGCATTCGTGTAGTCGAGGCCGCTGCGCGCAAGCATGGCCTGGACATCAGCTTCGAGTTCTTCGAGTGGGCCAGCTGCGACTATTACCTGGCCCACGGCAAGATGATGCCGGACGACTGGTTCGAACAGCTCAAGGGCTTCGATGCCCTGTACTTCGGTGCTGTGGGCTGGCCAGACAAGGTGCCGGACCACATCTCGCTGTGGGGTTCGCTGCTCAAGTTCCGCCGAGACTTCGACCAATACGTGAACATCCGCCCAGTGCGCCTGTTCCCTGGCGTGCCTTGCCCGCTGGCAGGTCGTGAACCAGGTGACATCGACTTCGTGGTCATCCGCGAGAATACCGAGGGCGAATATTCGTCGCTGGGTGGGCGCATGTTCGAAGGCACCGAAAACGAGTTCGTGCTGCAGGAATCGGTGTTCACCCGTCGCGGCGTCGACCGCATTCTCAAGTACGCCTTCGACGTGGCCCAGACCCGCGAGCGCAAGCACGTCACCTCGGCCACCAAGTCCAACGGCATGGCCGTGAGCATGCCGTACTGGGACGAGCGCACCGCTGCGATGGCTGCCAATTATCCGGAAATCAGCTGGGACAAACAGCATATCGATATCCTCTGCGCGCGCTTCGTGCTGCAGCCGGACCGCTTTGACGTGGTGGTGGCTTCGAACCTGTTCGGCGACATCCTCTCCGACCTCGGCCCAGCCTGCGCCGGCACCATCGGCATCGCGCCGTCGGCCAACCTCAACCCCGAACGCAAGTTCCCGTCGCTGTTCGAACCCGTGCACGGCTCGGCACCGGACATCTACGGCAAGAACATCGCCAACCCGATCGCGATGATCTGGTCGGGTGCGCTGATGCTCGACTTCCTTGGCAACGACGGCGCCGACCCACGCTACCACGCCGCCCACGACGACATCCTCAAGGCCATCGAGCAGGTCATCGCCGCCGGTGATGTCACCCGCGACATGGGTGGGCAGCAGTCCACCCAGCAAGTTGGCCAGGCCATCACCGCGCTGGTCGAAGCCTGACGCACAGGGGCCGATTGTCAGAAGTGTCTGACAATCGGCCCCTTGCCTCTTGCTAGCGGCGCAGATTGTATGCAGAATCTGTTAACCATTAGATATTAGTAAACTAAAGGTTAACAACCACGGAAGGAGTTGTACCGCTACACCCCGGATGCCTGCCGGGTATGACAAGTACGCCAACGTCCCAGGAGACGATGATGTCGCACAAGAATAAAAAGATTGATGTGTTCCTGATTACCGTGAGCCTGATTGCCGTGCTGCTCACCGTGATCGGCCTTGCAGCCTTCCCCGCCCAGGCTGAAAGCGCCGCCAACCAGTTGTTCGAGCTGTCCACCCGCACCTTCGGTACCAGCGTGCAGGTGCTGGTGTTCGCCAGTACCCTGGCGGTGCTGTACCTGGCTTTCAGCAAATACGGCAACATCCGCCTGGGCAGTGGCAAGCCTGAATACGCCACCGCCACCTGGGTGTTCATGTTCATCTGTGCCGGCATGGGGTCCTCGACCCTGTACTGGGGCGTGATGGAATGGGCCTACTACTATCAGACCCCAGGCCTGAACATCGCCGCCGCCACTCCCAAGGCGCTGGAGTACAGCGTGGGCTACTCGTTCTTCCACTGGGGCATCAGCGCCTGGTCGATCTACGCCTTGGCTTCGCTGGCCATGGCCTACCACTTCCATGTCCGCAAGAAGAGCGGCCTGAACCTGGCTTCGATTATCGAAGCGGTGACGGGTTTCAAGGCCACCGGGCCAGTAGGCCGTACTGTCGACCTGATCTTCCTGTTGACCATGATGGGCGCCCTGACCGTGTCGCTGGCCCTCACCGCCTCTACCCTGACGCGCGGCCTGCATGACCTGACCGGCACCCCGGATACCTTCACCGTGCAATTGATGGTGATCGGCGGCGTGGCGGTGATGTTCTCGCTCAGCTCCTACATCGGCATCGATGGCGGCCTGCAGCGCCTGAGCAAGATGGTGTGCATCGGCGCGCTGGTGTTTGCCGCTGTCGTCCTGCTGGTCGGCCCAACCCAGTTCACCCTCAACAACACCGCCAACTCGATTGGCCTGATGATCCAGAACTACGTGCACATGAGCCTGTTCACCGACCCGGCCGGCGACGGTGCCTTCACCCGCAACTGGACGGTGTTCTACTGGCTGTGGTGGGTGTCGTACGCCCCGGGCGTAGCCATGTTCGTCACCCGCGTTTCGCGTGGCCGGCAGATCAAGGAAGTGGTCCTGGCCCTGCTGCTGGGCGGCAGCTTCGGTTGCTGGTTCTTCTTCGGCGCACTGGAAAGCTACAGCATGCACCAGTTCATCACCGGCGCGGTGGACGTACCGAAGATGCTGGCCGAGCAAGGCGGTGAATCGGCTGTAACCCACCTGCTGCTGGCGTTGCCGTGGGGCCAAGTGTTCCTTGGCGTGTACCTGTTCATCATGGCCATCTTCTGCGCTTCGCACATGGATGCCGCAGCCTACGCGGTGGCAGCCACCAGCACTCGCAACCTGCGTGAAGGTGACGACCCGACGCCGACCCACCGCCTGTTCTGGTGTGTGGTATTGACCCTGGTGCCGTTGGCCATGCTGTTCGCCAAGGCTTCGCTGTCGACCATGAAGACTGCCGTGGTGCTGACCGCAATCCCGTTCATGGTGATTCTGCTGGTGAAGATCTACGGCTTCCTCAAGTGGATGGTCGCTGACTACGGCCAGGTACCGGCCCACATCATCGAAGAAGAGGCTGCACGGATGGCCGGTGAACAACCTGCCGAGCATGCACCGCGCAGCGCTGCTGCCGTGCATTGATGAAATCAAAGGGGCCGCACTGCGGCCCCTTTGAAGGGTTGCAATTTTTTTTGCCTGATCTGTTAACCAACAGATACGCGTTAACCAACAACTAAAAACCGAGCTTGTGAGAAACCTGTCATGAACGACTTCAAACGCCTGCCCGCCGATTTCTGCGCAAACGCCGACGAGGCCTTCACCATCCCGGCCAATTTCTACACCAAGGCCGCAGTGTTCGAACACGAGAAAGAAGCCATCTTCGCCCGCAGCTGGATCTGCGTGGGCCACCGCAGCGAAGTGGCAGACAACAATGCCTACATCACCCGCGAAGTAATTGGCGAAAGCATCATCGTCGTGCGCGGCCGTGACAGCGTGCTGCGTGCGTTCTACAACGTCTGCCCGCACCGTGGCCACCAGTTGCTCAGCGGCAGCGGCAAAGCCAAGAACGTCATCACCTGCCCATACCACGCCTGGACCTTCAAGCTCGACGGCGAACTGGCCCACGCCCGCAACTGCGACAACGTGGTGAACTTCGACAAAGAGAACTCCACCCTGGTGCAGCTGCGCGTAGAGGAATATGCCGGCTTCATCTTCATCAACATGGACATGGACGCAGGCTCTGTCGAAGACCAGTTGCCAGGCCTGCAAACGCGCATGCGCGAAGCCTGCGCGGTGATCGACGACCTGCACCTGGCAGCACGCTTCGTCAGCGACACCCCTGCCAACTGGAAGTCGATCGTCGACAACTACCTCGAGTGCTACCACTGCGCCCCGGCGCACCCAGGCTTCTCCGACTCGGTCGACGTCGGCCAGTACAGCCACACCATGCACGGTAACTGGACCCTGCAATATGGCCTGGCCAAGCCTTCGGAACAGTCGTTCAAGTTCGACGAAAACGTGAAGGACCCGTCGTTCGCCGGCTTCTGGGCCTGGCCGTGCACCATGTTCAACGTGCCGCCAGGGGCCAACTTCATGACCGTGATCTACGAGTTCCCGGTCGATGCCGAAACCACCCTGCAACACTACGACATCTACTTCCTCAACAAGGACATCACCGAGGAACAGCAGAAGCTGATCGACTGGTACCGCGAAGTGTTCCGCCCAGAAGACCTGCGCCTGGTCGAAAGCGTGCAGAAGGGCCTCAAGTCGCGAGGCTACCGTGGCCAGGGCCGCATCATGGCCGACCGCGAACGCAGCGGTATGAGCGAGCACGGCATTGCCCACTTCCACAACCTGATCGCCGTGGCCCACCTCGACGATTGATGGCAACCGCTCCACGTTTTTTTGCACGTAAAGGTGCGCGGCAGGGCCTGCCGCGCGCCCAGGCAGTCGAGGTGAACCATGGCCAACACTTATGAAATGTTCAGCGTCCGCGTAACCGACGTGGAACAAGCCACGCCGCTGATCAAGCGCTTTACCCTGGCCCGCGAAGACGGCGCGGCGATGCCCGCCTTCACCGGCGGCAGCCATGTCATCGTGCAGATGCAAGGCGCCGACGGCAGCCAGTTCAGCAACGCCTACTCGCTGATGAGCGACCCGCGCGACACCCGCAGCTACCAGATCGGCGTGCGCCTGGAAGAGCAGTCCAAAGGCGGCTCGGCGTTCATGCACCAGCAGGTGGAGGTCGGCACTCGCCTGACCATCTCCTCGCCCAACAACTTGTTCGCCCTCGACCCTTCGGCTGGCCGTCACGTGCTGATTGCCGGCGGCATCGGCATCACCCCGTTCCTGGCGCAATTGCACGAGCTGGAAGGCGGCAGCACCGACTACGAGCTGCACTATGCCTTCCGTGCGCCAGAGCACGGTGCGTTCCAGGACCAGTTGGCCAACGGCCCGCACGCTGCCAACACGCAATTCTACATCGACAGCCTCGACCGCAAGCTTGACCTGGCCGCCTTGTGCGCGGGGCTGGACGCGCAAGCGCACCTGTACGTCTGCGGCCCCAAACCGCTAATCGATGCGGTCATCGCCTGCGCAGCCCAAGCCGGCATCGCCGAACAGCGCGTGCATTGGGAACAGTTCGCCGCCACCCCGGTCACCGGCAGTGCCTTTACCGTGGTGTTGGCGCAGTCGGGTGTGGAGTTGCAAGTGGAAGAAGGCATGACCATTCTGCAGGCCATCGAGAAGTCCAAGGCCGCCAAGGTCGAGTGCCTGTGCCGCGAAGGCGTGTGCGGTACATGCGAGACGGCCATTCTTGAAGGTGAAGCCGAGCATTACGACCAGTACCTGAGCGACGAAGAAAAAGCCGCGCAGCAGAGCATTATGCTGTGCGTCTCGCGCGCCCGTACGGCGCGGCTTGTGCTTGATCTCTGACAAATGCGGTCCCTGTAGGAGCGGCCTTGTGTCGCGATGGGCCGCACAGCGGCCCCAGGATCTTTGCCCTGGCACACAATTGCCGGGGCCGCTGTGCGGCCCATCGCGACACAAGGCCGCTCCTACAAGGAGTTGCAAATCGCCCAGGGCCGTCAACCCAAAGTTGACAAGTTGCGTATACTGGCAGGCTCTTGGCCCAGATCAGGACACCCTGCCGATGTTGGAAAACAGCTTCGCCTTCCGCCTCAAGGAACTGCTCGAGCATCACAAGCTGACCCTGCAAGCCGTGGGCACGGCCTTGGGTATTTCGCGCACCGCCGTGCACAAATGGACCCGTGGCGGCGAGATCGACTACGACAACCTGCGCAAGCTGGCCGACTTTCTCAAGGTCAACTGGATCTGGCTGCGCTATGGCGACGAGGCACTGCAGAACATCCAGCAACCACAGGTGGTCGAGCTGCCCATGACCGACCTGCGCCGGCGCCTGACCGCCGAGATCATGGAAAGCGAAACACGCATGAAGCTGGCCCAGGAAGGCGCGCGCATCGTCACCTGGGAATGGAACCTCATCAGCGACGAAGTTACCTACTCGCCCAACGTCGAGCAGGTCTATGGCTGGCCGGTCCACCACAACGAAGACTTCTGGAGGCACCTGCCCGACGAAGACGTGCAGCGCATGCAGGGGATGTACGCCGACGCGGTGGCCGACGGCAGTGGCTGCGAATGCGACTTCCGCATCACCCGCCCGGACGGTGAAGTGCGCTGGATTTCTTCCCGCGCCACGGTCGTGCGGGACAGCGCCGGCCGCTCGGTGAAAATGGTCGGCATCAGCATGGACAACACCGAACGCCAGGTCGCCCAGCAGGCGCTGAGCCAAAGCGAGGAGCGCTTTCGGGCGATCTTCGAGCTGGCCTGGGGCGCCCTCGCCTACATCGACCCGGACGGCACCTGGCAGCGGGTCAACAACAGCCTGTGCGAGCTACTGGGCTACCGTGCCGACGAGCTGTATGGCATGACCTTCCAGCAGATCACCCACCCCGACGACCTGGCCCAGAACCTGCAGTTGCTGCAGCGCATGCTGGCCGGCGAAACCGAGCGTTACGAGGTGGAAAAGCGTGTGCGCCACAAGAGCGGCGAGTACATCTGGGTACGCGCGCGCACCTCGCTGCAGCGCCGTGCCAATGGCGAGCCGGAGCACCTGATCAGCGTGTTCGAAGACATCGGCGCCGAGCGCCAGGAGCATGAGCGGCTACAGGCGCACATCGCTGCGCTCGAGGCTCGACTGGCGTCCCGCTAAGCAACCTACAGGACGTCGTCAAAAGCCGAGCGCACAGCGTGCACAACGCGCTCGGCCCGTGCGGCATCCTCCAGCTCCGGGTAAGCCTTTTTCAACTTGCCGGAAACCTGCCAGCCGTTTTCCTTGAGTGAGCGGATAATGCGACTGGCGTCCGGATCGGGCATTTCCAGCACGTCCTTCAGGTGCTCCTGGGCACGCCGGAATACCACCAGCACCCGCGCTTCATCGGCCATCTCCTTGCGCACGGTATGCTCGATGACTCGCGCGGTGTACAACACATGCGCGGTCAAATCCGGGTATCGCCAGGCGACGGCCGCATCATCGTACTCATCGAACATGAAGTTGCTCGAGGTGCCGTCCGTGTAAGTGGTGGCTTTGCCAAACCGATATGACGCCCCATAGCGCTGCATGAACGGCCTGGAAAATACTTCCAGCACCTGGTCGTATCCCACACGAAACGCGATCGAACTGGTGATGGTAGCGGACACCGGCAGGATGACCCCGGCAGGCATGGCCTTGTCGCGAATCAAGGTGTCATTGATGAGAAAACGATGGATGCGGCCATTGCCATCACGCATCGGGTGGATGTACACGAAACCAAATGCCAAAACGGCGGCCCTGGCTAACGACTCGGCACCTCGTGTAGCTGCTTCGAAAGCCTTGAGCCCATCGATCAGCTCCGCGACCTGGCCGTAATGGGGCGCGATGTAGTGCACGATGTCTTCGCGCATGGTCGCCTGCCCGACAAAAACAGGGGACTGCCGCAACCCCAGACCAAGTGCTTCGTGCCCCAATATCCCGGCCTGCAACTTGTGCAGCGATCGCTCGCTCAGCGGTTCTTCGACAGTGCCACAATACCTGGCAATCACGTGCGCAAACCGTTGGATCCTGTCCGCTTGATCGGCTTCTTTCTCGATTAGAAAGCTGGCGCGCGACTCCTTGAAGGTCAACCAGCTGGCGCTGCGCAGCAGAATGTCGGCACCGAAGGCCTGGTCGAGTTCACCCAATGCAGCCGCCAGGTCGAATGCCAAGGCATTTTGAACCTCCTCGGTACGGCGTAGCACCGGGCAGAAACCTGACGTACCCGGCAAGTTGTCGTTTACCCGCCAGCGGCGCACACGCAGTGGCGAGGTACGAACCAAATATTTATGACTGGCGACGGCATCACAGTAGGCACCATTGCCGACATCCGGCACATCCAGTCGGGTGCCTGTGAGCCATTCGTAGAAAAAACCGGTACGGCGGGCAAACTGGCCAAAAGGGGATTGCCTGCACCAGGCCTCGACCGGCTCAGGGCCCACGGCAGCAAACAAGCGCGCAAAGAACTCGAGGTGAATGTCCTCGTATTTGAGGCCGAATTCGAAATGCCCTGCAAAATTGTCCGATGGCCGATAGCTTGGCGGGTATTGATTGCTCACAAGCCCGTCGCTGTCACGGCTCACCCGGGTGGTTCCGATCGTCGATTCGACACGAAGTGGCTGCACCATCGTGATGCCATATCGATCGGCCAACGCCCTGAATCCTACCTGCATTGCTGAATCCTTTACCTTTTGCCCGAAAACGCTATCTACTCAAAGAATTTACGCGAAAACATTAACGCCGCAAGTACGAAATGACTAACGGATCAACGAAAACATTAACAAATGGCGATTTCTGGTGAAAAACGCTAACAGGGTGGCATCAAGCGACTACCACCGCAGTCCCCTGTCGCAACCAGTCGATAAACCGTGCAAACAGCTCCGACTGCGAGTTGATCTCCAGCTTCAGGTACAGGTTCTTGCGGTGCATGCGCACGGTCTCCGGGGAGATACCCAGTTCCAGCGCAGTGGACTTCACCGAATGCCCACGCAAGATCATGTGTGCCACCTCTCGCTCACGGTCGGTCAGCACTTGGCAGCCAAAACTGTCGAACGCCGCCTGCAGGCTGCCGCGCTCGGCTGAGGCAGGCTCGGGGTCCAGGTTGTGCCTGGCATAGCGCCCCAGCAGTTCGCGGACCATCGGTTCCAGCGCACGCAACAGGTCGATTTGCCCGGCACTCAGGCGCGTGCCGCTGCAGCCCTGGAACAGGCTCAGCGACAGCTTGCGGCCTGCGCTGAGGTCGACGATGTAGTAGCTGTCTTCACTGCAACCGGTGCCCAGGTAATAGGCCTTGTAGTAGTCGCTGTCGAAGAAGTTGTCGGGGGCGATTTCCTGCAAATGGTAAAAGCCTTCGGCCAGCCCGCTTTGCACGGCCAGGCAGAACGGGTCGAGCAGGTAGCCTGCGCTGAAATAGCGCTCCAGCACTGCGGCGCGGTGCAGCTCGGGAATGCCTTGCTGATAGAGCAACTGCGGTGCGCGCCCCTGGCACTCGAGGCTGATCATCATCGACTCCACCTGCACCAACTGGCCGATGGCAGCGGCCACATATTCCAGTGCATCGGGGGTTTCGCTTTGCGCCAGCGCGCGCTGCAGCGCCGCGTGCCATTGCTGCAGCGCGCCCATCGTGAGGGTAAGCGGGGTGTCGGGAGAGGCCTGTGTCATGCCCGGCAGTCTAGCTTGCCAGGCACGCCCCCGCACAGCCCTTTGCGCCAGGTTCATCGGCCCTGGTACAGGCCAAGCGCAGTCAATTCACGTGCTGTTTCGATGATGCACTGGCGCAGGGTCTCGACGATTTCGTCCACCTGCGCATGGGTGATGATCAACGGTGGCGACATCACGTTCAGGTGCATGATCGGGCGTACCAGCAACCCTTTGGCCTGGGCCTTGCTGTGGATGCGCTCACCGATGTTCACCTCGTCCGGGAACAGCGCCTTGCTGGCTTTGTCGGCAACGAACTCGACACAGGCCATCAGCTTCATGCAGCGCACATCTCCCACCAGCGGCAGCTCGCGCAAGCTTTGCAGGCGCTGCTCCAGGTAACTGCCAACGTCCTTGACGTGATCGAGCAGTTGCTCGCGCTCGATGATCTCGATGTTCTTCAGCGCCGTCGTGCAGCACACCGGGTGACCACTGTAGGTGAAACCATGAGTGAAGCAGCGCCCCTTGCCCGGCTCGGCGATCACCTCCCAGATACGCTCGGAGAAGATGCACGCGCCCAGCGGCAAGTAGGCCGAGGTCAGGCCCTTGGCGGTGGTGATGATGTCGGGGGTGACGCCAAACAGTTCTTCACTGGCGAAGAAGGTGCCCAGGCGTCCGAACGAGGTCACCACTTCATCGGCGACGAACAGGATGTCGTAGGTCTGGCACAGTTGCCACATGCGCAGGAAGTAGCCCTCGGGCGGAATGATCACCCCGCCCGAACCCATGATCGGCTCGGCGAAGAACGCCGCCACGTTGTCGGCGCCCAGCGACAGGATCTTGTCTTCGAACTCGGCCACCAGGTAGTCGAGGAACTCGGCCTCGTCCATGTCGTCCGGCGCGCGGTACGGGTTGGGGTTGGACACGTGGTGGATCAGGTCGTGGTGATAATCGAACTCCGGTACCCGGTCGGCGGCCTTGTTGCCAATCGACATGGTCAGGGTGGTGGAGCCGTGGTAGGCGTTGTAGCGAGCGATGATGTGTTTCTTGTGCGGCTTGCCACGGCAGTTCTGGTAGTACTGGATCAGCCGGTAGGCGGTGTCGACAGCGGTCGACCCACCGGTGGTGAGGAACACATGGTTAAGGTCGCCCGGCGCCAGTTGCGCAAGCTTCTGGCACAGTTCGATGGCCACGTCGTTGGCCATGTCGGAGAACGGGTTGGAGTACGCCAGCTGGCGCACCTGGTCGGCGATGGCCAGGGCCATTTCCTCGCGGCCCAGGCCGATATTGGTGCACCACATGCCGCCGACGGCATCGAGGAAGCGGTTGCCGTGGGCGTCACGAATGTACGCGCCCTCGCCGGCGACGATGTTCAACGCACCTTGCGCGCGGTGCTCATCGAACACATGGTAGCCGTGCATGTAGTGGGCCTTGTCGGCTTCGACCAGCGGGTCGTGGGCAATGACGAATGCTTTGCTTGGGGTGGCCATGGGCAGCTCCTTGGCGGGAATCGTTGGGCAGTGTTCAGAAACCGGTCTTGACCGTGCTCCAGACCCGGGTGATGGCACGCATGTCCTTCGGGCTCTGGGTTTTCTGCGCGAACAGGCGTTCACGGGTTGACGCGTCCGGGTAGATGGCCGGGTCCTGGCGGATGTCATCACGCACCAGCGCGGTCGCGGCGGCGTTGCTGTTGGCGTAGTGGATGTAGTCGGTGACCTTGGCCATGGTCTGCGGCTGCAGCAAGAACTCGATGAAGCGGTGGGCGTTGGCCGCGTGCGGTGCATCCTTGGGGATGTACAGGTTGTCGAACCAGATCAGCGAACCTTCCTGGGGATGAAGAACGACAGTTTGATGTCCTTCTTCGCTTCCACCGCGCGAGCCTGGGCGGTGGCGTAGTCACCGGACCAGGTCAGCGCCAGGCAGACATCGCCATTGGGCAGGCTGGTGAGATAATTCACCGAGTCGAACTTGCGAATGTACGGGCGGATGCCCAGCAGCAGCTGTTCGGCCGCCTTGAGGTCAGCCGGCGACGCGCTGCGCGGGTCCTTGCCCAGGTACTGCAGGGCCAGCGGGATCACTTCGGTGGGTGCGTCCATCAGGGTGACGCCGCAGTCGGCAAAGCGCGAGACGATCTTGGGGTCGAACAGCATGGCCAGCGAGCCGATCGGTGCGTCGGGCATGCGCGCCTTGATCTTGTCGACGTTGTAGGTGACCCCCGAGCTGCCCCAGGTGTAGGGCGCCGAGTACTTAAGGCCCGGGTCGTAGCCCTGCAGGTTGTCGACCACCTGTTGGTCGAGGTTGTGCCAGCTGGGCAGTTGCTGCTTGTCCAGCGCCTGGAATACCCCGGCACTGATCAGCGGGGGAACGAGGGAGGCGTTGAGCATGACCAGGTCGTAACCGGAGCGGCCGGTGAGCAGTTTGGTCTGTACCGTTTCGTAGCCGTCGAAGGTGTCGTAGATGACCTTGATGCCGGTGGCCTTCTCGAAGTCGGCCAGGGTGGTTTCGCCGATGTAGTCGGTCCAGTTGTACAACCGTAACGTATTGGCGCTGTCCACCTCTGCCGCCTGGGCCAGGCTGGCGCCAGACGCCAGCAGCAGACCACCAATCACCTTCAGTACCTTGCGCATGGCAACTCCATCGTGTGAATGCTCCGGAATCGAGCCGATGGGTTCACTATCGTGGGATTTGCCGAGGGGGGACATACCCCGAATGTGTGGGTGGTCGCTTTTAGTGCCTAGCTGCGTGCGCGCTTTTTTGTAGGAGCGGCATCGTGCCGCTCATACGAGAAACCGCGCACGGCTCAAGGGAGTGGGTATAACGCCTCATCGAACTGTGCCAGGCGCGGGAACACCAATGGCTGGTCGTCCGACAGTTGCTCCAGGCGCTGCCGGTACTGCTGTAGAAAATCCTGCCGCGCCTCATCGCTGATATACGGCACATGCCAGGCCACGAACGGCGGCAGCACCTCGAACCCGACATAGGCCAGCGTGCCCCGCAGAATCGGCCGCAGCATGTCCTCCAGCGGGCCATGAATCGCCCCCTCGCCAAACATGTGCTCGCGCCCACCCAGGGTCACGGTCACCAGCGCCTTCTTGCCGGCCAACCCACCTTGGTCGTAGAAGCGCTTGCCGCCATAGCACACCCCCGACACCAGCACCCGGTCGATCCAGCCCTTGAGCATGGCCGGTGCCGAGAACCAGAAAATCGGGAAGTTCAGCACCAGCAAGTCGGCCCACAACAGCTTGTCCAGTTCCTGCTGGATATCTGCGGCAATGCCGCCGCGCTTCACGCCCTGGCGCTGCTCCAGCGCATACACCAGGTATTCGGGGTTCTCACGCTGGGTAAAGTCATCGGCACTGGCCACCGGGTTCCAGCCCATGGCGTACAGGTCGCTGACCTGCACCTGGTGGCCCTGGGCGCGAAAGGTTTCCACGGCCTGGTCACGCAGGGCTGCGGTGAACGATTGCGGCTCGGGGTGAGCATGGACGATCAGTACATTCACAAACACTCTCCTCATACAAAACTGGTTGTCTTGCCGCAGGGGCTCAGCACTGCACCGCTTTGACCTCGACGAACTCCGCCAGGCCCTCCTCACCCCACTCGCGGCCGTTGCCCGACTGCTTGTAGCCACCGAACGGCGCCTGGTAGTTGAACCCGCCTCCGTTGATGAAGCACTGCCCGGCACGTATCTGCCGCGCCAGGGCAAGGCCCCGCTCGCGGTTGCCGGCCCACACCGCGCTGGACAGGCCGAACGACGAATCATTTGCCAGCGCAAGCGCCTGGGCCTCGTTGGCATAAGGGATCAGGCACAGTACCGGGCCAAAGATTTCTTCCTGGGCAATGCGCATGCGGTTGTCGACGTCGGCGAACAACGTCGGCGCCACGTAGAACCCGCGCTCGAAGCCGCCGTAATCACCGCCGCACACCAAGCGCGCGCCCTCCTCCTGGCCTGCGCGAATGTAGTCGAGCACGGTACGCCGCTGGCCTGCCGAACACATCGGCCCGAGGAAGCTGGCCGGGTCACGCGGGTCGCCCATGACCAGTGCACGGGTTTCGGCCTCGGCAATGTCCAGTGCCTCGGCATAGCGGCTGGCCGGCAACAGCATGCGGGTCAGCGCCGTGCAGGTCTGCCCCGAGTTGATCATCACGTCCTGCACGCCATGGCGCACCGCAGCATGCAAGTCGGCGTCGGCGGTGATCAGCAGCGGCGACTTGCCGCCCAGCTCCAGGCACACACGCTTCACCGTCGGCGCGGCCGCTTGCGCCACCCGCACCCCGGCGCCGGTGGAGCCGGTGAACGACACCATGTCCACCTGTGGGTGTCGGGCCAGCGCCTCGCCGACCTTGGCCCCGGGGCCACTGACCAGGTTGAACACCCGGCCGGCAAGCCGATGGCATCGACCATTTCAGCCAGCAAAAACGCGTGCAACGGCGTTTCCTGGCTAGGTTTGACCACCACTGTGCAACCTGCAGCCAAGGCTGGCGCCAGCTTGCCGATCATCTGGTGCAGCGGGTAGTTCCAAGGGTTGATGAATGCGCATACGCCAACGGCTTCGCGGTACACCAGCGAGTTGCCGACTTCACGCACTTCATCCATCAGCCCGGCCAGCTCGGCGTACTGCGCCAGCCCGGCAATCGGGCCTTCGACCTGCACCGCCTGGCACCACTGCACCGGCATGCCCAGCTCATCGGTGATGACCGCTGCCATTTCCGCCGCACGGTTTTTCAGCTGCGTGGTCAATGCCCGGATATACCCTGCGCGCACATTGGACGGCGTGCGCGACCAGCTATCGAAGGCCCGTCGCGCCGCCATCACCGCCCGCTCGACATCGGCCTCGTCGCCCAGCGGTACACGGCCGATGGCCTGCTCACTGGCCGGGTCGATCACCTCGGCCACGCCCTGCCCGCTCGGCACCTGCCAGGCGCCGTCGATATAAAGCCGCGCATACTCACGCATCGGCCTGCTCCTGCATCAGTTCGCCAGCACAGCGGGCAATGCGCTGGCAGGCGTCGGCCAACGCCTCGCTGCCGAGCACCAGGCCCAAGCGAATGTGCCCGGCGGCGCTGGGGCCAAAGGCCTCACCCGCCAGCACCGACACGCCCTGGCTGTCCAGCAGGCGGTCGGCGAAGGCCTGGGCGCTGAGGCCGGTATCGCGGATATCGACCATCACGAACATGCCGCCGTCGGGCTTGAGCGCCTTGATACCAGGGCAGCCTGCCAACTGCTCGCACACCAGGTCGCGGCGCTGGCGGTAGGCCTCACGCATGGCATCCAGCTCGGGCAGTTGCTGTTCCAGCGCCACCACGGCGGCATCCTGGATAAAGTCCGGCGAGCCGTACAGCATGCACAGGGCGAGGTTTTCCAGGTGCGTGGCCAGCTCGGCCGAACCGACTACCCAGCCCATGCGCCAGCCGGTCATGGCATGCGACTTCGACAGGCTGTTCAGGGTCGCGGTGCGCTCGGCCATGCCCGGCAGGCTGGCGGGGCTGACATGCTCGCCTTCATACAGCAGCTCGCTGTACACCTCGTCAGAAATCAGCCAAAGGTCATGGGCGATGCACAGCTCGGCCAATGCCTCCCAGGTGGCACGCGGCAAGCTCGCCCCCGACGGGTTGTGCGGGCTGTTCAGGGCCAGCGCGCGGGTGCGCGGGGTAATACGCTCGGCAACGTCACGCGGGCACACGCGAAAGCCGTTCTCCGGCTTGACCGGCACCGGCACCACCTTGGCACCACAAGCCCCGAACACCGCCTCGTAGGTGACATACATCGGTTCGGCGACGATCACCTCGTCGCCTGCTTCGAGCACGCATTGGGCCACGCAGTACAGCGCGCACTGGGCCCCCGCCAGCACCGTCACCTGGTCGGCGCTTACCGCCTGGCCGCTGCGTTGCCGGTGGCGGTTGGCGATGGCCTGGCGCAGGGCCAGCTTGCCGCGCACATCGGCGTAATGGGTGTGGCCGGCCCGCAGGCTGTCGATGGCCGCCTCGACAATCGGCGCGGGGGTGTCGAAGTCTGGGTCACCCACCGACAGCAGCAGGATATCCTTGCCCTCGGCCTGCAGCGCCAGGGCGCGGTAGTGGATGTCCCAGGCCGCGGCCCCGTCGCCGGCGATGCGTTGAGTGAGCTTGGCGTAGCGCATGGCAATCTCCCTTCAATAGCGGTTTCAGTCGACGAGAATCTTCGGGTTGGAACTGCCCCACACGGTGTACAGATCGGCCAGCAGCGCGCCGTTGATTTCTTCCATCTCGGCCTGGGTGATTTCGCCCCCGGCCTGTTTGCCGAACAGCACCACTTCGTTGCCGCCCTTCACGTCCGGGAAGTCGGTGACATCCACCATCAGCGTGTTCATCGACACCTTGCCCACCACCGGCACACGGTGGCCGTTGATCAGCACATGGCCCTTGTTGGTGAACACCCGGCGGTAGCCATCGGAGTACCCGACCGTGATGTTGGCCAGGCGCGAGTCACGGGTCAGGGTAAACGTGCGGTCATAGCCGACGGTGTTGCCGGCCGGGTAGCTGTGCACCGCCGCCACGTGCGACTTGAACTGCATGGCGCGTTTGTACTCGGTACGCTCCGGCACGGTATCGCCGAACAGCGCGCCACCGGTGCGCACCATGTCCAGGCGCGCCTCCGGCACTTCCAGGGTGGCGAACGAGTTGGCCGCATGCAGGGTGAGCTTGCTGCGGTCGAGCTTGGCGTGCTTGATCAGCCAATCGGTCTGCTCATTGAATGCCGCCAGGCCCTTGCGCACATCGTCCTTGTCTTCGACGGCGAAGTGGGTCATCAACGCAACCAGCTCGAGGTGTTTCTGGTCGGTGATCTGCAGCGCTTCGCCACGGCCGGACCAGCTGCCCATTTCCACCCCATTGCGGCTCATACCGCTGGAGTTGAGTGCCATATGGATACGCAAGGTCTTGCCATGGCGCGCGGCGATGGCGTCAACCTGGCGGGCGAACTCGGCGCTACCGACCAGTTCTTCCATGTCGTACTGCAAGGCATCTTCCAGCTCGCTGAGGCTGGCCAGGCGCACCCGCACCAGTTGCCCGGTGAAACCGCTGGCGCGGACCACGCGGGCTTCCTCGTTGCTGGCTACCGCCACGCAGGGCACGCCCTGGGCGATGATCGACGGCATCACCAGGCCGATGCCGTGGCCATAGGCATCAGCCTTGAGCACGGCGCACAGTTTGGACTTGCCGGCCAGCTCGGCCTGCAAGGTGCGGATGTTGTGTTGCAGGGCGCTGGCGCTGACTTCGACCCAGGCGTTGCTGTTCTGCACGGTCAGGGCGTTGGTGCCGTTGTCCATCGACAACGGCGGTGCGGCATACAGGGGGGCCTGGCCAGTGATCAGCAGGGCCAGGGATGCGGCCAGAAGGGTGCGGCGAAATGGCATGATGTTCACTCTGGTTCTTGTCGTTGTGCGCGCCTTAGCAGACGCAGGTGTGTTTGAGTTCGATGAAGGTCACGCCTGGGGTGGCGAAGCCACTGGCCAGGTCGGCCTGCAGCGCGTCCAGGTCGCGTGGCTGGTGCACTGTGCAACCGAAGGCGCGGGCCAGGCCGATGAAGTCCGGGTTGCGTGGCAGCACGCCGACCGGCTCGATATCCAGGCCGAGCATATCGTCGCGGATCTGGCCAAGGGCGTCATTGTTCCACAGCAACACCACCAACGGCCGCTGCAGTTCTTCGACCGCCGTGGCCAGCTCCTGGGCGGTGTAGAGGAAGCCGCCGTCGCCCACCAGCACCAGGCCGGGGCGGTGGTCGGTGGCGAACATGCCGCCGATGCCGGCTGGCAGGCCATAACCGAGGGTGCCGTAGCCGGTGGGGTGCAGCCAACTGCGTGGCGCCCGGCTGGCGAAGGCGTAATTGCCGGTGTAGGCCAGCTGGGTCATGTCACTGCTGATGAAGGCATTGTCGGGTAGTACGGCGGCAATGCGGTCCAGAATGGCCTGGTGGGTCGCCTGCAACGGTGCATGCCCATTGCGGATGGCCTGGCGCAGGTTGGCTACCGCCTCGCTGGCCTGGGCAGGGTCGCGCTGGAGTGCTGGCAGGTGCTCCAGCAAGCCGGCCAGGGTTTGCCGGGCGTCTCCCAGCAGGGCAATGGCACAGGGATAGAAATCGTTGAACTTGCGCGGGTCGATGTCCACCCGCAGCAATTCGCCCGTGATCGGCAAGCGTTCGCGCCAGAAGTCGGTGTCGGCCATCTCGGTGCCCACCGCCAGCACCACATCGGCCTGGCTGATCAACTGCCAGCCAGGTTCCACGCACAGGCTGGCCCCCGCATTCAGGGGAGCCTGCGGTGGCAGCAGGCCCTTGCCGGCCACGCTGGTGAACACCGGTGCCGCCAGCCGGGCGCTCAACTGCGCCAATTGCTCGGCCGCGTGCAACGCACCGCCACCGGCGATGATCATGGGCCGCTTGGCCGTGGCCAGTTTCAGGGCAGCCTGGTCGAGGGTTTCGCGGCACGGCTGGCCACGCGCAGGGCGGCGCACCACCTCATCGCTCCAGTCACGGCTGACGCGCGCCGCCAGCACGTCCAGCGGCACCGAGATATGCACCGGGCGTGGCCGTTCGCTGTCGAACACAGCCCAGGCGCGGGCGATCAATTCGGGCAGGTCGTCGCCGCGCAAGGCCACAGCCGAAAACGCGGTAATCGGCGCAGTCATGGCACGCTGGTCCTGGGTTTCATGCAGGCAACCCCAGCCCTTGCCCAGGCTGGCGGTGTGGTTGACGCTCGAAATCACCAGCATTGGCACCGAGTCGGCATAGGCTTGACCGATGGCGGTGGCGGCGTTGGTCACACCCGGGCCGGTGATGACGAAGCACACCCCCGGCTTGCCGCTCACCCGCGCATAGCCGTCAGCCATGAAACCGGCGCCCTGCTCGTGACGGGTCAGCACGTGGCGGATGCCACTGCCCGGCAAGCCTCGGTACAGCTCCAGGGTGTGCACCCCAGGGATGCCGAACACGGTCTGTACGCCGTAGTTGGCCAGCAGGCGCACCAGTGCCTGGCCGGCGGTCAGGGTCAGCTCATTCATGTCGTTCTCCTTGCGCCTGGCCGAGGCGGATCAGCGCATCGACCGCGGTGGTGCCGTGGGCACCGACCATCAATGGGTTCACATCCAGCTCAAGCAGTTGCCCGGCGTTCTCACAGGCGTAGTCAGCCACCGCACGAATGGCCGCGACCAAGGCGTCGAGGTCGGCGGCCGGGCGGCCACGGAAGCCTTGCAGCAGGGTGGCACTGCGCAGGTTCAGCAGTGCGGTGCGGATGGCGCTGTCGGTGGTAGGCAGCAACAGGCTGGCACTGTCCTTGAGCAGTTCGACCAGCACGCCGCCGGCGCCGATTACCAGGGCAAGGGCAAAGTCGGGTTCACGCTTGATGCCGACAATCAACTCGGCCAAGGGCGCCTCGGCCATGGGTTCGAGCAACACCTGATCAAACGCGACCTGCGGGGCGTAGGCAGCGATGCGCTGGCGCATCTGCACCAGTGCGGCGTCCAGGGCAGCGGCATCGCGCAGGTTCAGCGCCACCGCACCGGCCTCGGTCTTGTGCGGCAGCTGTGCGCTTACCGCCTTGAGTACCAGCGGGTACCCCACGCCGGCAGCGTCTGCCACGGCACGCTCGGGTGTACTCAGCACACCCGCTGGCACGGGCAAACCGAAGGTGCGCAGGGCTTGCTTGGATTGCCATTCGTCCAGCAGCCGGCTTTCGCCCGCAAGGGCCTGCGGGCACAACGGCATGCGTGCGGCCTCGCCCTGCTCCAGCAAACGCTGGCGGTTGCGTTGGTAGGCGACGATGCGGCCCCAGGCCGCCAGGCCATCTTCCACGCCCTGCAGGGCCGCAATGCCCCGTGCATGCAGGCGCTCGCGCGCGCTGGCAGGCAGAAGTTCGGGGAATGCCGAGGTGACGAAACCGATTTTGCCGTGGCGTTCGAGGGCATCGCTGTACAGCCCCAGCAGCAGGTCGCACTCCTTGCGTTCACCGGTGAACGCCGCCGGGTAGTCCAGCACCAGCATGGCCGCACCCGCTGCGCCTCTCAGGGTGCTGTCGAGCATGCGTTGCAAGGCCGCTTCATCGCCCCAGATGGCAGTGGTGAAATCCAATGGGTTGACCAGGTTGGCAAATGCCGGTAGCACCTCGGCCAGCGCCGTCACCTGCCCTTGTTCAAGTTTCGGCAGGTGCAGTTGGTTGCGTTCGGCATAGTCGGCGATCAGGCCAGCATCGCCACCTGAACAGGCCAGCGCGATGAGTTCGCCGTCTGCGGGCAAGCGCCCGCAAGCGGCTGCCTTGAGCGTTTCGACAAAGCTCACCGGGCCGCTGACGCGGATTACACCCAAGCGTTGGAACAGGCTGTCGTACAGGGCGTCGGAGCCGGACAACGAGCTGGTGTGGCTCAGCGCCAGTTCAGCGCCGATCTGCGACACGCCTGTCTTCAGGGCAATGATCGGTATGCCCTGCTGCAACGCCTTGTAGGCGGCGCGGGCAAAACCCGGCACGTTCTTCAAGCCTTCCAGGTGCAGCCCGATGGCCGTTACCCGTGGGTCATCGAGCAGCACGTCCATCAGCTCGGCCACGCCCAGTTGTGCCTGGTTGCCGACCGAGGCCATGTAGGCTACCGGCAGTGAGCGGTCGCTCATGGACAGGTTGTAGGCAAAGTTGCCACTTTGCGTGAGGATCGCCACGCCTTTCTCCACCTGCTGGCCGCCATGCGCGACCGGCCACAGGGCAGCGCCATGCAGGTAGTCGAGCAGGCCGTAGCAGTTGGGGCCGAGCAAGGCCATGTTGCCGGCGGCGTCGAGCAGGCGCTGCTGCAGCTGGCGCCCCTCCTCGCCGCTTTCGGCAAAGCCCGAGGCATAGCAGATGGCGCCACCGGCGCCGCGTGCGGCCAGCTCGGCAACGCACTGCAAGGTCAGTTCGCGGTTGGTGGCGATGAACACAGCGTCCGGGGCATAAGGCAAGTCGGCCACCCGTGCCACGCAGGGGATGCCTTCGAGGCTTTCATGCTGTGGGTTGACCAGAAACAGCTCGCCGCCAAAGCCACCTTCGGCGCAGCGCTTGAGCGCCCGAGCCATGCTGCGCCCGCCGACGAAGGCCAGGTGCCGGGGCGCCAACAGGCGCTTGAGGTTGTCACGAATCGATTGCGACATGGGGTTCTCCAGGCGCTCAGCGCAGCAGCGGGCGCAGCAGTTCGCGGGCGATGATGTGCCGCTGGATTTCCGAGGTCCCCTCCCAGATGCGTTCGATACGCGCATTGCGCCAAATGCGCTCGACCGGCCCTTCGTCCATAAGGCCCATACCGCCAAATATCTGCACGGCTTCGTCGGCCACCTTGCCCAGCACTTCGCTGGCAAACAGCTTGGCCATGCCGGCCTCGCCGTCGGTCATGCTGCCCTGGTCCATCTTCCAGGCAGTGTGCAGGGTGAGCATCTCGGCGGCGCGGATCTGCGTGGCCATGTCGGCCAACTTGAACGACACACCCTGGTAGCTGCCAATGGCCTGGCCGAATTGCTTACGGTCGGCGGCCCATTGCAGCGACAGGTCGAGTGCGCGCTGGGCCTGGCCCACGCAGTTGGCGGCGACCATCACCCGGCCTGCGGTAAGCCAGGCGTTGGCCACTTCCCAGCCCTTGCCAACCTCGCCCAGTACCTTGCTGGCCGGCACCCGGCAGTCGTCGAAGAACAGTTCGTAGGTGTGGTAGCCACGGTTGCTGACGCATTTGGGGCCACGGCGGATGGTCATGCCCGGCGTACCACGGTCCACCAGCAACGCCGTGACCGCATTGCGCTTGCGCCCGTTGTGCTCGTAGGTGTCGGTGACCGCGAAGACAATGGCGAAATCGGCGTGGCCGGCGTGGCTGATGAAGTGCTTGCTGCCGTTGATGACAAAGTCATCGCCCTGGCGCACGGCGCGGGTCCTGATGGCGTTGGCATCGGAGCCGGCGCCCGGTTCGGTGAGGGCGAAACAGTCTGTTTTCTCGCCCTGCACGCAGGGCAGCAGGTAGTCGTTGATCTGCTCATCCTTGCAGGCCATGAGAATTTTCGACGGCCGTGCGACAAATACATGCAGGGCCCAGGACACCTTGGACAGCTCACGCTCGATCAACGCCTGAGACAAGTAGTCCAGGCCGCCGCCACCGACTTCCTCGGGCATGTTGAAGGCATAGAACCCAGCGGCGATGGCCTTGCCGCGGATCTGTGCGGCCAGCTCGGGTGACACGGCATCGGCGCGGTCCACCGCTTCCTCATGGGGCAGCAGCTCTTTGGCGACAAAGCTGCGTACCGCTTCCACCAACATTTCTTGTTCTTGGGTCAGTTGGAAATTCATCTGCAAAGGTCCTGGTCAGGGTCGGTATCGGGTTACTGGCCGATGAAACGGGGGCGCGGCGTTCAACCGAGGCTTGCAGCGCCTCGACGCCATCCTGGCTGCGGCCGCACAACAGGCCGGCGTGGCGCTCGGCTTCCAGCTGCTCGGCCAGGGTGCGCCGGGCGCCGTCACGCATCAGTTGCTTGGTCTGCGCAAAGGCGAAGGTCGGGCCGCAGGCCAGGCGCCCGGCCAACTCGGCGGCCACGGCGGGCAGTTGCTCGTCGGCACAGACTTCACTGACCAGCCCAGCCGCCAGGGCGCGCTCGGCGCCCCACAGTTCATCGAGGAACAACAAACGCTTGGCCTGCTCGCTGCCGATCAGCCGTGGCAGGTGCCAGCTGGCGCCGGCATCGGGGCTGTAGCCCATGCTGGTGTAGCCGGCCTTGAAACGCGCCGAGGCGGCGGCGATGCGCAGGTCGCAGCACAGGCTGAGGTCCATGCCACCGCCCACGGCGGTGCCGTTGATGGCGGCGATGGTGGGTTTGGCGAGGCTGTGCAGGCGCAACATCAGAGCATGGGCGGTTTCGGTCCAGCCGTAGCTTTCCAGGGTGCCTGCGGCTTCGGCGGCAGCCCATTCGGCCAGATCGGCGCCGGCGCAGAAACTGCGCCCGCTGCCGGTGAGTACCACCACGCGTACCGCCGGGTCGCCGTTATGGCTGTCGAGCAAGGCATGCAGTTGCTTGAGGGTTGGGATATCCAGCGCGTTGCGCTGCTCGGGGCGGTTGAGGGTGATCCAGGCAACGCCGGCTTCGACGTTGCTCAACAGTGACGACGACGGGGTGGTCATGGGGGCCTCGGTGTTGTTGTGATGGTTTGGGGAGGACTTGATGAGGGAGATACTAAACGAGTGTTCAGCAAGACGGCAATTGCCCGAAACTTGGCCTGCAATAGTCCGCGACAACAATATAAGTAATTGTTTTTAATGGATTTATTTGATTTTATGAGAGCAAATCTCGTGGCGGTTGTTACAACTTTGTACAACCGCGAGATTGCCGGGCGCTCTGCGCCCCTTTCGCGACACAAGGCCGCTCCTACAGGTTTTTCACAGATTTCAGGTCTGCGCAGTACTTGTAGCAGCGGCCTTGTGTCGCGAAAGGGCCGCAAAGCGGCCCCGACGATCGTGAATCAAACCCCAGGCGCACTCGGCGCAAAGGCGCCCTGGCGGCGACGATTGACGAAGTAGTACGCCGCGTAGCACAGGGCAATGAAGCCAAAGCCCCAGTAAAGCGACGGCCGCTGGGTTTCATCCAATGCCAGGAACACGAACAGCGAGCTGCACAGGGTGATGCACAGCAGCGGCACCAACGGATACAGCGGCGCCCTGTACTTCAGGTCCTGCAACTGCCCACCGTCACGCAGGTAGGCTTTGCGGAAGCGATACTGCGCCAGGGCGATGACGATCCAGGTCACGGTACCGGACATGCCGCTCACCGCCATCAGCACCATGAACAGCGTGTCGGCGGCAATGAAGCTGGTCATCAGCGAGATCAGCGCAAAGCACAGGGTGATGCTCAGCGCCCGCAGCGGCACGCCGCGCTTGCTCAGTGGCGACAGGCTTTTCGGCGCCATGCCGCTCTTGGACATCGCCCAAAGAATGCGCGTAGAGGCATACAGCCCGGAGTTGCCCACCGAAAGAATGGCGGTGAGGATGACGAAGTTCATCACGTCGGCAGCAAACGGGATGCCGACCATGTCGAACACCTGCACGAACGGGCTTTCCATCAGGCCAGCCTGCTCGTACGGCACGATGGCCGACAGCACCGCAATCGCCAGCACGTAGAAGATCAGCACGCGGAACACCACGTTGCGCACCGCCCGCGGGATGCTCTTTTCCGGGTGCTCGGTCTCGCCGGCCGCCACGCCCATGATTTCACAGCCCTGGAAGGCATAGACCACCGTCATCATCACCGCGAACACCGCCGACAGGCCGTGGGGGAACAGCGACTCGCCCACCAGGTTGTCCAGCATCGGCGCCGGCGCCCCGCTGGTCAACGGGATGGCACCGAAGATCACCAGCAGGCCGATGATGATGAAACCAAGGATGGTCGCCACTTTGATGCCCGAGAACCAGTACTCGGCTTCACCAAACGCGCGAGTGGCCAGGGCATTGAGGCCGAACAGCACCACCACGAACAGTGCCGACCAGTACCAGATCGGCACGTCCGGGAACCAGCGGGTCATCAGCATGCCGGCGGCGGTGAATTCCAGGCCCACCGTAGTGGCCCAACTCATCCAGTACACCCAGCCGATCATGAAGCCGGTGGCCGGGCCGATGAACTTGGTGGCATGGGCCTGGAACGAGCCGGACACCGGCATCTGCACCGACAGTTCGCCCAGGCAGACCATCACCAGGTACATCAGCAAACCCGCGACCAGGTAGGCCAGGATCGCACCCACCGGCCCGCCCTGGTTGATGGTCACGCCCGAGCCCATGAACAGGCCGGTGCCAATCACTCCGCCAAGCGACAGCATGAAGATGTGCCGGCTTTTCAGGGCCCGGGTGAGCTGGATTTTTTCAACGGTATCAGTCATGGCGCACCTCGCCATTGCGGCAGGCACGTGGGGCGGTGCGAAGGAGGGGCTGAGCGCTACGGCATGTCATTATTCTTGTCTCCAATAAGCCTCATGGACCGCGTGCAACACGGTTGCCATGGATTATTGGAAACGGATGTAAGGTGCCGTTGTACGAACGGATCGAAGATGTAAAAAGTGGTAAGTTTTTTGTACGTCAGCTCTGGATCAGCTGTTCCAGCGTGGCGCGGGCCTGACTTAGCTGGGTGGCCAGCGGCCCGTCGAGGGTTTGCATCGCCTCGATGTCCTGCTGCCGGGCCGCCTCTTCCAGGCGATGCAACAGCGCTGCCAGCCCGGCGAACCCCAAGGAATCGCAGCTACCGGCCAGGCGATGGGCCAGGTGCAGCACTTCGGTGAAGTCCTGGGCCGGCAGCGCCTCGGCCAGCGCCGTGGCATGCTGCTCCAGTGATTGGCGCAGCACCTTCAACAGGCCTTGCAGCTTCTGTTTGCCCAGCAGCGAGCGGTGGGTGTCCAGCAGTGACCAGTCCATGTCTGCGTCAGCGCTGGTCACTTCGCCGCAGGCTACTTCGGCCAGCGCCTCGCGCAGGTTGTCCAGCCGCAAGGGCTTGGCCAGTACCCCTTGCATGCCAGCATCCAGGTAGCCCGATACCTGCCCCGGCTGCACGCCAGCCGTCAGTGCCAGGATCCGACTGTGGCGGTTCGGGCCAGGCGAGGCACGCAGCTGTCGGCACAACTCCACCCCGCTCATGCCCGGCAAGTGCACGTCAAGCAAGACCAGATCGAAGCGCCGCTGCGCACACGCCTGCAGGGCTTGCCCGGCATCTTCGGCAAAGCTCACCCGGTGGCCATCGCGCAGCAGCAGGCCACCCGCCACCTCGCGGTTCAGCGCAACGTCCTCGACCACCAGGATATCCAGGCTGAGCAAGGACAAAGGGGCAGGTGAGCCCGCAGGCACGGGCTGCCCGCGCGCCATGTCGAGCTCGAACCAGAAGCAACTGCCCTGCCCTTGCACACTGTCCAGGCCGATGCTGCCGCCCAGTTTTTCCACCAGGTGCTTGCAGATCGCCAGGCCCAGGCCAGTGCCGCCATAGCGACGCGCCACTGTTTCGCTGGCCTGGACGAAGCGGTCGAAGATCTTCGCCTGTACGGCGGGCTCGATGCCGATGCCATTGTCACTGACCGACAACCGCAGGCGCTGCGAGCGTTCGTTGCTGGCCAGCACCTGCACCGTAAGCTGTACCTGGCCGTGCTCGGTGAACTTGATGGCATTGGCCAGCAGGTTGCTCAGCACCTGGCGCAGGTATTGCTCGGCGCCGTGCTGGTGCGCGGCCAACTGCTCATCTACCTGCAGTTGCAGGGTGTCGGCGTTTTCCATGGCCATGGGTTCGAGCAACGCCAGCACTTCCTGGCACAACTGGCGCAAGGAAAAACCTACCAGCTCGGCGCGGCTTTCGCCTTCTTCGAGCCGGGCGAAATACAGCACCTCGTTGAGAATCGCCAGCAGGCCCTCGCCGGCTTTGTACAAGGCCTCGACACGCTGGCGGTCGGCCGCCTCCAGGCGCCCGCCGCGCAGCAGTTCGGCCATGCCCAGAATACCGTTGAGCGGCGTGCGCAGTTCATGGCTCATGGTCGCCAGGAAGCGTGACTTGGCCAGGTTGGCAGCCTCGGCCTCGTCCTTGGCGCGGGCCAGGCTGGCCGTACGCCGCTCGACCATGGCCTGCAATTCGTCGCGCTTGCCCTGCAGCTCCAGGCGGTCGCGCTCACGGCGCTCGATATCGCTGAGGATGGCGCGGCGCATATCGTCCAGGGCATTGGCCACCGTGTCGATCTCGTCGGGGCGCGCTGAACGGCGGCGCCCCAGGCGCAACGGCTCCTGCCACTGGCCGGCGCCAATACGACGGGCAAATTCGGCCATCACTTGCAGGTGGCGGGTGACCAGGCGGTAGAACAGCCCCGACAGTGCCACTGCCAGGCCGCACAGAAACACGCCCATCCACAGCAGGCTGGCAAGGCCTGTGGCGTACAACCGGCGGTGCACCGCGCCCAGGTCGATGCTGACTTCCAGCTCGCCCAGGTGCCTGGGCGGCCCCGAGGGTGGCTGATAATCAAGGGGGAAGCGCTCGATGCGCAGCGGCCCTGTGGCTTCGGCCTCACCGCGCAACAACTGGAAATCATCACTGACCAGGCGCACCCGCGCCACATCGGAAAAGTCCACCAGGCCGCGCAGTTGCACATCCAGCTGCGCCTCGTCCAGGTCCCACAGGCTACGCTCCAGGCTGGCCAGGTAGCCGGCGCGGATCAACGCCATGCGTGCGTCTATGTCACGCATTTCGCGGCGGTACTCGAAGTACAGCTGCACGCCACTGGCCAGCACGGTGAAGCACAGGCTGAACAGCAGGATGAACAGCAGCAGGCGACGCAGCAGGCCGTCGGTGCGCAGGCGTATCATCGGGCATCCGCCGGCAGCTTGATCATGTCGCGGTAGGTGACTTCGCTTTGCTCCAGCCAGCGCTCGATCTCGCCAGCCCGGTTCATGCGCTGCAGCTGCTCGTCGATTTCATCCATGTGCTGGCTCAGGGGGGATTGCCGCGACACGGCTACACGCAGATAGTCCACGCTCAGTGCAGTGGGCAGCACGCGGATGTCCTGCGCGCCGGGCAAGTGTTCGATGAACAGTTGGCCAGTACGCCGCTCCTGGATCACGTAGTCGATGCGGCCGCGGATCAGCTTGCCAAAGTTCTGCTGGCTGGACGACACCCGCTCGATGTTCTGGTGGCGGGCGACGAAGCGGTCGAACTCAGCGCCGTAGCTTTCACCGTATAACAGGCCGCCACGGTAGCCGGCCAGGTCCTCCAGTTGCTGGAACTGCACCGGCCGCTTGCGGTTGTAGAACACAGCCACTTCCTCGCGCAACACCGGCACCGTGGAAAAACGCATGCGCTGGTCGCGCTGGTCGCTGTTGTAGGCCAGCACCACGTCCACCCGCCCGGCGGCGGCGTCCAGCAGGCAGCGCTTCCAGTTGCCCAGTACCACGGTTTGCACCGGGTAGCCCAGGCGTGCGAACAGCTCACGCACCACGGTTGGGCAAGCCCACGCACTTGGTGGCCATCGCTCCAGGAAATGGGTGGGTACACCGGGTAGTCGCAATACCGCACCGGCTCGCTGGCATTGGCCTGCGCAACACACAGCGCAAGTGCCGACAGCCAGGCGCAGTGGCTCATGCCGCCACACTGGCGGTGAACAGGTAGCCGGTGCCGTGGATGGTGATGATCAGCTGTGGCTCGGCCGGATCGTCATGCAGCTTGCGGCGCAGGCGCCCGACCAGCACATCGATGGAGCGGTCGTTGGGCACCCACTCGCGGTTGCGAATCTGGTCCATCAGCTGGTCGCGGCTAAGGGTGTGGCCGCTGTTGCGCAGAAACACGCTGAGCAGTTGAAACTCGCCGTGGGTCAGCAGGGTTTGCCCGCCACGGGCGTCGATCAGGCGACGGCGATCGGTGTCCTGCGCCCAGTCGGCGAACTGCTTCAGCGATTGCGCGCAGGCCGGGGCCGGGTGTACCTCGCGGGCATGGCGCACGCGGCGGATCAGGTTTTTGGCACGGGACACCAGCTCGCGGGGGTTGAGCGGTTTGATGACATAATCGTCGGCGCCGCATTCCAGGCCGACGATGCGGTCGATGTCGTCATTGCGCCCGGTGATGAGGATGATGCCGACCTCCGAGCGCACCCGTAGCTCGCGGGTCAGGGTGAGGCCGTCCTTGCCAGGCAGGCGGATGTCCAGCAGCACCAGGTCGACATCCTGGCTGCCGAGCAGGGCTTCGGCCTTTTCCGCCGTGTCGGCGCAGTGCACGTCGTAGCCTTCCTGGGACAGATAGGCCTGCAGCAAGTCACGAATAAGCGGATCGTCATCGACGATCAATACCCGAGGCGTCATTGCGTGTCGTCTCTTTTTATTGGTGTTGTTCTACACACTCGCGACAGCAGCGTACTCGTTACTGAACGGGCGATCAACAGCCCTCGGGCAGGCTGAAGCGCCGCCGACCGCCGGCCTGCAAGCCATCGACCCAGGCCTCGCAGATGACCACGCCCTGCTCGGGGGTGAAGGTGCCGGGGTTGAGCCCCGACTCCAGCCACAGGCCATCGAGCAAGGCGCTCAGGCTGATGGCCGCCAGGTCGGCATCGAAACCCTGCCAGCCCTCTTCCTCGGCCAGTTTGGCCAGCAGCCGGCTGAGCTCGTTGCGGTACTCGCCGTAAGAGTGGTCGTGTACCTGGTTGATGGCGTCGGCGGTCTTCACCGCACCCCAGAAAGCCAGCCAGGCATCGAGCAATTGCGGGTCGAGCAGCTCGGCGCAGAACGAGGCGCGGAAGAACGCCGACAGCCGCTCGCGGGCATTGGGCGCAGCCTGGGCCATGGCCTCGCGCAGCAGGCCCATCACCCGGCCGGTAACGGCCATGTAGGCCTCGGCCACCAGTTCGTCCTTGCCGGCGTAATGATGGCTGATCAACCCCACCGAAACCCCGGCTTCAGCCGAGATCTTGCGGATCGACGCCCCCTGAAAGCCATGGCGCTTGAGGCACACCAAGGTCGCCTCGACCAGGTTGGCTTTGCGCAGTTCCGGCAGCATGCGGTGGTAGCGGGCTTCCTGAGTCATCGGTGGGTCTCGGGTTAGGGGCTGGACTGAACGACTGTACAACAAGCCGGACAGCGTGATAAACCCTTGCACCTGCCCACAACAATAAAAGCGGCTGCCATGAACGACCTGATCACACGCGACCTGGACCAAGGGCTGCTGACCCTGGCCTTCAACCGCCCCGACAAGCTCAATGCCCTGAACACCGCCATGTACCAACAGCTGGGCGACCTGCTGCTGGCGGCGGGTGAAAACCCTGATGTCGACGCCATCATCATCACCGGTGGGCCGCACTGCTTCAGCGCTGGCAACGACCTGCGCGACTTCCTCGACAACCCGCCCAGCGACCTGGACAGCCCGGTGTTCCGCCTGATGCGGGTAGTCATGGGGCTGGACAAGCCGCTGATCGCAGCGGTCAGTGGCGCGGCGATCGGCATCGGGGCCACCCTGTTGCTGCATTGCGACCAGGTGCTGGTCAGCCGCTCGACCAAACTGCGCATGCCCTTCGCGCCATTGGGTGTGTGCCCGGAGTTCGGCTCCAGCCTGTTGCTGCCGCGTTTGCTTGGCCAGGCCCGTGCGGCGCGCTTGCTGCTGGCCAACGCGTTGCTCGATGGCGAACAGATGGTGGCCTGGGGGCTGGCCAATGAACTGCATGAAGACGGCGCGCAGTGCCTGGCGGCTGCCCGCACCCTGGCGCGGCAGCTGCAAGGCTATCCGCAGGCGGCATTGCGCATCAGCAAGCGGTTGCTCAAGGACAGCCAGCGAGCGGAGCTTGAAGACACAGTGGCGCGGGAAAGCCGGTTGTTCATCGAGTGCTTGCGCAGCGAAGATGCACGAGCTGTGCTGCGCGCACTCATCAAGGATTGAACAGGCTGGCGTGGCCCCTTGTAGGAGCGGCCTTGTGTCGCGATCGGGGTGCGAAGCACCCCCAGGATCTTCGAATCGCCCCAACATTGTTGGGGCCGCTTTGCGGCCCTATCGCGACACAAGGCCGCTCCTACAAGGGACCGCGTCATGACCAGACTGACTAATATCCAGTCATCTCCAGATACCCGCGCCCACCCGCGCTCCCGCTCAACCGCACCGGCCCTTCCCAGTAAGGGAATCGCGTCTGCATCCATGCCTGCGGCTCCACGGCATCAACCTGCACATCCACTCCATGCCCAGGCACCTGCACCCGCCACCGTGTCGGCACCTTTTTGCCGTTTTTCTGCGCAGACCAGGCTTGCGCCTGCAGCTGAATCTGCGCTGCGTCCAGCGCCACCACCTCACCCTGCGGCCCAACCCAGGTCCCAGCGCGGTACGCGTCCCCCGCGCCTCGCGTACCTGAAACAGCATCAGCTTGGCACCACTGTCCAGGTGCAGCGAAAACCAGTCCCAGCCCGTTTGCCCTGACGCCAGCGGTTGGCTGCTCCATTCCCGGTCCAGCCAGGCCTGCCCAGTGACCGCGATGCACTGGCTGCCACGCTGAATGTGCCCCTGCACTTGGTAGAAAGGCTGGCTGTAATAGTACGAAGCCTGCCCCTTGCCAGATTTCTCGCTGTAACCTTGCTCCCCGTGCAGCACCAGAGGGTGATCGCTGTGCAACTGCAAGTCATAGCGAAAACCATCGCCACCGGCGACCATCCGCAGGTTTTCTATACTGCCCCTGCCCTGCAACGACCAGTCATCGATCCACGCTCGGAACGGCTGAGCCTGCACTCCGGCCTGGCCGATACCGCCGCGCGCCAGGGTTTCGCCAGACTGGTGGCCGCCCGGACCGGTCAAGGCCGCGTGCCCCATCCACAGGTTCGGGCTGTTCCAGTCGGTGGTCTCCGGGCCTGGGCGCAGGGCCGAGCGGAACAGCGTCCACTGGGCGCCCCAGTCACGGCCTTGGGCGTCCTTCAGGTTGGCGGTGACATACCACCACTCGATACGAAAACCATCGTGTGGACCGTGGTCCTGTGGAAATGCCAGCCGATGGTCGCGGGTCACCTGGCTGAATTCGCCGGCCTGCTGCCCAAGCCCGGCATAACTCTGTGGTGCTGGTTGATCACAGCCGCACAACAACACGCTGAGCAACAGCCACGCATTACGCTTCATCGGCAAATGGCCTCAACAGTTCGCGCGGCTGGCGGCGCGCCAGCTGCCACAGCGGCCAGGCGCTGGCCAGCAGGCTGGTGAACAACCCCAACATGGCCAACTGCAGCAACTGCACGGGAAAGACATAGAGCGGCAGGCGCCAGCCAAACGCCTGAACATTGACCACCGCGACCAGGCACCAGGCCAGCAGCAACCCCAGCGGGATCGCCATCAACACGGTGAGGCTGCTCAGCATGAGTGTCTGGCCAAGGCTCAGCCAGACCAGTTGCATACGCCGCACACCCAGCGCCCATAGCGGTGCCAGCTGGCCCAGCCGGGACTGGCCCAGGGTCAACAGGTTGATGAACAACGCCACGCCAGCCACGCCAAGGGTGAGGCTGTTGAGGGCAGCGGTGGCGGCAAAGGTGCGGTTGAACACGTCGGTCGACCAGCGCTTCAGGCGCGCCTGCTCGACCACGCGGCTGTCGTCGAGGGCAAAATGCCGTTGCAGAGCGACCTTGAGCGCCGGCACCCGTTCAGCGGCCAAGTCGACGCTCAAGCCGGTCAGGGTTGCCTGTGGCCAGTTTTCGCGCAACCAGCCGGCATTGACCAGGACATGCCCCTTGGGGTTGCCGTAATCGGCATAGATCCCCACAACAGGCAAGGCCGGCGACGTGTTCGCAGGCAGCTTGAGGTTATCGCCCAGTTGCAGTTTCAACCGCCTGGCCAACTGTTCGCTGAGCATTACAGCCTGCCCGCGGGCCAGTCGCTGCCAGGCATGTGGCTGCTGTTCCAATAGTGGCCAGCGCGTTCGATAAACGGAGTGATCGACAATGCCCTGCACTTGTACCGGCCAACCTTGTAGTTGAATGTCCACGCGCCAGCCGGGCAGCACCACACTGGCCGCAGGCTGCTGCTCAAGCCACTCGACTATCTGCAGGCCTTGGGCTGTATCGCGTGGGGTGACATACAGGTCGGCGGACAGGCGCTGGCCAAGCCAACCGACAAACGTCTTGCGGAAACCCTCGGTCATGCTGCCCACGCCAACACTGGCAGCCAGCGCCAGCAAAAGGGCCATCAACGCCAGGCTCAGGGCCGGCAGTTGCTGGCGGCTGTCGGCAACGAACCATTGCGCCAATGGCCGCTGGCAGCGGCGCGCCAGCCAGGCCAGCACCCGGTCGAGCATGCCCGGTAACAGCAGCGCTGCCGCCAGCAGCAACCCCGCCAGCATGGCGAACGCGCTGGGCAGGCTGGCTCCGAACACGCCACAGCCCAAGGCCAGCAACAGCAGCAAGCCCGCGATCAATGCCTGACGCCTCAGCCATGGCCCCTGCGCCAGCCGCCAGGCTTGAGGTTGCGCCAGCGCCAGCAACGGCAATCGGGCCGCACGCATGACGCTGCCCAGCCCTGCCAGCAATGCCCCGAATACACTCACCAGCACGCCCAGCAGCCACCACCACGCGGGCAGGCTCAGCGTACCCGCCACCTGTGCGCCATACAGGCCGCGCAAACTGGCGGCCACATCGGGCAGCAGCCACGCGGCCAAGGCATAACCACTGGCCACCCCGGCAAGCCCGCCCAGCACCGCGAACAGGCCCAACTCCAGCAACAGTGCATACAGCAGGGTCTTCAGGCTGATGCCGCTGGCGCGCAAGTTGCGGATCAGCCCACGCCGCTGTTCCAGCGCCAGACCGATGGCGGCGTGGGCGATGAACAAGCCGACGATGAACGCCAGCAGGCCGAGCGCAGTCAGGTTGAGGTGGAAACTGTCGGTCAGGCGCTGCAAACCGCCATCGTCCTGCTGTGTTTGAAGTTCGAGGAAGGGGGCGATATCTGCCGGCAATGGCCCAGGTGCCCCGGCCAGCAGCAGGCGTGACAACTGCCCAGATGCATGCAGCAACGCCTGCGCGTGGCCGATGTCCACCACCATCACCCCAGGCGCCAACGCGGGCTGCAAAACCAAAGGCGGCAGCAACTGCCCTTCGCTGTCGCGGGCCCGCTGCGCGGGGTTTGCGCTCAACTGACGCAAGGTGTCTGGCCCAACCCAGGCTTGCCCGGGCGTGCCGATAAAAGCCTGCAGGTCGAATGCCTGCAGTTGTACACCGGCAATGCTGCTGGCCGGCGACAGGCTCAATGGCTCGATGCCAATCAGCCGCACGCTGCGCGCCGGCTCGCCCGGCAGGCGCAAGCGCCCTTCCAGCACCGGTGATACCGCCCAGCCCAGCCTGCGCAGTTGCACGTACAAACCCTGGTCGAAGCGCTCGCCAGTGCGCGGCAGCAATTGCGCCTGCAACGGCCCGGCCAAAACCGCGCTGGCCCGAGCATAGTCACTGCGTGCCTGGCTGTTCAGCGCCTGCACCCCGGTCCACAACGCCGTGGCCAGCCACAGGCCAGTGAAGATACTCAAGCACTGCACGCGGTGGCGCCGCCAATGGCTGAGCAACGCCATCAATGCCAGCGACAACAGCCTCATCAGCCCTGCTCGTGCCGCACGCAGCCGGCCTGCAGGTAGCAGCGCTGCTGCAAACGCGCCGCCAACCGTGGGCTGTGAGTCACCATCAACACACCGCTGCCGGCTTCGGCAACCAACTGCAGCAACAGGTTCAGCACCTCGTCGCTGCTGGCCTCATCCAGGCTGCCGGTGGGTTCGTCGGCTAGCAGCCATGCCGGTCGCCCGGCCAGCGCGCGGCCGATGGCGACCCGCTGCTGCTGGCCGCCCGACAAGTGTTCCGGGTAACGCGCAAGCAGGCCCGCCAGGCCCAGACGTTGCGCCAGGTAAGCCGCCCAATGCGGGTCATACCGCCCGGCCAGGCGAGCCTGGAAGGTCAGGTTCAGGCCGACGTCCAGGCTGCTGATCAGGTTGTATTGCTGGAACACCAGGCCAATCCCCTCACGCCGCCACTGTGCCAGAGACGCTTCCGAACGGCCGTCGAGCGCAACGTCGTCGATCAGGATGCGGCCGCTGTCGGCCCGGTCCAGGCCAGCCACCAGGTGCAGCAAGGTGCTCTTGCCGCTGCCCGACTCGCCCATCAGTGCCAGGCTGCTGCCGCGTGCCAGGCGCAGATCGACGCCCTGCAGAACCGGGAGCGGGCCTTGGGGAGTGGGGAATGATTTGTGAAGGTTTTCGATGGCGAGCATCGAGGGGCCTTGGTGTGTGATGTGTCTGCTAAGTAATAGCAGGTACGTGGTCGCAGAGGCGTATTGCGATTCTCATCGCTAGCCGACAATGGATCCACAGAGATCCGATAATCGCACAAAACCTACCATAAACACACAATATAGATTGACCGTGATTTTCTTTAACGGCTCTAATGGATCCATTAAATAAAAACAAAACCCCGGAGAGCCTCCCATGTACCCCAAAAACACCTGGTACGTTGCCTGCACCCCCGACGAGATCGCCACCAAGCCCTTGGGCCGGCGGATCTGCGGGGAAAAAATCGTGTTCTACCGTGGCCACGAGAACCGTGTAGCCGCCGTCGAGGATTTCTGCCCGCACCGTGGTGCGCCGTTGTCGCTTGGCTATGTCGAGGACGGCAACCTGGTATGCGGCTACCACGGCCTGGTCATGGGCTGCGATGGCAAGACCGTGTCGATGCCCGGCCAGCGGGTACGGGGCTTTCCCTGCAACAAGACTTTCGCTGCAGTCGAGCGCTATGGCTTTGTCTGGGTATGGCCAGGCGACCAGGCGCAGGCCGACCCGGCGCTGATTCCGCACCTTGAATGGGCGGTGAATGATGAATGGGCCTACGGTGGCGGGCTGTTCCACATCGGTTGCGACTACCGCCTGATGATCGACAACCTGATGGACCTCACCCACGAAACCTACGTGCATGCCTCCAGCATCGGCCAGAAGGAAATCGACGAGGCCCCGCCAGTCACCACCGTCACCGGCGACGAAGTGGTCACCGCCCGGCACATGGAAAACATCATGGCCCCGCCCTTCTGGCGCATGGCCCTGCGTGGCAACGGCCTGGCCGATGATGTACCGGTGGACCGTTGGCAGATCTGCCGCTTCACCCCGCCTAGCCATGTGCTGATCGAAGTGGGTGTGGCGCATGCCGGCAAGGGTGGCTACCACGCCGAGGCGCAGCACAAGGCGTCGAGCATCGTGGTGGATTTCATCACGCCAGAGACCGACACATCGATTTGGTACTTCTGGGGCATGGCACGCAACTTCGCCGCGCATGACCAAACCCTGACCGACAACATCCGCGAAGGCCAAGGCAAGATTTTCAGCGAAGACCTGGAGATGCTCGAACGCCAGCAGCAGAACCTGCTGGCCCACCCCGAGCGCAACCTGCTGAAGCTGAACATCGATGCTGGCGGCGTGCAGTCGCGCAAGGTGCTGGAGCGCATCATCGCCAAAGAGCGTGCGTCACAACCGCAACTGATCGCTACCAGCGCCACCCCTGCCTGAGGAACAGCCGACATGATCGATGCCGTAGTGGTGTCCCGTAACGACGAAGCGCAAGGTATTTGCAGCTTCGAGCTGGCGGCAGCGGATGGCAGCTTGCTGCCGGCGTTCAGCGCTGGCGCGCATATCGACGTGCATTTGCCCGATGGGTTGGTGCGCCAGTATTCGCTGTGCAACCACCCCGAGGAGCGCCACCGTTACCTGATTGGCGTGCTCAACGACCCGGCTTCGCGGGGAGGCTCACGCAGCCTGCACGAGCAAGTGCAGGCCGGCGCACGGCTGCGCATCAGCGCGCCGCGCAACCTGTTCCCGCTGGCCGAGGGGGCGCAGCGCAGCCTGCTGTTTGCCGGTGGCATCGGCATTACCCCGATTCTGTGCATGGCCGAGCAGCTGTCCCACAGCGGCCATGACTTCGAGCTGCACTACTGCGCCCGCTCCAGCGAGCGTGCGGCCTTTGTCGAACGCATTCGCAACGCGCCGTTCGCCGACCGCCTGTTCGTACACTTTGACGAGCAACCGGAAACCGCACTGGATATCGCCCGGGTGCTGGGCAACCCGCAAGAGGATGCGCACCTGTATGTCTGCGGGCCCGGCGGGTTCATGCAGCATGTGCTGGACAGCGCCAAGGGACTGGGCTGGCAGGAGGCCAACCTGCACCGCGAGTATTTTGCCGCAGCGCCGGTGGATGCCAGCAACGACGGTAGCTTCTCGGTGCAGGTGGGCAGCACGGGGCAGGTGTTCGAGGTGCCGGCCGACCAGACCGTGGTGCAGGTGCTGGAACAGCACGGTATCGAGATTGCCATGTCGTGCGAACAGGGTATCTGCGGCACCTGCCTGACGCGCGTGCTGCAGGGTACGCCGGACCACCGCGACATGTTCCTTACCGAAGAGGAGCAGGCGCTGAACGATCAGTTCACGCCCTGCTGCTCGCGCTCGAAAACGCCGCTGCTGGTGCTGGATATCTGAACCGGTTTACGCCGAGGGCAGGATAACCTTCATGCCTGCGTCTGCCGTCGCCCCGCCAAAGGTCTCGGCGTAGCGCAAGGTGGCATTGGCGTGCTCGCGCATGATCGCTTCGGCGCGGGCACCCTGGCGGTTGGTCAGGGCATCGAACACCGCGTGATGCTGCATGTGAGCAAAATTGAAGCGCCGGTATTCGCGGGCCAGGTCATGGCGGTCCACCGCCAGCGCGGTGACCGAGGCGAACGGCAGGTGGTCGTTGCGCGCCAGGGCATCGGCAATGGCCGGGTTGTGGCTGGCTTCGATGATCACCTGGTGAAAGCGCATGTTCAGGTCGTGGTAAGCCTGCAGGTCTTCTTCAGTCACGAAGCCCTTGTCGAACAGCTGGTCGCCATCGACCAGGCACTGCTGCAGCGCCGCGCGTGCTTGCACCGACAAACCACGCTCTGCAGCCTGGCGCGCGGCCAGCCCCTCCAGTACGCCGCGCACCTCGACCGCACCGGCGATGTCATCGGCACTGACTGAGCGCACCTGAAAGCCCCGGCCGCCAAAACGCACCAGCAAGCCTTCCTGCTCAAGGGTACGAAACGCCATGCGCACCGGCATGCGAGAAACGCCGAACAGCTCGGCGGTGGGGACTTCCATCAAGCGCTCGCCGGCCGCCAGCTCGCCCGAGGCGATCATCTTGCGCAACGCGACCAGCACCATTTGACCGGGCTTGCTCATCCAGGCTACTTCCAGGGACATGAGCGGGCATCTTAGCGCAAGGTGAGGGGTTGTTGGTGGCCTGTTAGCCCACATCGCCGGCAGGCCAGCCAACGATTAAGTCGCGGCGTTTACAACGTCAGCGGATAGCTGACAATCAGCCGCGTCTGGTCGAAATCACTGTTAAAGCTGCGCCGGTTGGTCGCATTGTTCAGGCGGATGTTGAGGTTCTTCAACGCCCCGCTCTGGAAGGTGTAGTTCACTTCGGTATCGCGCTCCCACTCCTTGCCATTGCTGCCGGCCGCCGTGGTGGCATTTTCACCATGCCCGTAGCGCACCATGGCCAGCAACCCAGGCACACCCATAGCGGCAAAATTGTAGTCGTAGCGCACTTGCCACGAGCGCTCGTCGGCGTTGCTGAAGTTGCCGTTGAACATGTCGTTGCCCAAGGTCCGCCCGCTACTGCCATACACCGACATCCACGGGCTGTCGCCACTGACCTTCTGCAACCCCAGGTACAGGGTATGGCCACTGTGCGAGGCCGACAGCAAAGCGTAGCCAGTGCGGCTCTGGATATCACCAATGCGCGCCTGTCCATCATCCCGGTCGATGAAGTAGCCAAGGTTGGCCGCCAGTGTCCACTCCCCCAGCCGCTGGCTGTGCAGCAGGTTGAAGTAGCTTTGCTGGTAAATGTCCTCCAGTTGCGAATGCCAGGCGCCGATCTGCGTGCGCTGCTGGTTGAAGCGGTACTCGGCGCCGACATAGTTGAAACCATCCGAAGTCACCCCAGGCGCGGCCCAGGCGGAAAGGTCCTGCATGTCGGAAGAATTGCGCAGGCTCACCTCGCGATACTGGCCGGCCTGCAGGCTCAGGCCTTCGATCTCCCGCGAATCGAGCATTGCCCCGCGGAACGTCTGTGGCAGCAGGCGGCCATCGTCGTAGCGCAGCAGCGGAATATCCGGCAACAGCTCACCGACCTTCAGTTCGGTCGCGCAAATACGCAGCTTGGCCGCCAGACCGGCGCGACCATAGTCGCCGGCCGCACGCCGGTCATCGTGCACCGGCAGCAGTTCGGAGCCGCTGGTACCACGGCCGCTGTCCAGCTTCACGCCGAACATGGCGATACCGTCCAGGCCAACACCGATCAGCCCCGATGTGTAGCCAGAGCTGAACTTGAAAATGAAACCCTGGGCCCATTCTTCGACCTTGCTCTTGGCCGCCCCTGCGTCGCGGAAGTCGCGGTTGAAGTAGTAGTTGCGCAGTGTCAGCCCGGCCTTGGCATCTTCAAGGAAGCCGCCCTCCTCGGCCCAGGCCGGCAAACCCAGGCCAAGCGCCAGCGACACCGCCAGGGCCGAACGGGCCAGCGTGCAAGTTGTGTGCATCATTATTATTGTTCTCCGCTTTTCATAGGCGCAGCCAACCGCCCCAGGCCGGTATGGGCTTGGGGCGACGTGCTGCATTCAGGTACCCGGCCAGGCCGGGTTGCACTCAGTGGCTCAGTGCATCGGTAGAGAGGGCGGCCGCTGGCTTGGCCATTGGCCGCAGTAGCAACAGGCAACCTGCGGCCAGCACGAACACGCTGGCGAACACCCCGTACAGGTGCAGCGGTTGCCAGCCGCCATCGAGCAATACGCCAGCCACGGTCGGCGACAGGATCGCGCCCATGCGGCCAATACCGATGCCCCAGCCCACGCCGGTGGCGCGTACCGAGGCGTCATAGACCACTGGCGACAAGGCATACAGGCCGGCCACGCAGCCGTTGGAAAACAGCCCGATCAGCAACCCCAGCGCCAGCGCAGCAGTGACCGAGGCCCCATTGACCACGAACAACACCAGCAGTGCGGCGGTGATGAGCATGAACAACGCCAGTACCCCCGTCAGTGGCCAACGCGATGCCAGCCCGCCGATCAGCGCCGCACCGAGGATGCCGCCGACACTCAACAGCACACCGCCGGTGATGCCCTGCTGGGCCGACAGGCCAGCGGCCACCAGCAGTTTCGGCGTCCAACTCATGACGAAGTAGAAGCCGAACATGACCAGGAAGAACAGCAACCAGATCACCAACGTGGTGCGGCGCATATCCGGCGCCAGCAGTTGCCTGAAACCACGGGTGGTACCCTGCGCCCTCGCCGCCAGTGCCGGCAGTTGCGCCAGTGCCGGCTGACCGAGGCGCACTGCCAGGCGGTTGACCCGGGCCAGGGCATTGGCTGGCCGGCGAGCCAGCAGGAAGTCCAACGACTCCGGCAGCCACAGCAATACCAGCGGGATCACCAGCACGGTGACGATGCCGCCGAACAGGAACACCGAGCGCCAGCCCCAATGCCCCAACAGCCACACCGCGAGCAACCCGCCCAGGGTCGCGCCCAGGGCATAGCCGGTGGACTGCAGGCTCACCGCAAGGCCACGCCAGCGCTTGCTGGCGTACTCGCTGGCGATCACGTTGCTACTGGCCAGGATGCCGCCAATGCCCAGCCCGGTCAGGCCTCGCAACAGCGCCAATTGCAGCGGGGTTTGGCTCAGTGCCGAGAGCAGCATGCCAATGCCCGAAAGCGCCAGGCACAACAGGATCAGTGGGCGTCGACCAAACCGGTCGGCCCACGGGGCGATGAACAACGACCCGGCTGCCATGCCGAACAGGCCGGCGCTGAGCAGCAGCCCTACCTGTGCGCCGTTCAGGCCCCACTCGGCGGACACCGAGGCGGCGGTGAAGGCCATGACCAGCACGTCGAAGCCATCGATCATGTTGAGGATGATGCAAATACCAATGGCCAGGCACTGGAAGCGGCCCATTGGGTCGTTGTCCAGGCGTTGCTTGAGGTCGGTATTCATGGGGCCACCTGCCGGTTCACAGGTGGGAGAACTGATGCGCACACGCCGGCAAAGCGCATGGAACCCTGACGGTTCCGTACCCTTGGAAAGCCATTCATGACTGGACCCTTTTTGTAATTGTTGTCGCATACGGCAGGAGGGCTCCGGCCGTTGTCAGGCGCTAATCAATCAGATAATGGATCCACAAACAACAAACCAAAGCCAAGCGCTTTGAGAAAACCACCAAAACTCTATGTGACCGATCTACCAATTTTATTTTTTATCTATTTATTTCAATAGGTTATCCGCTTAAGCCTAATATGATTTTTCGTTCGTTAATCGAACACGATTCATTTATGGATCCATAATGACGCAAAAAACCAGCATCGAATCCTCCATGCGGCTCAGCCATGAACAAATCTTCATGTTTGCCGCCAGCGCCCTGATCATGGGACACACAGGCGTTATCAGCCTGCGGCCAGCCGCGCCTCGCCTTGAGAGGGCGGGATGTGTTGCGTAGCATCCCCGGCCCGATCGCGCGCCCGCACGGCCAGCGCGATGCCTGTAGGAAAGAGCCCCTGATGCCGCAACCCATCCCTCTCAAGGACCACGAAAAGGAAAAACACCTGGTGAACCGCCGGCTTCTGGCCTGCGCCGCCCTGGTGTTCAGCCTGTGTGCCGTATTGGTGGGCCGGCTCTATGTGCTGCAGGTACTGCAGCACGACCAGCAGACCGCGGTGTCGGAAAACAACCGCGTGCACGTGCTACCCATCGCCCCCGAACGCGGGCTGATCTACGACCGCAATGGCGTGGTGCTGGCCGACAACAAGCCCAGTTTCGACCTGACCATGACCCGTGAGCGGGCCGGCGGCGATTCGGCCAAAGTACTCGACACCTTGACCCAGGTACTAGGCCTGACCGAAGACGACCGCAAGCAGTTCGACAAAGACCTGCGCCGTGGCCGCAAGCCGTTCGAGCCGGTGACCCTGATGGTGGGCCTGAGCGAAGAGCAGATCGCCCTGGTCGCGGTAAACCAGTTCCGCCTGCCGGGCCTGGAGGTCGAGCCGCAGTTCATCCGCGAGTACCCGCTGGCCGAGCATTTCGCCCATTCGGTCGGCTATGTGGGGCGCATCAACGAGAAAGAAGCCAAGGTCCTCGACAGCACCGAGTACCGCGGCACCCAGTCAATCGGCAAGACCGGCATCGAGCACTTCTACGAGAGCCAGCTGCATGGCCACGTGGGCTATGAAGAGGTCGAGACCAACGCCCAGGGCCGGGTGATGCGCGTGCTCAACCACAAGGACCCAACCCCTGGTCAGGACATTGTCCTGACCCTGGACGCGCACTTGCAGGTGGCCGCGGAAAAGGCCCTGGGCGAGCGCCGTGGCTCGGTGGTGGTGCTGGACCCGGCCAATGGCGACGTACTGGCGATGGTCAGCAACCCCAGCTTCGACCCCAACCTGTTCGTCAAGGGCATTAGTTTCAAGCAGTACGCCGCCCTGCGCGATTCGATCGACCGCCCGTTGTTCAACCGCGTGCTGCGTGGCCTGTATGCGCCCGGCTCGACGGTTAAACCTGAAGTTGCCATCGCCGGCCTCGACAGCGGCGTGATCACCCCTGGCAGCCGGGTGTTCGACCCTGGCTACTATGAGTTGCCCAACTACGACCACAAGTACCGCAACTGGAACCGCAGCGGCGACGGCTGGGTAGACATGTACACCGCCATCATGCGCTCCAACGACACCTACTTCTACGACCTGGCTCATAAACTGGGCATCGACCGCCTGCACGATTACATGGCCGAGTTCGGCCTGGGCCAGAAGGTGTCGCTGGACATGTTCGAGGAGGCCTCGGGGCTGATGCCTTCGGCCGAGTGGAAGCGCGCCACGCGGCGCCAGGCCTGGTTCCCGGGTGAGACACTGATCCTCGGCATTGGCCAAGGCTACATGCAGGTCACCCCGCTACAGCTGGCCCAAGCCACCAGCCTGCTGGCAAGCAAAGGCGTGTGGCATCGCCCGCACCTGGCCATGACCGTGGGCGGCGATGTGCCGGTGGACCCCAACCCAATGCCCAATATCGTGCTGCATGACAAGCACGCCTGGGACCAGGTCAGCCAAGGCATGCAGATGGTCATGCACGACCCGCGCGGCATCGCCCGCGCCGCAGCCGCCGGTGCGCAGTACCGGATTGCAGGCAAGAGCGGTACCGCGCAGGTGGTGGCAATCAAACAGGGTGAGCGCTACAACCGCGACAAGACGCTGGAAAGGCACCGTGACAACGCCCTGTTCGTTGGCTTTGCCCCGGCTGACCACCCGAGCGTGGTGGTGGCCGTGATGATCGAGAACGGCGAGGCTGGGGGCCGAGTGGCCGGGCCGGTGGTGCGGGAGGTGATGGATGCTTACCTGCTGGATGAACAGGGGCATTTGAAACCGGAATTTGCGGGTGGGGTATCCCCTCGCAACGCCCCCCACATCTAGGGTGCTTGGGGCTGCTGGGCAGCACCACGCAGCACCTTGAAGATAAAAATAGAATAAGAATATGACTTCTTATTCTTTTTTACCTATTCATTAATCCTCTATAACTCTCCCAACTGTACAGCCGCCAACACCCGGCCAACTGTTTGCAGCGCAACACCTGATCAACACAAAACGCCCGCACGGCAACAGCAGCGCAGCCACTAATACCCGCTAACTCGTTGATCTATAACAACATTAGAACCAGGCACGACGATTGCTCAAGCAAAGTCCCGCTCAACCAGAACCGGAGACTAGCCCATGAGCACCCCACTGAACGTCGTAGCCCTGTCCGGCGGCACTTCCCGCCCTTCGCGCACCCTGGCCCTGACCGAAGCGATCCTCGCCGAACTGGCCGAACACCTGCACATCAAGCCGCACCTGATCGAACTGGGCGAGATCGCCCGGCCACTGGGCAGCGCCCTGTGGCGCAGCGAACTGCCCGACACTGTCGAGCAGCAACTGCGCCTGGTGGAACGGGCCGACCTGCTGGTGGTGACCACGCCGGTGTACCGCGGCAGCTTCACCGGCCACTTCAAGCACCTGTTCGACCTGATCGGCCAGGACGCCTTGGTCGACACCCCGGTGTTGCTCGCCGCCACCGGTGGCAGCGAACGCCACGCGCTGGTGCTCGACCACCAGCTGCGCCCGCTGTTCAGCTTCCTGCAGGCCCTGACCCTGCCCATCGGCGTATTCGCCAGCCAGGCGGAAATGGCCGACTACCGCGTCTCCAGCGACGCCCTTGCCGCCCGTATCCGCCTGGCCGCCGAGCGTGCCGTGCCACTGTTCGGCGCCCACCACGCCCTGCGTAAAAGCGCCTGAGGAGCGGCCATGAATGCACCTGTGACTACACCACTGCGCCCGGCCTTGGCGATTGCCCGCGAACTGGCCGGGCAGTTTGCCCAGACCGCTGTGGAACGCGACGAACGCGGTGGCACACCCAAAGCCGAGCGCAACGCTTTGCGTGACAGCGGCTTGCTGTCACTGGCGATCCCACAGGCGTTCGGCGGCCAGGGTGCCAGCTGGCACGACACCTTCGCGGTGGTGCGCGAGTTCGCGCGGGTCGACAGCTCCATCGCCCATGTTTTCGGTTTTCACCACCTGATGCTGGCCACCGTGCGCCTGTTCTCGCGCCCGGACCAATGGCAACCGTGGTTCGAACAGACTGCTCGCAAACAGTGGTTCTGGGGCAATGCCCTGAACCCGCTGGACACCCGCACCGTGGTCAAGCATTTCGACGGCTGGTGCGAGTTTTCGGGCAAGAAGAGTTTCTGCTCCGGCGCCAGCGACTCGGAAATGCTGATTGCCTCGGCAGTGGACGAACGTGCCGGCGGCAAGTTGCTGATTGCCGCCATCCCCAGCGGCCGCACCGGCATCAGTCTGCACAGCGACTGGAACAACATCGGCCAGCGCCAGACCGACAGTGGCAGCGCCACCTTCGAGCGGGTACGGGTCGAGCACAACGAACTGCTGCTTGATCCAGGCCCCTTGAGCACCCCGTTCGCCGCCTTGCGTCCACTGATCGCCCAGCTGCATTTCGCCAACCTGTTCCTCGGCATTGCCGAAGGCGCCTTCGATGAAGCCCGTCAGTACACCCTCAAGGAAAGCCGCCCGTGGTTCCGCTCCAGCGCCGCCAGCAGCGCCGAAGACCCTTACGTACTGCGCCATTACGGCGAGTTCTGGGTTGGCCTGGAAAGCGTGCGCCTGCTGATCGAGCGGGCCGCGCGCCAGCTGGACGCCGCCTGGGTCAAGGAACATGCACTTACCGCTGATGAGCGCGGCGACCTGGCCCTGGCCATCAGCACTGCCAAGGTCGCCGCCAGCCGCCACGGCCTGGACATCTGCAACCGCCTGTTCGAGGTTACCGGTGCCCGCGCCACGCATGCCTCGCTGCGCTTCGACCGGCACTGGCGCAACCTGCGCACGCAAACCCTGCACGACCCGGTGGACTATCGCATCCACGAACTTGGCGAGTGGGCCCTCAACGACAAACGCCCTGCCCCATCCTTCTACTCCTGAGGACTGCCCATGCAACTGCTGACCCTCCCCCCGTCACCGACACTGGCTACCTCGATCCGGGCGACCGCACAGGTCTTCGAAGACCCAAGATCACAGGCGCTGCTCGCCCACCTGCAACAGGTCGCCCCCAGCGAGGCCAGCGTCCTGATCATCGGCGAAACCGGCACGGGCAAGGAGCTGGTCGCACGCCACATCCACAACCTCAGCGGTCGGCGCAACGGCCCGTTCGTTGCGGTCAACTGCGGCGCATTTTCCGAGTCGCTGGTGGAAGCCGAACTGTTCGGCCATGAAAAGGGCGCCTTCACCGGCGCCCTCGCGGCCAAGGCCGGCTGGTTCGAAGAGGCCAACGGCGGCACCTTGTTCCTCGACGAAATTGGCGACTTGCCGCTGCCGATCCAGGTCAAGCTGCTGCGTGTACTGCAAGAACGCGAAGTGGTGCGGCTGGGCTCGCGCAAGAGCATCCCGATCAACGTGCGGGTCCTGGCGGCGACCAACGTACAGCTGGAAAAGGCCATCAACGCCGGACATTTCCGTGAAGACCTGTACTACCGGCTGAACGTGGTGACGTTGCAGTTGCACCCGTTGCGCGACCGTCCGGGCGACATCCTGCCACTGGCCCGGCATTTCATCCGCAGTTACAGCGACCGGTTGGGCTACGGGCCGGTGGAACTGAGCCCCAAGGCCCAGGCCAAGCTGGTCGAGTACAGTTGGCCGGGCAACATCCGTGAGCTGGAAAACGTGATTCACCACAGCTTGTTGACCTGTGGCGATGGCACGGTGCAAGCGCAGGACCTGCGTTTGTCCAACTTGCGTATCGAACGGCAAGAGGAGGAGCCGGCAGGCAATGGCGTGGATGACTTGCTACAGCGCGCGTTCAGCCGGCTGTACGAGGAGCAGTCGGGTGATCTTTACGAGAAGGTGGAAAATGCCCTGCTGCGCTCGGCGTACCGGTTCTGCCATTACAACCAGGTGCATACCGCGCAGTTGCTGGGGTTGTCGCGCAACATCACGCGCACCCGGCTGATTGCGATTGGTGAGCTTGTAGTGAACAAGCGGCGGGGACAGGAGCAACAGGTGCTGGACAACCGGGTGGTGCGGTTGTCGATTTGACCCTTGAGCCGCTTCCACAGAGGCCTCACTGAGATCGAGCCCTGCGCTGTACCTGCCCCTCTCGTCATTCCAGCCAGGAAAGGGAACTACCCGCACTCACCTGCTCTCTTAAACACTGAGTGGTTTATTTCCCTGTGCTTCACGCTACTGGAGAACACGACATGCGCCACCTATTCCTCGCCCCTGCGCTGCTGCTCCTGCTGCCTGCCGGTGCTGCCCTGGCCCGCGTCGATGCGGGCGACGTCGCCACCTCGGCCGGTGTTTCCGCCTCGCTGTATTCGACCTTCAAGGATGACAAACGGATCATCCCGGCCCGTGACGAGCTTTCTGCGTTCGTCGCCAGCGGCGGTGCCATCCGCGGCGCCTATGTGGAGTCGGCTTTGGAACAGGCCCGCAAGGACCACCCAGGGCTGCAAGCCAATGATGAAGAGTTGGCCAGGGCAATCCTGTCTCAGGATGACCCTGTGGCTGACCATTGAGTGAACCTGTACCGGCCTGTGCTCGGCATTGTCCGCGAACAGGCCGGTGCGGGGTTACAATTCAACCCCAGCCATCCATGCGCATGGTCGCCCTGACCAAGCGCTGCTCTTCCTGCTCTATCTCTCGCAAACTGTCACGTATCCCGTTGATGTGCTCGCGTGCGGCCCGCTGAGCCTGCTCCGGCAGTTGCTCCATCACTGCGTGATACAACCGTGCATGCTGGCGATCGATCTGGCGTTTCTGCGCAGGCCGGCAGTACAGGTTGTTGACCGAAGCGAACACAGTACTCAGGGTCAGGTCACTGAGCGATTGCAGGGTATGCACCAGCACCGGGTTATGCGACGCCTCGCTGATCGCCCGGTGAAAGGCATGGTCACGGTGGGCATGCTCGCGAGCATCGAGCGCCTGCGCGGTTTCATGGGCAGCCAGCATTTCTTCGTAGCGCCGACGGATCAGCAAACGGTCGACCTCGGTGGCGCGCAAAGCCGCCAGCCGCGCCGACTCCGCCTCCAGCAACGCCCGCACCTCCAGCAAGTCGAACAACGTGCGCGGTTGCGAGCTGAACAGGTGCATCAACGGCGTGCTCCCCACCTGCCCCGTCAGGTCGGCGACGAACGAGCCACGCCCTTGCTCGGTGTCGATGATGCCGCGCCCACGCAGGATGCGCAGGCCCTCCCGCAGAGCCGAGCGCGAACAGCCTAGTTTTTCCACCAGCCGCCGCTCGGACGGCAGCGCCTGGCCCACCTTCAGTACGCCTTCGACGATCAACCGTTCGACCCGTTCGGCGACCTGATCGGCGACCTTGGCCTTGCCTTCAGTACCCATCTCAACGCCCCTACTGGTAGGACCAGTTGCATCACTGGCTTCAATCTAGCCGGACAAAGCCGGTAATAGCCACAGCCTGGCAGAAAAACTGGTAGGACCAGTACCTGCCGCACTCGACTACAGCCGCCGGCACGCGCACGCTGGCAGGGTGATCGCTTTGCCAACAACAACAAAAACCGTTGCCGAGTGAGCCGATGAATATCCTGTACGACGAGCGCGTCGATGGCGCGTTGCCCAACGTGAACCAGGCTGACCTGTTGCAGGCGCTGCGCGATGCCCTGCCAGACCTCGAAATCCTGCACCGCGAAGAAGACCTCAAACCCTACGAATGCGACGGCCTGTCGGCCTACCGCACCGTGCCACTGCTGGTGGTGCTGCCCGAGCGCCTGGAGCAGGTGCAAACACTACTGAAACTGTGCCACCAACGTGGCGTACCGGTGGTCGCCCGAGGCGCCGGTACCGGCCTGTCGGGCGGTGCCCTGCCGCTGGCGAAGGGCATCCTGCTGGTGATGGCGCGCTTCAATCGTATCCTTGAGGTGAACCCGCAGGGTCGCTACGCCCGTGTGCAGCCGGGCGTGCGCAACCTGGCCATCTCCCAGGCCGCCGCACCTCATGGTATGTACTACGCACCAGACCCCTCCTCGCAAATAGCCTGCTCCATCGGTGGCAACGTCGCCGAAAATGCCGGTGGCGTGCACTGCCTCAAGTACGGCCTGACCGTGCACAACCTGCTCAAGGTGGAAATCCTCACGATCGAGGGCGAGCACCTGACCCTCGGCAGCGATGCCCTGGACAGCCCAGGTTTCGACCTGCTGGCGCTGTTCACCGGCTCCGAAGGCATGCTGGGTATCGTCACCGAAGTTACCGTCAAGCTGCTACCCAAGCCCCAGGTGGCGCGAGTGCTACTGGCCAGTTTCGACAGCGTCGAGGACGCCGGCCGGGCAGTCGCCGACATCATCGCGGCCGGCATCATCCCCGGCGGCCTGGAGATGATGGACAACCTGGCGATCCGCGCCGCCGAGGACTTCATCCACGCTGGCTACCCGGTGGACGCGGCGGCGATCCTGCTGTGCGAGCTGGATGGCGTGGAGGCCGACGTACACGACGACTGCGCGCGGGTCGCCGACGTACTGACGCATGCCGGGGCCCGCGAGGTGCGCCTGGCCTGCGACGAAGCCGAGCGCGTGCGCTTCTGGGCCGGGCGCAAGAACGCCTTTCCAGCGGTAGGGCGCATCTCCCCGGACTACTACTGCATGGACGGCACCATCCCGCGCCGCGAACTGCCCCGGGTGCTCAAGGGTATCAGTGACCTGTCCGCTGAATACGGCCTGCGCGTGGCCAATGTGTTCCATGCCGGCGACGGCAACATGCATCCGCTGATCCTGTTCGATGCCAACCGCCCCGGCGAGCTGGAGCGTGCCGAAGCCATCGGCGGCAAGATCCTCGAACTGTGCGTGGCAGTGGGCGGCAGCATCACCGGTGAACATGGCGTGGGCCGCGAGAAGATCAACCAGATGTGCGCGCAGTTCAACAGCGACGAAATCACCCTGTTCCACGCGGTGAAGGCCGCCTTCGACCCGCAGGGCCTGCTCAACCCCGGCAAGAACATTCCCACCTTGCACCGCTGCGCCGAATTCGGCGCCATGCATGTGCACCATGGGCAGCTGCCCTTCCCCGAACTGGAGCGTTTCTGATGAGCATGGACCGCGACATGAGCCAGGCACTGCTGGAACAGGTAAACCAGGCGCTGAACCAACGCACGCCACTGCGTATCCAGGGCAGCAACAGCAAGGCGATGCTCGGCAACCCAGTGGCCGGTGAAGTGCTCGATACCCGCAGCCACCGCGGCATCGTCAGCTACGATCCGACCGAACTGGTGCTCACCGCCCGCGCCGGCACGCCGCTGCGCGAAATCGAGGCGGCCCTGCACGAAGCCGGCCAGATGCTGCCCTGCGAACCACCGCACCTGGGCCCGGAAGCCACGCTGGGAGGGATGGTCGCGGCCGGGTTGTCTGGCCCACGGCGGCCGTGGGCCGGGTCGGTGCGTGACTATGTGCTTGGCACCCGCGTGATCACCGGCCACGGCAAGCTGTTGCGCTTTGGCGGCGAGGTGATGAAGAACGTGGCCGGTTACGATGTATCACGCCTGATGGCGGGCAGCTTCGGCTGCCTGGGGCTGCTGACCGAAGTGTCGCTGAAAGTGCTGCCACGCCCACGTCAATGCCTTGGCCTGCGCCTGCCGATGAGCCGCCATGAAGCCCTGGCGGAGCTGGCCGAATGGGGGCAGCAACCGCTACCGATCAGCGCCGCCTGCCATGACGGCGAAGCACTGTACCTGCGCCTGGAAGGCGGCGAAGGCTCGGTGCAGTCGGCGTACCGGCGCCTGGGTGGCGAAACACTCCACAACCGGTTCTGGAGCGACCTGCGCGAACAACGGCTGCCATTTTTTGCCGGCGCCGCTCCGCTGTGGCGCCTGTCCGTACCCAACGCCTGCGGCGAGCTGGACCTGCCCGGCCAACAGCTGATCGACTGGGGTGGCGCCCAGCGCTGGCTCACAACCGGCGCACCGGTTCAGGCCATTCGCGACCAGGTCGCCAAGGTGGGCGGCCACGCCACCTGCTATGCCCCCGGTGCAGCCAGCAGCCCGCCGCTGTCCGCCGCCCTGATGCGCTACCACCGCGCCCTCAAGCAGCAGCTCGACCCCCAGGGGGTGTTCAACCCCGGTCGCCTGTACCCGGACCTGTGAGGCCAGACCATGCAAACCAACCTCAGCGAAACAGCCCGCCGCCTGGCCCGCGCCGAAGAAGCCGAAAGCATCCTGCGATCCTGCGTGCACTGCGGCTTCTGCACCGCCACCTGCCCCACTTACCAGTTGCTAGGCGATGAACTGGACGGCCCGCGCGGGCGTATCTACCTGATCAAGCAGGTGCTCGAAGGCAAGCCGGTCACCGCCAGCACCCAGTTGCACCTGGACCGCTGCCTGACCTGCCGCAACTGCGAAACCACCTGCCCATCCGGGGTGAAGTACCACGACCTGCTGGACATTGGCCGGGCGGTGGTCGAGCAGCAGGTGCCGCGCCCGCTCGGCCAGCGCCTGCTGCGCCAGGGCCTGCGTGCGGTAGTGCCGCGCCCGGCATTGTTCAAAGCCCTGACCCGCAGCGGCCAGGCGCTGCGCCCGCTGCTGCCGGCCACGCTCAAACGCAAGCTGCCGGCCCGCATCACGCCACCCGGCGACCGCCCCGCGCCACGCCATGCACGCCGGGTGCTGATGCTGGAAGGTTGCGTGCAACCAACCCTGTCACCCAATACCAACGCCGCGGCTGCGCGGCTGCTCGACCGCCTGGGCATCAGCGTGCAACCGATCCAGCAGGCCGGTTGCTGTGGCGCGGTGGACTATCACCTGAATGCTCAGGAGCAGGGCCTGCAGCGGGCACAGCGCAATATCGACGCCTGGTGGCCCGCCATCGAAGCAGGTGCCGAGGCGATCGTACAAACTGCCAGTGGCTGCGGCGCATTTGTCCGCGACTACGGCCACCTGCTGGAAAAAGACCCTCACTACGCTGCCAAGGCCGCGCGGGTCAGCGCACTGTCCCGCGACCTGGTAGAAGTTTTGCGCGATGAACCCGTCGAGCAACTGAGCCTTTGCGCCGAACAGCGTCTGGCCTTCCACTGCCCATGTACACTGCAGCACGCCCTGAAACTGGGCGGTGCGGTAGAAGCATTGCTGACGCGGCTGGGCTTTACCCTGACCTCGGTGCCCGACGGCCACCTGTGCTGCGGCTCGGCGGGCACTTATTCGCTGACCCAGCCTGAATTGTCGCTGCAACTGCGCGACAATCGCCTGAATGCGCTGGAAAGCGGCAAACCGCAAGTCATCGCCACGGCCAACATCGGCTGCCAGGCCCACCTCGACGGGGCTGGGCGCACGCCTGTGCGGCACTGGATCGAAATCGTCGAAGCAGCCTTGAACCCGGAGACCCCCATGCATAGCAAGTTCGTGATCGGCCAGGCCGAAATTGCCCGCGTACTGAGCGCCGCGCGCCAGGAAGCCCAGGCGCAGCAATGGAACGTGACCATCGCCGTGGTCGACGACGGCGGCCATCCGCTGGCCCTGGAGCGCCTGGACGGCTGCGCGCCCGCCAGTGCTTACATCGCAATGGAAAAGGCGCGCACTGCCGCATTGGGGCGCAAGGAGACGCGGGATTATGAAGAGATGGTCAATAGCGGCCGTACTGCTTTCGTGACCGCGCCGCTGCTGACCAGCCTGGAAGGCGGCGTGCCGCTGCGGGTGGAAGGCCAGGTGGTAGGCGCGATTGGCGTGTCCGGGGTCAAGTCCGAGCAGGATGCCCAGGTGGCCAAGGCTGGGGCTGCCGCGCTCTGAGTTCCGTGCCAACCTCTTCTGGGGCCTTACAGCCTGTTGCTATGCGGTTGGAGCGGGCATGCCCGCGAAGAAGCCAACACAGGTGTTACTGCGGCTCAACCACCACCGCCTCGCCAATCGCATAAAAATGCCCACCCGCGACGTAGTGCAGGCTGCGCCACTGCGGGTCGGCACTTTCATAGGCCCAGTGCCCATCCCGGAACACCCGGTCATCCGCCCAGGCGGCCACCACTTCGCCTATGAACAAGTCATAGGTGTTCTGGTTATGCGGTTCGTCGATCACTCGGCACATCAACCACGCCGAGCAGCCTTGCACCAATGGCGCCGCATGCCCTTCGACCCTCGCCAGCTGCACACCGATGCTGGCCAGTTTGTCGGGCTGGTCGAACAGGCTGCGGGTCCCCACCTGGTGGGTCAGTTGCGCCTGCGCAGCGGTCGGCACCTGGATCACGAACCAGCCACTGCCCTCCACCAACTGCCGGGTGCGGGCGATCTTGTCGAGCACCACGGTTACCTTGGGCGGGTCGAAGTCCAGGGCACAAGCCCAGGCAGCTGCCATGACGTTGTCTACCCCCTCGTGGCTGGCCGAAACCAGCACTGTCGGGCCGTGGTTCAACAGGCGATAGGCCTTTTTCAGGTCGACGGGCTGGAAATGGCTGTTCATGGCAATCCTCGGCAAGGCGGGTATCAGACGCCGAATTGTGCCGCAGACACCTGCCTCCCGCCAGTCAGCGGTGGCCTTCCAGCATCCTCAGAAATTTCCCACAAAGTTATAGGAAGCGTCTTACTTGCTGCCACTGCGCGCAGAAAACAAGATCGGCACTGGACAACGCAAGGTCGCGATCCAGAGGAGGCTCCGTATGCACCTGTACGCCCGCTCCATTGCCGCACTGCGCAGCAGCCTGCGTGAAATGCTGGCCCACGACATCAGCAACCCCGATGAAGACCCTCACCTGTCGGGGGTGATGTTCTTCTGCGCCACCGACGAACACTCCCGGCAACTGGTCGAACGTATCGAGTTGCTGGCCAGCGAAGTGTTCTTCGACCCGAACGGGCGAGCCATCACAGAGCATCTGAAAGCTGCCGCGGTGGATGGCGTGCGCATCAAGCGCAGCCGCAAGGCACCGGCGGACGAGACAGTGATACGCATTGCGCTGGCGGACAAAGGCTTTATCACCGTAAGCACCGCTCGGCTCTGAGTATCGGCATGCAGCCGTGCCTGCAGATATTGCGCACACCCCTGATCCGCTATCCTGAGCACTCCCCTGCTCTGGACCGCCCCATGGAACTGCACATTCGTCTGGAGGGCCGCAAAGGCCTGGCCGATCAGCTTTACCAGCAATTGCGCGACGGTATCGACAGCGGCCACTTGGCCGCCGGCACCCAACTGCCACCTACCCGCCTGCTGGCAGAACAACTGGGCGTCTCGCGCAAGACCGTGGCCGAAGCCTATTCACGGCTAACCTACGACAACCTGCTCAGCGGCGTGGTCGGCCGTGGCACCTTCGTCACCCCGCGCCATCCGCTGCGCAATAACGAAGCAGACACCATCCCCCTGGCCGGCGCCGCCTCCCTCGAGCGCTGGCAGCAACGCGCCACCGTGCTCGGCCAACGCCAGCTGCACGCACCCTCGCGCTATGACTTCGTCGGCGGTGCTTCGAGCAAGGCGCAGTTCCCGTTTGACCAGTGGCGCAGTTGCCTGAACTACGCGCTGCGCCGTAGCCAGCGCCACCCCGAGCGACAATTTCCGGCCCAGGGCCTGCCGGAGCTGCGCGAAGCCATTGCCCACCACATCGCCTACGCGCGCGGTGTGCACTGCAGCGCAGCCGACCTGCTGGTGTGCAACGGCGCCCAGCAGGCACTGGACCTGATCGCCCGGGTGCTGGTCGAGCCAGGCTGCCAGGTGGCGATGGAAGACCCCGGATACCCGCCGGCACGGCAACTGTTTCTGGCCCTGGGTGCACGGCTGCAGTCGGTTCCGGTGGATGGAGAAGGCCTGTGCGTGGAGCAGATCGCCGACGGCACCCGGCTGATCTACGTGACGCCCTCGCACCAGTTCCCACTCGGCATGCCGATGAGCGAGCCACGCCGGCACGCCCTGCTGGCACGGGCTGCCGAGCTGGGCGCACTGATCATCGAAGACGATTACGACTGCGAATTCCGTTACCACGGGCCGGCCTCGGATGCACTCAAGCGCCTCGACCGCCATGGCCTGGTGGCTTATGTGGGGACTTTTTCCAAGACCTTGCTGCCCGAGCTGAGGCTGGGCTATGCCGTGTTGCCACCCGCCGTGTTGCAGGCCGCTTGCGTGGCCAAGCACCTCAGCGATTGGCACAGCCCGACCTTGCTGCAGTGGGCGCTGGCGCGCTTTCTGGGCGAAGGCCACCTGAACAAGCACATCCGCCGCTGCCACGAAGTCTACAGTGCCCGCCGTGAGCGTATCCTGGCACGCCTGGGCGGCGACCTGGCACCCTGGTTCAGCGCCATCCCCGCCAGCGCCGGCTTCCACCTCAGTGCCCTGGCCTCACCCGGGGTGGATGTGGAGTTGCTGGCCAACCTCGCACGCAAGGTGGAGGTCGGCCTGTATTCGCTGGCGCCGTTCTTCAGCGAAGCGCCGTTGCGCCCTGGGCTATTGCTGGGCTTCGGCGCCATCGAATTGCTGGACATCGACCCAGCACTGGACAGAGTGCGCGATACCCTGCAACGCCTCAGTTGACCGGTGCGGCCTTGCCCACTACCGCCGGGCGGGCGATGGCCGCCGCATAGCCACGCGGGTTGAAGCACACGGTCACCAGCAACATTGCCAGAACAGTCACGGTCAGCAGTGTCCACGAAGCCTGGAAGTCGCCACTGACATCACGCAGCCAGCCGGTGATGTACGGCACGATACCGGTGATGATAAAGCCGATGCCCTGCACGAACGCCGCCAGGCTGCCCGCCTCGGCAGGCGTTTTCAGGTGCTCCAGGGTCAGCGTCAGGCTTTGGCTGAAGCAGGCGCCCAGTCCAAAACCGATCATGGCTACCCACAGCCCCGAAGCCTGCGTAGGTACCAGCAGCAGGCCGAGGAATCCCGCCAGCTGGATTGCCAGCGCCAGCCACAGGCCTGGGCGCCGGTCGGCCCAACGCCGCAACAGCAGCGGCAGGCCGAGCGCACCTGCCACCTGGAACACGGTCATCAGGCCCACCAGATCGGCACCGCCCTGGGCGCTGCCGCCGTGCTCGGTGTGGTAAGCCGGCAACCAGGCCACCATGCTGGTGTAGCCGCCGTTGATCAGGCCGAAGTACAGGGCCAGCAACCACGCCCGGCGGGTGCCGAACCAATGCCCGCCAGTAGCCCCCGCCAACTTCGGCGCTTCCTGGCGCGGCCGCAGCACGGCCCAGGCCAGCACCGCCAGCACTGCCGGGATCGCCCACAGGCCCAGGCCGGCTTGCCAGTGACCGAAATGGCCGCTGATGTGTGGCCCGAGCACTGCAGCCAGGCCGCCGCCGCTCATCAGCGCGGCCGAATACAAGCCCATCGCCCCAGCCAAACGCCCGGGGAACCAGCGGTTGACCAGGCCCGGCATCATGCCCTGCACCACTGCCACGCCCAGGCCGGCGACCACCGCACTGGCGATCAGCGCCCAGGCACTGTCCAGCTGCAGGCGCCACAGGCAGGCCAGGGCAATCGCGGCCAGGCCCCCGAGCACACCGCCATGTTCGCTGACCCAGCGTCGCAGCCACGGTTGCAGCAACGGCACCAGGCCCATGCACAGCACCGGTAATGCCGTCAGCAAGGCGGCCTGCTGGTAGCCCAGGCCGGTGCTGGCGCGCATGGGTTCGAGTAACGGGCCGATACTGGTCAGAATCGGCCGCAAGTTCAGCGCCAGCAAAATCACCAGCAACAGGTTCAAGGCAGCTCTCATGGTGGATCTTTTCTCTTGTAGCAAGACCTGGCCATTATCCCGGCTTGGCTGGCCCGGCAGAAATAAAGAGATTGGATGCGTGTCAGTGGCCAGCTGAATAGGCGATTGGCCTCCTGATCATGCGAACGATTGGCTATCGGGGTGGCCAATGGTCGGCGCTACAGTAGCGCCATTACCACCCCGCACCTTTTGGAGACTGCCATGCACAACCGTATCGAATGGGCCAAACACGCACCCGAGGCCTACAAAGCCATGGTCGGCCTGGAGCAAGCCCTGGCCAAGAGTGGCCTTGAGAGTTCGTTGCTGGAGCTGGTACGCCTGCGCGCTTCGCAGATCAACGGCTGCGCCTACTGCGTCAACCTGCATGCCAACGATGCGCGCAAGGCGGGTGAAACCGAGGCACGTTTGCAGACCTTGTGCGTGTGGCGCGAAACCGCTTACTTCACCCCGCGTGAACGTGCGGCGCTGGCCTGGGTCGAAAGCCTGACCCGCCTGCCTGAGCACGGCGCGCCGCAGGGGCGATATGAAGCCTTGCAGGAGCACTTCGAGCCGGCCGAAGTGGCGAACCTGACCTTGGCGATTGCCACCATCAATGCCTGGAACCGCTTCGGGGTCGGGTTTGCCATGGTGCCGGCCTGATCATTCATTGATTGCCTGTACCGGCCAACCGCGCCCGATAGCTGCCGGGGCTGTGGCCGGTCCACTTCTTGAATGCCCGGTGAAACGCGCTGGGCTCTTGAAACCCCGCTTGCTCGGCAATTTCGGCAATGCTCAGCTCGCCTTCGCGCAACCGCTCGAAGGCCATCGCCCGGCGCACCTCATCCTTGATCTGCTGATAGGACCGCCCCTCCCGCTCCAACTGCCGGCGGAACGTACTGGCACTGATCCCCTGCTGTTGCGCCAGGGCCGTCAACGTCGGCCACTGCCCATAGCGCAGGGCCCGCAGGTGCCGGTACACCTCGGCCACCAGGCCGTTCTGGTTGCGAAAACGGATCACCAGCCCCTGCGGCGCACTGCGCAGAAAGGTCTTCAAGGCCGCCAGGTCCTGCACCACTGGCAGGCGCAGATAGGCGCTGTCGAACTCCACCTCGGTGCGCCCGCTGCCCAGGCGCAGGTCTGGCCCCCACAGCAGCAGGTCGTCCTCCTGGGCCGGGCGTAACTCGGCCAGCTCGGTGCGATCGATGGCGATCCGCCGCCCGGCCAGCCAGCACAGCATGCCGATCATCAGCACCAGGTAGGTTTCCTCGGCATACACCCGAGTCAGCGGGTCGGCAATGTTCGACTGCACACTGATCAGCGCCCGCCCGCCACGTACGGTCAGGCTGCCCTGCAAATCACGCAGGAACAGGCCGAAACCGCCCATGCACTGGCGCAAGGCCTTTTCCAGGTTCGGTTCGAGGATCAAGCCCCGGCAGATCAGGGCAAAACTGCCCAGCGGCATGCCATGGCTGTCGAGGCGGAAAAATTCATCGTCCAGGCGCTGGATCAACGCCAGCCATAGCTGGGCGAACGCCTTGGCCGGCACCCGTGCCTGGGGCTGGTCGAGCAATTGCGGGGCGATGCCCACCGCCAGCAGCTGAGCGTCGCGCTCGGCGGGGCTGTCGCGCAGGGCATGGAGCATGGCGTTGAGGAAGTACACGGCGACCGAATCGCTATCGCGCATGGTGGTTTTCGCTGTCTATGCTGAGTGGCAAAAAGTGCCAGGTTGTTTGAACAGATCCGGCATAGGCTGCCACAGAGCCTTTGCCTAGACTCGGACCCACTCCGGGATATCGTCGGCCATTCTCGCAGAGCCTGGCCCAGTCCCGCCATGCCTTCGCAATCGGAGCCCCTATGAGCAGCGCAGAAATCTACGTCGTCAGTGCCGTCCGTTCAGCCATTGGTGGCTTCGGCGGTTCCCTCAAGGACCTGCCGCTGGCCGACCTGGCCAGTGCCGTGACCCGCGCCGCCATCGAGCGTTCGGGCCTTGCCGCCGAGCAAGTCGGCCACCTGGTGATGGGCACGGTGATCCCTACCGAACCACGTGACGCGTACCTTGCGCGGGTAGCGGCAATGAACGCCGGCATCCCCAAGGAAACCCCGGCATTCAACGTCAATCGCCTGTGCGGCTCTGGCCTGCAGGCCATCGTCTCGGCAGCCCAAGGCTTGCTGTTGGGCGACACCGAGGTGGCCGTGGCGGCCGGCGCCGAATCCATGAGCCGTGGCCCGTACCTGTTGCCACAGGCCCGCTGGGGGGCGCGCATGGGTGACTTGCAAGGCATCGACTACACCGTCGGCGTACTGCATGACCCGTTCCAGCACTTCCACATGGGCATCACCGCCGAAAACGTCTCGGCCAAGCACGGCATCACCCGCGAAATGCAGGACGAACTGGCCCTGACCAGCCAGCGCCGCGCCGCCCGTGCCATTGCCGAAGGCCGCTTCGACAGCCAGATCGTGCCGCTGGAGCTGAAAACCCGCAAAGGCAGTGTGCAGTTCAGTGTCGACGAACACGTACGTGGCGATGTCACCGCCGAACAACTGGCCGGCATGAAGCCGGTGTTCAAGAAAGACGGCACCGTTACCGCCGGCAACGCCAGCGGTATCAACGATGGCGCCGCCGGCCTGGTGCTGGCCACTGGTGACGCGGTGCGCCGCCTGGGCCTGAAGCCGCTGGCACGCCTGGTGGGTTATGCCCACGCCGGTGTCGAGCCCGAATTGATGGGCCTTGGGCCGATCCCGGCCACCCGCAAGGTGCTGGAAAAGACCGGCCTGAAGCTGCAGGACCTGGACGTGATCGAGTCCAACGAAGCTTTCGCCGCCCAGGCCTGCGCCGTGGCCCGCGAGTTGGGCTTCGACCCGGAAAAGGTCAACCCCAACGGCTCGGGCATTTCCCTGGGCCACCCGGTAGGCGCCACTGGCGCGATCATCGCCACCAAGGCCATCCATGAACTGCAGCGCATCCAGGGCCGCTACGCCCTGGCCACCATGTGCATCGGTGGCGGCCAAGGCATCGCCGTTGTCTTCGAGCGCGTTTGAGGGAGCCTGGTACATGAGCATTGAACAGATCGCCGTGATCGGCGCCGGCACCATGGGCAACGGCATTGCCCAGGTGTGCGCGGTCGCCGGCTACCAGGTGCTGTTGGTGGATGTTTCCGACGCTGCGCTGGAGCGCGGTGTAGCCACCTTGAGCAAAAACCTGGAACGCCAGGTCAGCAAGGGCACCCTGGAAGCGGACAAGGCGGTGGCGGCGAAAGCACGCATCCGCACCAGCACCGACTACACCCAGCTCAGCAGTGCGCAGCTGGTGATCGAGGCCGCCACCGAGAACCTGCAGCTCAAGCAGCGCATCCTGCAACAAGTGGCCGCCAACGTCGCCGCCGACTGCCTGATCGCCACCAATACCTCGTCGCTGTCGGTCACCCAGCTGGCCGCCAGCATCGAACACCCCGAGCGCTTCATTGGCGTGCACTTCTTCAACCCGGTGCCAATGATGGCGCTGGTCGAGATCATTCGCGGCCTGCAGACCAGCGACAGCACCTACGCACAGGCGCTGGTGGTGACCGAAAAAGTCGGCAAGACGCCGATCACCGCTGGCAACCGCCCAGGCTTCGTGGTCAACCGCATCCTGGTGCCGATGATCAACGAGGCGATCTTCGTGCGCCAGGAAGGCCTGGCCAGTGCCGAGGACATCGACACCGGCATGCGCCTGGGCTGCAACCAGCCGATCGGCCCTCTGGCCCTGGCCGACCTGATTGGCCTGGATACCCTGCTGGCGATCATGGAGGCCTTCCATGAAGGCTTCAACGACAGCAAGTATCGTCCTGCCCCGCTGCTCAAGGAAATGGTCGCGGCCGGTTGGCTGGGGCGCAAGAGCGGTCGCGGTTTCTTCACTTACTGAGGACAAGGCGCCATGCCCCCGGTCAATGCCGCAATGCGCTGTGCCAACTTTGAAGAGCGACGTGACCGGGCCATGGCGCTGTTTGCCGAAAAGGGCTTTGGCCAGGTCAGCATGCGCGAGCTGGCGGCCCATGTGGGGCTGACCGCCGGCTCGCTGTACCATCACTTCCCCAGTAAGCAGGACCTGTTGTACGACTTGATCGAGGAGTTGTACGAGGAGCTGCAGGCCACCCTGGACCAAGGACGACGGGCCATGGCACGTGGTGCGTCGGCATTGAGCTGCCTGATTGCCGCGCACTGGCAGTTGCATGCCGAGCGCCCGCTGCAGTTTCGCCTGGCCGAGCGCGACCTGTGCTGCCTGAGCGATGACCAGCGGGCACGCCTGGCCTTGTTGCGCAAGCGTTACGAGGCGGGGTTGCTGAGGTTGATCGCGCCGCAGGCGGCGTTGCAGGGGGAGGCTTTGGTGGCCACCGCGCATGTTGTGGCGACGCTGCTGAACCAGTTGCCGGGGATGTTGAAGGCACTCCCCGAGGAACAGGGGCTGGGGTTGATGGAGAGCATGTTGATGGGTGGATTGGAGCGGACCCTGCGTTAGACACGGCCACTGTAGGAGCGGCCTTGTGTCGCGAAAGGGTCGCGAAGCGGCCCCAGGATTTCAGCCTGCAGCCGATGTTGCTGGGGCTGCTGCGCAGCCCTTTCGCGACACAAGGCCGCTCCTACAGGAATAGCGTTTTACCTGCAGGCTTCAGCGCAGCAGTGCCTGGATCTGCTCGTGCAAGGTATCCAGGTCGAATGGCTTGGCCAGGATCGGAGCCTTGCGGGTGATCGGGCTGCCAGACTCGAGAATCTCCGCCGGGTAGCCGCTGATGAAGATGACCTTCAAGTCCGGTCGTAACTTCACGGCGGGCTCGGCAATCTCCACCCCGGAGATACCTCCCGGCAAGCGGAAGTCCGTCACCATCAGGTCCAAGTGCGGTTTGCTGGCCAGGATAGCGAACGCCTGCTCGCCATCTTCGGCCACCAGTACGTGGTACCCCTCGCCCGCCAGGTAGTCGCGCAGAATCATGCGAATCGCCGGTTCATCCTCGACGACCAGAACCACATCTTGTGCATCTTCACTCATGTTAACGCCTTGAAATGCTTACAGTTGGCCATCAGACCCCAGGCTTACGCAGAGGTTGCCCGCGCCTGGTCGTTTTGTTGTTCGTGTTTTGCCAGCGGTAATTGCAAGGTGAAGGTGGCGCCTTTGCCCTCTTCACTTTCGACCTGTATACGCCCGCCGTGGGCCTGGACGATCTGTTCCGAAATATACAGCCCCAACCCCAACCCGCCACTGGCCTGCTGGGCGGCGACCCGCTCGAACTGCTGGAAAATGCGCTGCTGGTTGGCTGCATCAATGCCGATCCCCTGGTCTTGCACCTGCACACACGCCAGGCCGTCCTGTTTGAATACGCGCACCTGCACCGGCTTGCGTTCACCGTAACGCAACGCATTGGACAACAGGTTGGCTACCACTTGCTCAATGCGAAATTCGTCCCACTCGCCTTGCAGCGGTTCGCAGCGTTGCAGCTCCACGTAGGTTTCCAGCGCCGTGGCCTGGGCGGTGAAGTTCTCTACCAGCCCCCGCACCAGTTGCCCAGGTCGAACACCTTGGGCCGCAGGGACAGTTTGCCGGTCCGGATGCGCGATACATCGAGCATGTCTTCGATCAGGCGTATCAGGCTGTTGATCTGCCGTTCGTCGCGCTCGACCATGGCCTGCAGCTTATCGCCACTGAAGGCAGCGAGGTTGCCGCGCGCCAGGTGCATCTTGCGCAGTTGGGTTTCCAGGATCAGCCCATTGAGTGGGGTGCGCACCTCGTGGGAGACGATCGACATGAAGTCATCACGCATGCGCACGGCATGTTCCAGCTCAACTCGCGCCGTCTGCAGTTGGGTCAGCAGCAGCTCCTGCTCCTGACGGCTGCGCTCCAATGCCTGCAATTGGCGGTCCAGCACTTTACGCTGGCGGTACAGGTCGACGAACACCGACACCTTGCTCTTCACCGCCAGGGTGTCGAGCGGCTTGTACAGGAAGTCCACCGCACCGCTCTCGTAGCCTTTGAAGGCATAGTTCATCTCGCGCCCGGCAGCAGTGACGAAGACGATGGGGATATTGCGGGTTTTTTCCGTGCCGCGCATCAGTTCGGCCAGCTCGAAGCCGTTCATGCCCGGCATCTGCACATCGAGGATGGCCAGGGCGAACTCGTGTTCAAGCAACAGCGACAACGCCGCTTCGGCAGACTGAGCCTGGTGCACCTCGCGGTCTTCTCCCTGGATCAGGGCGGCGAGGGCCAGCAGGTTCTCCGGCAGATCGTCGACGATCAGCAGTTTGGCGATGGTGTGGCTTAGCATGCGCTGGGTTCCAGGGCAGCGAGCAATTGCTCGATGCCACTCAGAGAAAGAATATGGTCGGGCTGGTGCAGGGCCAGGGCGGCCTCCGGCATCAGCGCAACCTGTGCGTCACGAGGGTCCTGGACGAGGGTCCTGCCCCCATTGTTCTTGATATAGGCAAGCCCTTGGGCGCCGTCTTCATTGGCACCGGTGAGCAGCACGCCAAGCAGGCCGTCACCATAGGCGTCGGCAGCGGACATGAACAGGTAGTCGATTGCCGGCCTGGAAAAATGCACCGGCGGCTCCTGGCTCAACGACAGGGTGAAATCACGCTCCACCGACAGGTGGTAGCCGGGCCCGGCCACGTAGATCAGGCCGGGGCGCAACGGTTCCTTGTCCTGTGCCTCGTGCACCGGCCGGTGCAGACGGCGCTGCAGCACTGCAGCCAACTGACTGTGGCGGTTATCCGGCAAATGCAGCACGCACAGCACAGGGATGGCGAAGCTGGCCGGCAACCCGCCCAGCACCGTGAACAACGCCGTCACGCCGCCTGCCGAGGCACCGATCACCACCGCACGCACGCCGTTCATGATTTACGGTAGATCCGCTCGGGTTTAACCAGCGGCTCAAAACGCTCGCTGTAGGCCGAGAAGTCCACCGACTCCTTGCTGCCCAGCACCAGGAAGCCGCGGTGGCACAACGACTCGTGGAACAACCCGAGGGCGCGATCCTGCAGCTCCTTGTTGAAGTAGATGAGCACGTTGCGGCACGACACCAACTGGGTTTCGGAAAACACGCTGTCGGTGGCCAGGCTGTGGTCGGCAAAGGTCACGTTGTCGCGCAGGGTGCTGTCCATGATGGCGTTGCCGTAGGCCGCCGTGTAGTACTCGGAAAAGTCCCGGCGACCACCGGCCATGCGGTAGTTCTCGGCGTACTCGCGCATGCTCTGCATCGAGTAGATGCCCTGCTTGGCCTTGTCCAGCGAATGCGGATTGATGTCGGTGGCATAGATGATGGTGCGCTCCAGCAGACCCTCTTCACGCAGCAGGATGGCCATCGAATACACCTCCTCGCCCGTGCTGCAGCCGGCAATCCACACCTTGATCGACGGCCAGGTGCGCAGCAGCGGCACCACTTCGTTACGCAACGCCAGGAAGTGCCCCGGGTCGCGAAACATCTCGCTGACAGGGATCGTCAGGTACTGCAGCAACTGCATGAACATGCCGGGGTCGTGCAGCACGCGCTCTTGCAGCGCCGACACCGTCAAGCAGTCGAACTGGCGCAGCGCGTGCAGGATCCGGCGCTTGATCGAAGCGCCGGAATAGTTGCGAAAATCGTAGCTGTACTTGAGGTAGATGGCCTCGATCAGCAAGCGGATTTCGATGTCGGTATTACGTTCGCTAGTCAAATTCGCTCCAGTTGCGGCAACCATACACGGATCAACGAGAACAGACGGTCCAGGTCGATCGGCTTGGCCAGGTAATCATTGGCCCCGGCCTGCAGGCAACGCTGCTGGTCATCCTTCATGGCCTTGGCGGTCACGGCGATGATCGGCAGCTTGCGCCAGCGCGGTTGCTGGCGGATCAGGCGGGTGGCCTCGAAACCGTCCATTTCCGGCATCATCACGTCCATCAGCACCAGGTCGATGTCGTCATGCTGCTCCAGGCGTTCGATGGCCTCACGGCCGTTACGGCCGATCTCGACGATTGCGCCCTTGTGCTCCAGGGCGCTGGTGAGGGCGAAGATGTTACGCACATCATCGTCTACCAGCAGCACCTTGCGCCCCTCGAACACCTTGTCGCGGCTGCGGGCGGTCTTGAGCATGCGCTGGCGCTCGTTGGACAGCTGCGACTCGACCTTGTGCAGGAACAGCGTCACTTCGTCAAGCAGGCGCTCCGGCGAGCGCGCGCCCTTGATGATGATCGAGCGCGAGTACTTGAGCAGGTCGGCTTCTTCTTCGCGGGTCAGGTTGCGCCCGGTGTACACGATCACCGGCGGGAAGGAACGGATATCCTCGGCGGTCATGCGCTTGAGCAGCTCGTTGCCAAGCATGTCCGGCAGCTTCAGGTCGATGATCATGCAGTCGTAGATGTTCTCGCGCAGCAGCGCAAGCGCGTCCTGGGCAAACGCCACGGCGGTGATCTCGACATCGTCGTCGCCGATCAGCCGGGCAATGCTCTCGCGCTGCAGGTCGTCGTCTTCCACCAGCAGGATGTGCTTGAGCTTCTGGGTCAGCTTGGCTTCCAGGCGGGCGAACACTTCCTTGAGCTCTTCGCGGCTGGTGGGCTTGACCGCATAACCGACAGCGCCCATGTGCATGGCGGCCTCGACCCGGTCTTCCACAGAAATGATATGCACCGGAATATGCCGGGTGCCGGCTTGCTCCTTCAGGCGTTGCAGCACGGTCAGGCCGGAATGGTCGGGCAGGCGCATGTCCAGCAGGATCGCATCGGGGATGTACTGGGCGGCCAGCTCGAAGCCTTCGTCGGCGCCCTGCGCCACTAGGCAGCTGTAACCCAGCTCGTGGGCCAGGTCGAAGAGGATGCGGGCAAAGTTCGGTTCGTCTTCGATCACCAGGATGCAGCGGTTGCTGAACGGTGCGCGCTCGCGGTCGTCGACAAATGCCAATGCCAGGCGTTTTGGCGCTGACACCACCGGCACCTGCGGCGCGGGTGGCAACGTATCGACCGCCGGACGCAGGCTGAGCGGCTCGACGTCCTGCGCCAGGCGCTCATAGTGCTCCGGCAGAATCAGACTGAACACGCTGCCCTGGCCGGGGCTGCTGTCGACGTTGATCTGCCCGCCGAGCAAATGCGCCAGGTCTCGGGAAATCGACAGGCCCAGGCCGGTGCCGCCATAACGGCGGTTGCTGGTGCCATCGACCTGATGGAAGGCACCGAAAATCGCCTGCTGCTGGTCGGCCGCAATGCCGATACCAGTATCGCGCACGGCAAACACGATGCCCGTGCCAGGCTGGTAGCCAATGTTCAGGCTGACCTTGCCACGCTCAGTGAACTTGATGGCATTGGACAGCAGGTTCTTGAGGATCTGTTCAAGGCGCTGGCGGTCGGTGAACAGGGTGGCCGGCACCTGTGCCTCGGCCGTTACCTCGAAGGCCAGGCCCTTGTGCCCGGCCAGCGGTTCGAACATCCCGCGCAGGCCCTCGACCAGGCGCTCCACCTGGGTGCTTTCTGGCCGCACTTCGAGCTTGCCGGCCTCGACCTTGGCGATATCGAGAATATCGTTGATCAAGTTGAGCAGGTCGTTACCAGCCGAGTAGATCGACTCGGCAAACTTCACCTGCTCGTCGCTGAGGTTGCCTTCGGCGTTCTCCGCCAGCAGCTTGGCCAGGATCAGCGAGCTGTTCAGCGGCGTGCGCAGTTCGTGGGACATGTTGGCGAGGAATTCGGACTTGTACTTGCTAGAGCGCTGCAACTCGTCGGCACGTGCCTGCAGTTCTTCCTGGGCCTGGACCAGTTCGTCATTCTTGCGGTCCAGCGCCTCGGTACGCTCGGACAACTGCTCGTTGGTCTGCTCCAGTTCCGCCTGCTGGGTTTCCAGGTGGGCCTGGGACTCCTTGAGCACGCGCGATTGCTCTTCCAGCTCTTCGTTAGCGGTTTTCAGTTCTTCCTGCTGCACTTGCAGCTCTTCGTTCAACTGCTGGGTCTCGGCCAGCACTTCCTGCAAACGCTGACGGTAGCGGGCGCTTTCGATGGAAATACCCAGGTTGCCGCCCAGTCGCTCCATCAGCTCGTTGTCGCGCGCCTGCAAAGGCCGCAGGAAGCCCAGTTCGACCACGCCGTTGATCCCACCATCGTCGATCGCAGGCATCAGCAAGGCATTACGTGGCAGGCCGCTGCCGAGGCCGGAACTCAGGCGATAGTAGTCTTCGGGCAGGTCTTCAAGGCACAGCAGGCGACCTTCGCGCACCGCTTGTGCCAACAGGCCATCATGATCGCCCTTTACCTGCTCCCGAGCCTGCTCTTCAGCATCCAGGCCATAGGTAGCCACCCGTACCAGGCGGCCATGCTCATCACGCACATACACCGCCCCCACCACACTGCCCATGTAAGCGGCAAAAAAGCGCAGGATGTTGTCACCCAGCATCGGCAGGGTCAGTTGGCCCAGTACCTGTTCGGCCAGCTGGGTCTGCCCGTTGCGCAGCCAGGCCTGGTGCTCCAGGCGCTCGGCCGCACGCTGCTGGGCCTTGGCGTTTTCTTCGTAGCTGCCAGACAGCGCCAGCAGGTCGCGCCGGCCCAGGTAGGCGAGCAAGGCACTCAGGCCGACGATGAACAGCACGAACACCGAAATGGCCGTGACGGTAACGCTGCTGACCTTTTCGTTACGGGCCATGCGCAATTGCTGTTCAGTGCCGATCAGGCCGTCGAACTCCTTGCGGATCTCGTCGGTAAGGCGCTTGCCGCGGCCATTGCCGATCGATGCCTGATAGTCGCCTTGGGTGCGGCGCAGGGCAATCATCTCGCTGCCGAAGGTGTTCCAGGCTTGCTGCAAGGCGATCAGCCGGTCGATACGGTCGACCTGCTGCGGGTTGTCTTCGACCATGCCGCGCAGGCTTTGCAGGCTGCCGAGAATGCGCGGCTTGGCCACCTCGTAGGGGTCAAGGAAACGCTCGTCACCCGTGATCAGGAAACCGCGCATGCCGGTTTCCATGTCGATCGACAGCTTGACCGTTTCGTTGGCATTGCCGATCACCCGGTCAGTGTGCTCGACCCACTGCATGGCCGAGAGCAGGTAGTTGATCACCGCGACGAAGGCCACGGCCCCCAGCAGGCCCACCCCCAGAGGGAGGCCGATGTTGCGGCTCAACAGCTTGCGAAAGCTGCGCTGGTCCATCGAGGCTGATTGAATCATGAGAAAACGCCCGAGCAAGAAAAGTCCATTGAAAAGAGTGGCCGATCAGTCATTGTTGTTATCTGCCACTGCGCCGTCCTGATAAGCGAGTCTAACCAGCTTTGACGGGTCTGGCAGGGCATTTAGCCAGTATTTGAAGGTTGCGTTCGGGAATCGTTCCATCTATTTGCATGGATCGGTATCCTCGGGAACTTCTGATGCCGCGCGGTGCACAGATTAAAGACACTCATTTGTACAGGATCCGAACCATGCACCTTCTGGTAGTCGAAGACGACGACATCGTCCGTATGCTGATGGTCGAAGTGCTCGACGAACTGGGCTACAACGTCATCGAGGCAGAAGACGCCGCGGCCGCCCTGCGGGTACTCGAAGACCCGAACCAGGCGCTGGCACTGATGATGACCGATGTGGGCTTGCCGGACATGCGAGGCGAGTTACTGGCGGGGAAAGCACGCGAACTGCGGCCGCTGTTGCCCGTGCTGTTCGCCAGTGGCTATGCCGACAGCTTCAATGTGCCCGAAGGCATGCACCTGATCGGCAAGCCGTTCAGCATCGACCAGTTGCGGGACAAGGTGGTGGCTATTCTGGGTAACCCTTGATAGGGGTATCGCCAACTACAGCGCCCTGCGCAAGAGGTAGGTGTCCATGATCCACCCCTTGCGCAGCCGCTCCCGCTCACGCACTTGCAGTATTTGCGCCTTCACTGCCTGCAATGGCCCGGCAATCAGTACCTCGTCCTCCGTCCCCAGGTACGCGCCCCAATAGATCATCAACGCCGGGTCATCGAGCAGGGCGAACGCGCTTTGCCCGTCGAGCATCACCACAACATTGTCGATAGGCCCATGCCCGCGCAGTCGCCGCCCCGGCAGCACGGTCAGCGGCTCACCAATGCGGTTGAGCGGCACTTGGTGGCGCGCTGCCAGAGCCTGAACGCTGCTGATGCCAGGGACTACCTGCAGGCGCAGCGCCACGCCGCGCTCGCGGACCAGGTCGAGAATACGCAGGGTGCTGTCATACAGGGTCGGCTCGCCCCACAGCAAAAAGGCGCCGGTCTCCCCGTCGCCAATTTCCTGCTCGATCAGTTGGGCATACAGCACAGCGCGCTGCCGGTGCCAGTCCTGCACCGCGCCCTGGTAGTCATCCGCCTGACCATCGCGCACAGGGTCGGCCACCTGCACCAGGCGGTAACCACCCTCGGGACGGTAGCGTTGCAGAATTGCCTTGCGCAGTTGCACCAGGTCATCCTTGTCGCGGCCCTTGTCGAGCACGAAGAACACGCAAGCGCTACGCAGCGCGTCGACTGCCTCATAAGTGACCTGGCGCGGGTCACCCGCGCCGATGCCGATCAACAACAGGTCTTTCATTGCCCTGCCCTTTGCGGGAACCAGCAGCCATTGTCAGGCGGCCACCGGTATTTGGCAAAGCGACGGCTTAGAAGATCGAGAAGTTGTAGCTGACAATGACCCGTGTTTCATCCATGTCACGTGCCCACTTTTCATAGTTGCTGCGGTAAGTGGAATTACGCAGGCGCACGCTGACATCCTTGAAAGTGCCACTTTGCACTTGGTACTTGAACTCAGTGTCGCGTTCCCATTCCTTACCTTCGGCACTGCTGCCCGGCACCTTGATGGAGTCGCCATTGATATAACGGGTGAAGAAGGTCAGGCCAGGCACCCCCAGTGCCTTGAAGTCGTAGTCATAGCGCACTTGCCAGGAACGCTCCTGGGCGGCGGCGAAGTCGTTGACCTGGGCATAGTTGACCAGGTATGGGTTGCTGCCATCCAGATACGGCATGGCGCTGTCGCCATACATGCGCTGCCAGCCGGCACTCACCTTGTGGCCACCCAGGCTGTAGCCAAGCATGCCGCTGAACGCGCGGTGGTCGATTGCGCCGGCACGGGCATTGCCGATGTCATCGCTCTTGATCAGGCGCAGGTCGGCAGACAGGCTACCCACTGCCAGCGGCTGGCTGGCCACCAGGCCGAGGAAGTGCTGGCGATAGATGTTTTCCAGCTTGGCGACCTGGTACTGGGCGCTGATCCGCTCGTTGAAACGGTAATCGACACCGGCCAGGTCGAAGTGGTCGGCTTCGGTATCGCAGGCATAGCGCTTGTTCTTGCAGTGCACGCGAATGTCCTGGCGGTCGGTAGAGTCCCGAGCGGTATATTTGTCCAGCCGCGCCACGGTGAACTTCAGGTTGCGCAATTCTTCGGAGGTGAGCATGGCGCCGTGGAACATGGTCGGCAGCAGGCGGCCATCGTTGTACTTGAGCAACGGCACATCCGGCATCATCGAACCGTACTTGAGCACGGTGTTGGAAACCTTGACCTTGGCCGCCAGGCCCATCTTCGCGTACTGGTCGGCAGAGCCGCGCGGATCATGCCCGGAAGACGGCAGCAAACCACTGTTACTGTCGGCAGGGCTGGAATCCAGTTTGAAGCCGAACATGCCCAGCGCATCAACACCAAAGCCTACCGGCCCTTGCGTATAACCCGACTGCACATTGAGGATGAAGCCTTGTGCCCATTCTTCGCGCTTGGACGCGCCCTGGCTGGAACTGCTGTGGCCGTCCCGGAAATCCCGGTTGAAATAGACATTGCGTGCTTCGACCTTGGCACTACTGTCTTCAAGAAAACCGGCGGCCTGGGCGTTGACGCCGGCACACAACAGGAACAGGCCGGCAACACGACGCCCAGGGGCGTGAGGGAAAGGGGCAAACATGCGAGAGAACATCCAGAATGAAGACAAGTTAACAACCTGTGGCGCGCGTTGGCCACGGTACTGCGGGAGCCGAACAATAGCCGACCATCATCTGAAATGATCGCGCAAAGGCTCTGGAACGGGCCATTGGACCATGGTCTAAGCACCTTGAGGGGCAGCCGGAAAAAAGCCGTGAAATAGCGCACGCAAAACTAGGAAAGTTCCCGTATTACTTATAAAAAGTTAGCGGTTTACCCAGTACCCATGAATGACTACACTCGATATCAGCGAACAGCAAATCCCACCCGCGTGGCCGGCGTTTTACGCTTATTCAATGTTCGTCACGCCCTGCCACGACTGACGTACAGGAGTGATTACAGTGTCCAGACTTGCAGAGTTTCGTGCTGCCGAAAAAGCGCTCCAGGAACAGATGGCGCAACTGGAAGCGTTGAAAAAGGATGCCGGCCTCAAACGCGAAATCGAATTCGAGCAGAAACTAGTCGGCCTGATGAAAAGCTATGACAAGAGCCTGCGCGATATCATCGCCATCCTCGACCCCAAGGCAGTAGCCCGCGCTTCCAGCGCAGCGCCCAAGCAACAACGCCGCCCGCGCGTGGTAAAGGTGTACCAGAACCCACACACCGGCGAGCGAATCGAGACCAAAGGCGGCAACCACCGCGGCCTCAAGGCCTGGAAAGAACAGTACGGGGCCGCCACCGTGGAAAGCTGGGTACGCTGATGAAACGTCCACACCTGCTTCACACTTTTTTCACAAAGGCTGGCTCAGTATCGAGACAGCTAAAGGACTAGCGACCCCATCACGCGCCCGCACATGCGGGCCTCTAATTCCAGCGCCCTGCCTTGTGCAGGGCGCTTTCATTTGCGCAATCGGCGCACTGCCGTATCATGGCCAGCCTGTCTGTTTTGCCGGCGCCCTGCGCCCGGCCCCGTCTCAGGAGTTCCCATGAGCCTGCACGATCTGCAAACCCTGCCTGGCGTCACCGCGCAACCTGACGCCGCCACCGCCCAGTTCGTCTTCAACCACACCATGCTGCGGGTCAAGGACATCGAGAAGTCGCTGGACTTCTACACCCGCGTCCTGGGCTTCCGCCTGGTCGACAAGCGTGATTTCCCAGAAGCCGCGTTCAGCCTTTACTTCCTGGCCTTGGTCGATCCGGCGCAGATTCCCGCCGATGACACCGCACGCCACCAATGGATGAAGTCGATCCCTGGCGTGCTGGAGCTGACCCACAACCACGGCACCGAAAACGATGCCGAGTTTGCCTACCACAACGGCAACACCGACCCGCGCGGTTTTGGCCACATCTGCATTTCGGTGCCCGACGTACGCGCCGCTTGCGCGCGCTTCGAAGCACTGGATGTACCGTTCCAGAAACGCCTGCAGGATGGGCGTATGAACCACCTGGCGTTCGTCAAGGACCCGGACGGTTACTGGGTCGAAGTGATCCAGCCAACCGAACTCAAAGGGTAAGCGTTCGTCGCGGCTCGCTCGTCGGGCCGGGAACTCCCGGCCCCTTGCTGTGGTATATGAAGGTAACCGCTTCACATGCCACAGCGAGGTAAGGACGATGCAATCTCTTCACTGTGAATACCGCGAGCACACCATCACCGCCAGCGTGATGCCCCATCCTGACTCCCCCCTGCCCTATGCCGCCGGCTGCCTGATCACCACACCCGACGGGCACACCAGCAAGCGTCTGTCGATGCCGATGCAGTTTTTCTCCGACCTTGAAAATGCTCAGCATGTGTCGCTGGCCCATGGCCGGGCGTTGGTCGACCATCAGTTGGATGACGGGCACAAGGTGTTCTGACCCTGTCTTATCCTGTACTGGCCCTTTCGCGGCTAAAGCTGCGAAAGGGCCAGTACAGCAATAATCAGATATCCCGGGCGTACGCCACCGCAGCGTCTACCTGCGCCCGCGTCGGCCTTACCCCGGTGTACAGCACAAACTGCTCCAGCGCCTGCAGCGCAATGACCTCCAGCCCAGTGATCACCGGCTTGCCCAACGCTTGGGCCTGGCGGATCAGCGGCGTTTGCGCCGGCATCGCTACCACATCGAATACCCGCTCCGCTGCCGCAATGGCCTGCTCGGAAAACGCCAGCACATCTGCCTCTGGCCCGCCCGCCATACCGATCGGTGTCACGTTCACCAGCATTGGCGGGCAGATGTCGCCCAGCTGTGGCAACCAGCGGTAACCGCACACATCCGCCAGCTGCCGCCCGGCCTGCTCGTTGCGCGCAACGATGATGCCTTCGGCAAACCCGGCATCGCGCAGGGCACTGGCCACGGCCTTGGCCATCCCCCCACTGCCACGCAGGGCAAACGCGGTGCCTGGGTCGACCTGGTGCTGCGCCAGCAACTGACGCACAGCCAGGTAATCGGTGTTGTAAGCCTTCAAGTGGCCATTGCTGTTGACCAGGGTATTGACCGATTCAATGGCTTGCGCTGACGGGTCGATTTCATCGACCAAGGCCATGCAGGCCTCCTTGTATGGCATCGACACCCCACAGCCGCGAATACCCAGCGCGCGGATACCCGCCACCGCCGCCGGCAGGTCATCGGTGCGCATGGCCTTGTAGTAAAAGTCCAAACCCAGCTGCTGGTAGAGGTGGTTGTGAAAGCGCACGCCGAAGGTACCAGGGCGGCCGGCCAAGGAAATGCACAGCACGGTATCTCTGCTGGGAGTTGTCGACATAACCTGCTCCATAGTCATAACTGAAACGTTTGTTCAGCGTAACAGAGGCAACCACTGGTCGTCCCTTACACAACCTTTACCGTTCCCCTGTGCTCAGCTGACGGAGACTGGAGTCATAGTAATAAGGCCCCAAGCGTGGGGTTTTCCTGCGAGGTTGTTTTATGAACCGTCACATTCCCGGAATCGCCCTGCTGGTCGGTGCCTTGGCCATCAGCGGGCCTGCTGCAGCCCACGGCGGTTATGGCCATGGCGGCGGTGGTTGGTATGGGCCAGGCCCCCTGCTAGGTGCTGCCGTGGTCGGTGCCGTGGTTGGGGCGACGGTTTATGGCGGGCGTGACCGCACCGTGTACGTCGAACGCCAGCCAGTCTATTACGCGCCTCCCCCGGTGTACGTGCAACCGCCACCACAGCCGGTGTACTACCAGCCGTACTACGCACCCGCGCCACCGCCCCCAGGCTACCGCCCTTATTACGGCCCGCCACCGGTGTACTACGGCCCGCCACGCTGGTAACGGTTGATAGAACTAATGACCACTATCGAGGAAGTTGATTTCAAAGCGTTCCGGCTGCTGCGTATGGTAGAGCCATGTTTCACAGGAGGTCCTCATGGCCACTATTCAGATCATGTCCGTTGTCGGTAGCGCCGTCCCCGTTTCACTGCGTGAACAGGGCCTGTTGGCATGCTGGTACCTGGTGCGTAACGGTGAGGCCGTGAGCGGCCCGATGCCGACGCTTGCCTCGGCCCAGGCCCTGGTTGAGCAGTTGCAACCCGGCACCCTGGTCGCCTGACCCGAATTTGTTGTGCGTTGCTCCCTACGCCCTTGTGCCCGCCAATCTGGCGGGCTTTTTTTTGCTTGGGCCACCCTCAGGGATGAGGGCTGCGACCAGACTGGTTGGTCAGGGCCATGACCTTGCCTTGCAGCCGCCCCACGGTCATCACCAGTTCGTTTCGCTCCTTGGCGAGCTGATCAGCTTTAGCCTCTGCCTCTCTTCGGGCGTCCCGTTCGATGTCCAGCAGTTCTGTCAGGCGGTGGATGACCGCAATATCCGCACTGTCCATCGCGCGGTCGACCGCATCCCTGGACAACCACTTGCGCAGCCACAGAAATGCACCCAGCAAAACAGTACCCGTACCGCTCAGCCAAGTGACTGTGCCCGGGCCGAGGTCGGTCGGATCCATGTGAACCTCATTACAGATGATGATGTGATAAGCCTTGGAGAAAATTGCCTCGGTGGCTTTCCTTGTTCGCCCATTTAATTTAGCCTACAGCTAACATTGCCACAAGGGCCAATTTAGCCATGCGCATATTTAGCAGCCAGCTAAACACTGGCATGCTTCACCCCATGGATATTTACGAAATTCGCAAGCTCAACCTGATCAAGCTGATCGGTAGCCAGAGGAAAGGATCCTGCGCAGAGCGCTGGGGATGGCGCCTGCCCATCTGAGCCAGATCCTTTCCGACAAGACCGCGAAGAACCTGGGTGATGACGTGGCCCGTCGCATCGAGGGCATCGAAGGTTTGCCACGGGGTTGGTTCGATGCGGTGACGCCAGGCGAGCACACGCAAGTTGGCGTCGAGGTGGCTGACAGCAAGCTTTCTGCAGCCGACCTGGTCAAGCAGATGCTGGCAAGAAGCGGTAAAGGTATCCCCGAAGAAACCCGGCAACGGTTGCTGGCCGCTGCGCAAGAGCCAGCAGATACCCCACTGGTGAAGACTGAGCGGGTTCGCCCTGGCCTGGTCGGTGATGAAGTGTGGATTGCCCATTACGACGTGCGGGCAGCCATGGGTGGCGGCCAGATCCCCCACGATTACCCCGAGATGTTCAAGGACATTCGCGTCAGCCCCAGCCACCTGCGCGAACTGGGCGTAGCGTTCAGTGAGCACCACCATCTGAAAATGGTAACGGGCTGGGGCCAGTCGATGGAGCCAACCATCAAGCACCGCGACCCGCTGATCGTCGATGTCAGCATCCGCGAGTTCGTTGGCGATGGCATCTATTTCTTCTCCTGGGGCGACCACATCTACATCAAGCGGCTGCAAATCGCGGATGAGGAGCATTTCGAGATGATCTCCGACAACTCGCGACACAAAGACCGCATGATTCGCCAGGAAGAGACTTACATACAGGCCAGGGTGCTACTGGTGTGGAATGCCCACCTTGTGTAAAGCGAAGCCCGCCCTCCACGGCGGGCTTTTTCTGATGCTCAGAAAGGTGCCGCCTCCTCGACCTGCTGCTCGCTGTCCTGCTCAACCAAGAAATCGTCACGCTCTTCCACGCTGCTGCGCTCCCAGCGCACTGTCACACTCTCGTCATCGTTGAAGGTCAGGTCCAGTTCGGGTGTTTCCGACAGCAGGCCCATTACCTCCTCCCACTCCCTGTCACCGTCAGTATCCAGGCGATGCACCACAACCCAGCGCTGAGTCTGCGCAAGCGGGTGGTTGATCATTGACGACACCCGCAGGCTAAGCCGCTCTATTCCGGTCATCTCCTGGCGCAGCTGGGGCTCTGACTTCATGTGCTTGGACATATTCCCATCCTGAAGGCTGTATGTTTGTACAGTATTAAAGGAAAGCTTATCTCACTGCCAAATCCAGCGTAAAGCCCCATTGCGGAAAAATTTCGCCCGCGGGTAATTATTCTTCAAGCGAAATTTATTTAGCCAAAAGCTATTGACTGATATTTAGCTTATGGCTAACTTTGGCGTCGGCAACCACTTCCCGGTCGCCAGATCACTCCACCATTCAACCCCAGCTTTTTCTAAGGAGCAGCCCCATGGCCGTAGACATCAGCAAGCTCACCATTGCCACCCCGATAGCGGTTTCCTCAACCAATCCGGTTGCCCTGGAAGTCAACGGCGCCGAAGCAATTGCCCGCTTCCCGAGCATCGTGAAGGTGCTCAGCGATGGTTCGATCCAGTTTTCAGCCCCCACCAAAGGGGCTTCGAGCAAAAGCACTCACAGGACCCGCTGCGAGTGGACAGAAACGGAAGACTGGACGCTGGCCAGCGCCCAGGATCACTGGAATCGCCAGACAATGACGCTGACCAAGGTAAACGCGGCGCAGAAGGTGGTCATCGCCCAGATGCACGTGCGTGGGGATGACAGCCCGCCGGTGAAAGTGTTCTGGAACAAGGGCAACATCACCCTGGGCTTTCGACGCACCTACAACCAGACAGACCCTGTGAACTCAACGGTTTTGAAGGGGGTGCCGCTAGGGGAGAAGTTCAATATCAGCATCCACACCACGGCTGACGGCGTGGTCAATGTGACAGCCAAATGCAATGGGGTATCCGGCACATCGGGCGATTTGCAGCTCGACAGTACCTGGGCTTCACGCCTGTTCGAGTTCCACGGCGGGGTCTACAACCAGGTCGACTACACCGCTGCAACGCCCGCCGACGAAGGCTCGATCTGCATCATCAGCGAGCTCTCGCTCATCCATCGCTGAGCGCCGAGCGCCGGCAAGACATTCCGATGCGCCTCCCCCATCACACGGGTTGCATCGGGATGCCAGCCATCCCTCAGTTCATGGCGGATAGCCGTGACACGCCACGCCATTGATTAGTCTCGATGAGTCATATTGTTGCCTTCCCGCTCTCAGACTAATAATTAGATATCTGCCTGGGGAGGCGCGTGACATGCAACCAAGATTCGTTATCGTTCCTGCTGTGCCGGTGGAAGGCGAGTCCTTCCGCATCGGCAACCGGTTCTACGCCGCGACCACTTCGGGCGCTTCGACCTCTACGACAACCAGGAAAAACAACGGCTCAAGCACGGCTTTATAAACAAGTCACAAGCTGCGGCTGCGTGCGACCTGATGAACAGCGAATCACGCAATCCGCTAGAACTGTTCCCGATACTGCGTACAGATTGATACGCCTGCAGCCTGGAACATGGCCGCGCCGGTCGGCCATTCAGTCAGGGGCTCGCAAAACAGCCCCACGCGCCTCTGCGGGCCCGGTACTTCATTGTTTGCCGTTCGGCACCGTCATCAAGCTACCAACGATGAGTACGGCAGCAGGTCCGATGAGCCAACTGACGCTCGTTCCTGGGCTGACAACCGGCACGATAACAGTCACTGTGAACAGGGCCATGCCTGACCAGAACCGCCTCCGTGGTGTAAGCCACGCTCGAATCCTTTCCAGCCCTCTGCCCATTCTCGCTCTCCTTATCTGTGGGTGGCGAAGCATAACCTTGCCTTTGTTTGTCAGCCAGACGCTTCGCCACCACGCTGAATCGGCGATCAGCTAGAACAAGACGGCTTCACACCGCCGCGCTGCGCTCGCGCAGATCAATGTTCAATATACGGTCGTTATCGCTGTAGTCGACCGGACAATCAATCACGTGCACCCCTGGGTTGGAGACACAGTGGTCAAGCAGCGGAATCAACGAGTCGGCACTTTCTACGCGATACCCATTGGCGCCATAAGCTTCGGCGTATTTGACGAAGTCCGGGTTGCCGTAGTCCAGGCCGAAATCGGTGAAGCCCATGTTGGCCTGCTTCCAGCGGATCATGCCGTAGCCGTCGTCACGCAGGATCACCACGGTGATGTGCATGCCCAGACGTACCGCCGTTTCCAGCTCCTGGCTGTTCATCATGAAGCCGCCGTCACCGCACACCGAAATCACCGGGCGGTCCGGGTGCACCAGGTGCGCGGCCATCGCCGATGGCAAGCCCGCGCCCATGGTCGCCAGGGCGTTGTCCAGCAGCACGGTGTTGGGTTTGTGCGCCTTGTAGTTACGGGCGAACCAGATCTTGTAGATGCCGTTGTCCAGGGCAACGATGCCTTCGGACGGCAGTACACGACGGATGTCGGCCACCAGGCGCTGCGGGTAGACCGGGAAGCGGTTATCGTCGGCGCCTTCGGCGATCTGTGCTTCGTTGGCTTCACGAATGGCCATCAGGCGGGTGAAGTCCCAGTGCGACGTGTCGTTCAGCGCTTCGCTGATCTGCCACACGGCGTTGGCAATGTCGCCGATCACTTCAACCTGCGGGAAGTACACGGCATCGACTTCGGCGGCACGGAAGTTGATGTGGATGACCTCGGTGCCGCCGCGAACCATGAAGAACGGCGGCTTCTCGATCACGTCGTGGCCGATGTTGATGATCAGGTCGGCGGCTTCGATTGCACGGTGTACAAAGTCACCGGACGAAAGCGCAGCATTACCGAGGAAGCAGGGATGGCGCTCGTCGACCACACCTTTGCCCAATTGGGTTGTGATGAACGGGATTCGAGTCTCGTCGATCAGTTGCTTGAGGACTTTGGCAGTCATCTTGCGGTTCGCACCGGCACCGATCACCAAGATAGGGTTGCGGGCTCTGTGCAGCCTCTCAACCGCCGCTTCGATTGCCTTGTGCTCGGCTAACGGTCGACGGTGGAGGCTCTGAGGGATCGGTAACGCATCGGTCTGCTCGGCCGCGATGTCTTCCGGCAGCTCCAGGTGTACCGCCCCCGGCTTTTCTTCTTCGGCCAGGCGGAAGGCTTCGCGCATGCGCGACGGGATGTTGTCGGCCGAGGCGAACTGGTGGGTGTACTTGGTGATGGGGTCCATCATGCCGCACACGTCAATGATCTGGAAGCGGCCCTGCTTGGACTTCTTGATCGGCTTCTGCCCGGTGATCATCATCATCGGCATGCCGCCCAGGTAGGCATAGGCGCTGGCGGTGACCAGGTTGGTGGCGCCAGGGCCGAGGGTCGACAGGCTGACGCCGGTCTTGCCGGTCAGGCGGCCGTAGGTGGCAGCCATGAAACCTGCAGACTGCTCGTGACGGGTCAGTACCAGCTTGATCTTCGACTTGCGCAGGGATTCGAGCAGGTCGAGGTTTTCCTCACCAGGAATGCCGAACACGTACTCAACACCTTCACTTTCCAAACATTGCACAACGAGATCAGCTGCCTTGGCCATCTATTTGCCCTGCCACTATCGAGAGTGAGCCACGCGAGCAGGTGACGAAACATCTGCCCGGTGCTGAATGAGTTTTATGATAAAGAGGAAACTTGCGGATTATGCTGTTTTTCGAGGAAGCACTAAGGTGGCGTCAATAGCAACCAAAGCATTCAACGCGAGCGCCGATACACCCACGGTAGCTCGTGCTGGGTAAGGCGCTTCAAAGTAACGGCCCATTATTTCGTTCACGACACCAAAGTGCGAGAGTTCCGTGAGGTAAATAGTGAGCTTTCCTACGTCAGAAAAACTACCGCCTGCGGCTTGTGCTACTGACTGGAGGTTCTCGAATACCTGAATGGTTTGGGCTTCAATGCCTTGGGCCAATTCCATCTTTTCAGGGTGAAGCGCGATTTGCCCTGTCAAGAACACCAACTCACCCATGTGGACTGCTTGCGAATACGGGCCAATAGCTTTCGGCGCCTGGTCACTGTGGATAGCGATTCTGCTCATTAAAAATGATCCTGCCTTAGGGAGCGATCCAACCCGCCTGCCAATGGTCGCCTTGCAAAATGAAGCGTGCCCGTTGGTGGATATCCTGGGTAAGATCGAGCCACTCTATTTGTCGTAGGTGGACAGCCAGTAAAGTGAAATTCTTGAAACCATCCATGTGCGTTTCATAAGCTGTTGAAGGTGAAGAAATAGCCTCACCGGGTATGCGTCCATGGCGAAAGAGCGCTTGAGTTCGTCCTCGTGCCTGCTCCCAGTGCCTGGCAAGGAGCGACACATCCGACAACAGTTCACCTAGGCCTTCAACCCGAAGTTGACGCTTGCCAGACGGGTCGACGGAGGTCATGCCGACTCTAGGTTCGGCCAGTATCTCTGCAAGTTTCGCCGAGCGCTTGTCCACATAAAAGATGATCGACTTCGTAGACGCATCCGCATGTCGCAAGACAACAGTGCTTACTTTAGGTTGCCCTTCAGTGTTGACGGTAGCCAGTTGCATCAAACGAAATGGATTTGGAATACCGCCAACAGGTATGGATAAATCTGACCATACCTTAGCCAATATCAGATCAAGCATGACAATCGCCCAAAATGAAAAAGGGCCGCGTACTGCGTGCGGCCCGGAGGCATTCAGACGCTGCGGGTAACGCCGCCGTCGACCTTGATGTTCTGGCCGGTAATGTAGGCTGCCCCTTCGCTTGCGAGGAAGGCGATAGTGGCGGCAATTTCCTCACTGGTGCCATAGCGCTTGAGCGGCACACCTTCTCGACGCTGTTCGGTAGCTGGGAGGCTGTCGATCCAACCAGGCAGCACGTTATTAATGCGAATGTTGTCAGCGGCGTACTTGTCAGCATAGATTTTGCTGAACGACGCCAAACCGGCACGGAAAACTGCCGAGGTAGGGAAGAGTTCGCTTGGCTCGAACACCCATGCAGTGGAAATGTTGATGATTGCACCACCGTTCTGGCGCTGCATGTACGGGGTCACCAGCCTCACAGGACGAATTACGTTGAGCAGGTATGTCTCCATACCCTGGTGCCAGTCTTCGTCGCTGATCTCAAGGATCGGTGCCCGCGGACCATGGCCGGCGCTGTTGACCAACACATCGATACGGCCCCATTTATGAATGACTGCGTCGACGAGGCGCTGCAGATCTTCATTTGACTGGTTACTGCCGGTTACGCCAATGCCGCCTAATTCCTGCGCCAGGGCCTCGCCCTTGCCAGATGAAGAGAGAATACCGACCTTGAAGCCATCGGCAGCCAATCTACGTGCTGCCGCCGCTCCCATGCCGCTACCACCGGCAGTGACTATTGCTACTTTTTCTACTGACATACATCCTCCTGAGTGAGGCGTGGACGGGTTGTTGGTGAAATGAGACTAGCACCGCTCAGCACCGCTCAGAGAGACAGCAACCCTTCTTCATGCCAGTAGATAATCTATAGTCTTGTTTGTTCAAGCAGCCAAATTCGAACGATATCGAGGGCCGCCTGCGGGTGAGCGTTTCGTGGCCAGGCCAGAAAATAGGCATTGTCCTAGCTCGTCGGCGGCTACCCGAAAATTCAAATGACGGGCTGCTACGCCATCTGAGTGGAGCAGCCTGGCGCCTCAAGGTGCTTGGCCACTTTTATCGCCAGTTCGACAAAGGCCCTCGCTGCAGCCGTTTGGTAAGCCCCTTTTCGTTGCATCAGAACAGCAGTGCGTTGCAAGCGCTGCTGGTCCGGCTCGATAGCGACCAACTGCTCGTGAGCCAGGGCGATGGTGGCCGGCAACAAGGTCGAGAGCGTGGTCCGGCCGTTTGGATCGAGGGCGGCGTGATAGCGACCGTAGCACTACAGCGCCGCTACTTAGATCCGCGCTGCCAGCGCATCAACGCTTTGTCGTGCAACTCAGCCGGCCAAGCGCTGAAAAGCAGGTACATACCAGGGCCACCTACCCAAGCCCAGTTGCTGCTTGGCCACACTATCGTCGCAGCGATCCAGGCTACGATCAGCGCTATCCCGGTGCGCCGACGGCGCCTTGGCGTGAGCCACTCTTGCAAAGCCTTATGTCTCTCCCGCAACCTCATTACCACTCTCCCTGTTTGGTAAGCGGCGAGCATACCACCAAGAAACAATTCCGCTGACGACTGGGCCGATTTGCGAATCTGGAAAAGTACGTGATTGGTTAAAAATTGGTACAGGATTAAATATCGTTCACTTTGCGCCCTTTAGTCATAAGGCATTCGACAGCAATTCAGCCATACTCCAGAATGCATCGGTTTTAGGGGGAAAACCCTTGCACAGCCAACGACATACCAACTTTTAGTGAGCCTCAACGTGAAAACATCCCTGTCCATCCTCAGCCTGCTGCTGTTGCTCACAGGTACCGCGACCCTTCCGTCGACTGCTGCTGCACAACCCCCGGTCCAGGCTCAACGAGACCCGTCCAAGCTGCACCTGGCTTCAGGCAGTGCCCTGCTGATCGACCTGAACAGCAACCAGGAATTGTATTCGAGCCACGCCGACCGCGTGGTGCCGATCGCCTCGGTAACCAAGCTGATGACAGCGATGGTGGTGCTGGATGCCAAGCTGCCCATGGATGAAATGCTCACCATGACCATCGCCAACAACCCGGAAATGAAAGGCGTGTATTCGCGCGTGCGCCTGGGCAGCCAGCTCGACCGCCGCGAAACCTTGCTGATTACCCTGATGTCGTCGGAAAACCGTGCGGCCAACAGCCTGGCCAACGCCTACCCCGGCGGCTACCCGGCGTTCATCAAGGCCATGAATGCCAAGGCCCGCAGCCTGGGTATGGCACACACCCGCTATGTTGAGCCGACTGGCCTGTCGACGCAGAACGTGTCCACCGCACGCGACCTGGCCAAGCTGCTGATGGCCTCGCGCAAGTACCCGATGCTGAGCGAGCTGTCGACCACCCGCGAAAAGACCGTGGCCTTCCGCAAGCCCAACTACACCCTGGGCTTCCGTAACACCGACCACCTGGTGAACAAGAGCAACTGGGACATCAAGCTGACCAAGACCGGCTTCACCAACGAGGCCGGGCATTGCCTGGTGTTGCTGACCCGCATGGACAATCGCCCGGTGGCCATGGTCATTCTCGATGCCTTCGGCAAGTACACCCACTTCGCCGATGCCAGCCGCATGCGTCAGTGGCTGGAAACCGGTGCCGCCAAGCCGGCGCCAGCAGTGGCCATGCAGTACAAGGCGGACCGGCAGAGCAAGGGCCGCTTGGTGACCGAATAACCACTACCTGCTACTACGCGCGTGTCTGACGGCGCGGCCCATCGCGACACATGGCCGCTCCTACTGGGACTGCGCATGCCGGCGGGATGATCAGGCCGTGGCGCTGACCATCCCGCCGGCACTGCTGCCACCCTCTTGCTGCAACAGCTCCAGCAATTGCGCCGTGGCTGCCATGATCTGCCCATTGATGGTGGCAATGCTCGCCTGCTTGGCGCCCACCGCAGCCGCCTTGGCGGCCTCGTCCATCTTGCTGTTCTGCAGCGCAGCCAATTGCTTCTGCTCTTCAGCCAGTTGTTTCTGCAGATCCTTGATCAGCTGACGCAGCTCGGTCACGGCCTGCGACTCGCCACTGTCTTCAGTGTCGGTGGATTGCGCCTGGCTACCCGCTGAAACTTTCATGCTGTCACTGCTGATGCTCAGTGGCCCCAGTGCCTCACCGGCCTGTTTTGCCTGTTCGCGTTCAGTCGCTGCGTTGGCGCTCAGCGTCTGCGCTGAAACGCCGTTGATCATCAGGTTGCTTGCCGTTATTCCGCTCATGTCGATTCCTTGCCAAAAAGATCGGTCCTTGCCGTAACCACCCTATCGGCCGCCTCATGCAGTTCTTGAGCCCGCTTAAATTCCCCCCGCCTGGCTCGTTCCAACTCATGTACTTGCGCAGGAGCCGGAGCCCCGGCGGGCGTCCATATCGACCATTCAGGGAATCGCAGCCATGAGCCAGCCCTCACAGCAGGAAACCATCAAAGATCTGATCGGCGTGGGCTTCGGCCCTTCCAACCTGGCCTTGGCCATCGCCCTGGAAGAACTCGCCGAGTCTCAGGGCCATGCCCTCGACGCACTGTTCATCGACAAGCAACAAGACTACCGCTGGCACGGCGAAACCCTGGCCACCCAGAGCGAGCTGCAGATCTCGTTCCTGAAAGACCTGGTGTCACTGCGCAACCCCACCAGCCCCTACAGCTTCGTCAACTACCTGCATCAGAAGCAGCGCCTGGCCGACTTCATCAACCTCGGCACCTTCTACCCCTGCCGCCTGGAGTACAACAACTACCTGCGCTGGGCCGCCGAGCATTTCGCTACCCAGGCGGTGTATGGCCAGGAAGTGTTGCGCATCGAACCGGAATTGAATGCCGGCCGGGTCGAGCACCTGCGCCTGGTTTCACGTGACGCGCAAGGCCGCGAATACAGCCGCCGCACCCGCTCGGTGGTGGTCGGCAGCGGCGGCACGCCGAAAATCCCGGAAAAGTTCGGCGCCTTCAAGGACGACCCACGGGTGTTCCACCACTCCCAGTACCTGAGCAGCCTGAACAAGCTGCCGTGCACCGACGGTAAACCCATGCGCATCGCCGTGATCGGCTCAGGCCAGAGCGCCGCTGAGGCGTTCATCGATCTCAATGACAGCTACCCGTCGGTCAAGGTCGACATGATCCTGCGCGGGTCGGCCCTCAAACCCGCCGACGACAGCCCGTTCGTCAACGAGATCTTCTCACCGGACTACACCGACCTGGTCTACAACGAACCGGCCGACCAGCGCAGCAAATTGCTGGGCGAGTACCACAACACCAACTACTCGGTGGTCGACCTCAACCTGATCGAGCGCATCTACGGCATCCTTTACCGTCAGAAGGTCGCCCACCAGCACCGCCACAACGTGCTATGCCGGCGCCAGGTGGAAGCGGTGGTGGCCACCCGCGAAGGCCTGGAACTGACCTTGCGCGACCTTGCCACCGGCCAGCAGCAAACCCACCGCTACGATGCCGTGATCCTCGCCACCGGTTACGAGCGCCGCTCGCACCGTGACCTGCTGGCGCCACTGGCCGGTTATCTGGAGGACTTCAGCGTCGACCGCAACTACCGTGTACTGGCCAGCCCCGACCTGCAGGCCTCTGTTTACTTGCAGGGCTTCTGCGAAAACAGCCACGGCCTGAGTGACACGCTGCTTTCAGTGCTGCCGGCCCGCGCTGCGGAAATTGGCCGGGCGCTGTACCAGGACCTGGCGCAGCTGCACGGCAAGCCGCAAGCGGCGGTAGCCCTGACCCGCGCCTGAGCCCTCTGCAACAAGCCTTCAAGGCCGGACTGACGCCGCGTGCGCCGTCCGGCCTTCGTCTTTTGAAACATTTGCTTTCATTTTAAAAGGCAGGTTTTCAATTCTCATTCGTCCTTATCAGTACAGCCCTCTTTGGTTGGGCACACGCTCGACCACCCATTGCAGAAGACCGTCTGATGGCCAAATCACCGAAAAAATCCAAATCCAGGCTGTGGTTCCTGGTCCACAGCTGGCTTGCCTTGCCGATCTGGTTCTTTGTCCTGATCGTCTGCTTCACCGGCATGCTTGCCGTGGTCAGCCAGGAAATCGTCTGGCTGGCCGACTCGGCCGTGCGCGCCAACAAGCCAGACGCGGACGTGCAACGCATGAGCTTCCAGCAGGTGCTGGAAGCCTTGCACAAGGCCGAGCCGGATATGGTCGTGGACCGGCTCAGCCAACCCGATGGCTCGCACTTCGCGGTAAAGGCCAATGTCACCCTGCCAGACGGCACCAGCCCGACGCTGTACGTAAACCCCTACACCGGCGCCATCCAGGGCAAGACCCCTGACTTCAACTTCGAAGCCTTCACCCGGGCCCTGCACGGCTGGTGGCTGGTGCCGTTCACCAATGGTTTCAGCTGGGGCTGGTACCTGGTGTCGCTGCTCGGCCTGCCGATGCTGGCCTCGCTGGTCACCGGCCTGGTTGTGTACAAAAAGTTCTGGAAGGGCTTTTTCAAACCCGTGCGCACCGGCCATGGCTCGCGGATTTTTTGGGGTGACTTGCACCGCCTGGCCGGGGTGTGGTCGATCTGGTTCATTGCGGTGATTTCCATCACCGGCACCTGGTTCCTGATCCAGGCGATACTGTTCGACAACCACATCACCATTTCCAGCCGGCCCATCGTGCCGGTGATCGCCCGTGAGGACGTGCCGCAAACGCCAGATGGCAGCCCTGCCCCGCGCATCAACCTGGATGAAGCTGCGCGCATTGCCGGCCTGGCGATCCCGGGGCTGGAGATCAACTCCGTCTCGCTGCCCGCCACCGCCTACAGCCACGTCACCCTGTCTGGGCCAGGCTGGTACCCGTTGATGTTCCAGAGTGCGTCGGTGAACCCGTATACAAGCATTGTCGACAGCCAGTTCGAAATCAGCGACCGCTCGGCCCTGGAGTTCGTCACCGAATCCATGCGCCCGCTGCACACCGGCGATTTCGGTGGCCTGCCAATCAAGCTGATCTGGTTCTTCTTCGGCCTGGTCCTCACCTTGATGGTGCTCAGCGGCCTGCTGATCTGGACCAAACGCACCGCCCAGGCCACCGCCGCCGCCCTCAAGCGCAGCGAGCGAGCACCCCGTGCGGCGCGCAGTGAAACCACCGTGGAGATCCATTAATGAGCCAGGCCCAAGCCCTGCCCACCAGCCCGCTGAAGCAGCTTTGGCTGAAGTGGCGTTTTCACCTGAATATCCTGCTGATCCTGATTCCGCTGGGCTTCATGCCCAAGTACTTCGCCGACGCCAAGCTGTTTCGCGGTGACGCCGGCCTGGGCGCCAATGTGATCAGCGACATCCAGGTCGGCCCCTACAGCCTCGACCTGGCCGAACTGCGTGACGAAGCGCCTCGCGCCGATGGCCCGGCCGGCTTCTTCAAGTCGTTCAACGCATCGCTGTGCAAGGCCTGCATCAAGGACGTCAAGGCGGCCTACCTGCGCATCGGCAAGCCTCGCAGCCTGCGCGCCGCCGGCACCATCTTCTTCGGTGCACCGTACAACATGGGCACCTCACTGCCGATTCCACCACGCACCAAACCCGACGCGCAGATCTGGATCACCCTGGAAGGCTGGGACGGCAGCATGCACCAGGCGTCAGTCCCCCTGGCCAAGGCATCGCCAGCCACCGTGGCCTGGCTCGAGAAACAAGGAGGCAAGAAATGAAAAACCTGATGCGCACCCTCGCCCTGCCCTTCATGGTACTGGCCGCCGGCCCCGCCCTGGCGCACAACCCGATGTGCGAATGCGAAGCGCTGGCCAGCGGCCAGGTCAAGTGCACCGGCGGCTTCTCGGACGGCAGCGGTGCCCCTGGGGTGACCCTGGATGTGATCGGCTATGACGAACAGGTGCTGGTCGGCGGCAAGCTTGGTGACGATTCGACGCTGACCTTCAAGCGCCCGGACGGTGAGTTCTATGTGCTATTCGACGCAGGCCCCGGGCACGTGGTGGAAGTCGACTACGCCGACATCGCCCAGCCATGAGCCGCGCCCAAGTGATTCGCCCGGCCGGCGCCGGGCACGAAACCCTGTACGTGCTGCTGGCCAGCCTGTTGATCGTGGTGCTCGCCGCCAGCGTGGTGCTGCTACGCGGTGAGCGCGAGGACGAACAGACCATCGCCAGCCACCAGATCGACGCCCGCCGCGACCTCACCGCCGCCGAGCAAGGCCTGTACACCGACTTGCGCGTGGCTTTCGACGAAATCCAGCTGCTGCGTGAAGAAAATGGCGTCGTACCCAGTGTGCAGGCCCTGGCCGAGGAAGGCCTGCCACCGTTCGTGGTCGATGCCGGCAGCCAGAGCCGCGGCGGCCACCAATGGTCGTGGCTGGAGCCCGGCGCCTACCTGGGCCGCAGCCAGGCCCCCGAGGTCGCCGGCAGCCTGCTGCTGATCCTGCCCGCCGACAGCACCGGCCAGGCCGATGTCTGGCTGCGCCGCGACAGCGCCGCCGTGATCCCGGACGACCTCGGCCAGGCCACCCTGATCGCCGCCGGTTGGCAGCAGGTCGTCAGCCATTACGACGCCGGGGTTACCCGCGAACACCGTCACTGAACCCAAGGACTCCCCCATGCTCCGCTCCGCCCTCGCCCTGCTCCTGGCCTTTGCCCTGCCGTCACTGGCCCTGGCCGATAACGGCAAGCCGCTGCGCATCGGCATCACCCTGCACCCCTACTACAGCTACGTGAGCAACATCGTCGGCGACAAAGCCGAAGTGGTGCCGTTGATTCCAGCAGGCTTCAACCCCCACGCCTACGAGCCACGGGCCGAGGACATCAAACGCATCGGTACGCTGGACGTGGTGGTGCTCAATGGCGTCGGCCACGACGACTTCGCCGACCGCATGATCGCCGCCAGTGAAAAGCCCGGCATCACGACCATCGAAGCCAACCAGAACGTACCGTTGCTGGCGGCCACCGGCATTGCCGCGCGCGGCGCTGGCAAGGTGGTCAACCCGCACACGTTCCTGTCCATCAGCACCACCATCGCCCAGGTCAACAACATTGCCCGCGAACTGGGCAAGCTCGACCCGGACAACGCCAAGCTGTACACGCAAAACGCCCGCGCCTATGCCAAGCGCCTGCGCGCCCTGCGGGCCGAGGCCCTGGCCAAGGTCACCGAAGCCCCAGCGCCACGTTCCGCGTGGCGACCATCCATGCTGCCTACGACTACCTCGTGCGTGATTTCGGCCTGGAAGTGACCGCAGTGGTCGAACCGGCCCATGGCATCGAGCCCAGCCCGGCGCAGCTGAAAAAGACCATCGACCAGCTCAAGGCACTGGACGTGCGGGTGATCTTCTCGGAAATGGACTTCCCGTCGGCCTATGTCGAAACCATTCAGCGTGAGTCCGGCGTGCGCCTGTATCCGTTGACCCATATCTCCTATGGCGAATACACCAAGGACAAATACGAGGTGGAGATGAAGCGCAACCTCGACACCGTGGTCCGTGCCATTCAGGAGAACCGCGCATGACCGCAGCCGCCAACCTGCTGGCAGCCTGCGGGCCACGTATCGAGTTCGCCGGTATCGACCTGACCCTGGGCCGCACCCGTATCCTCGAACAGGTCAGCTTCAGCGTTGCCGCAGGCAGCGTGCACGCCATCGTCGGCCCCAATGGCGGCGGCAAGAGCTCGCTGATCAAGACCCTGCTGGGGCAGATGCCGCATCAGGGACAACTGACCCTGCATTGGCCGAACGAGCGTGAGGTGATTGGTTATGTGCCGCAGGCACTGGAGTTCGACCGTGGCCTGCCGATGACCGTGGACGACTTCATGGCCGCCATGTGCCAGCGCCGCCCGGCCTTCCTCGGCCTGTCGCGGCGTGTGCAACCGGCTATCGACGCGGCCCTGGCGCGGGTCGGCATGCTCGACAAACGCAAGCGGCGCATGGGGGCGTTGTCGGGTGGTGAGCGCCAGCGCGTGCTGCTGGCCCAGGGCCTGATCCCCGAGCCGCAGTTGCTGGTGCTGGACGAACCCATGTCGGCGCTCGATGAAGCGGGTATCCAGGTGTTCGAACAGTTGCTGCATGGCTGGCGCCAGGCTGGCACAACCGTGTTGTGGATCGAGCATGACCTGGAAGCTGTGCTGCGCCTGGCCGACCGAGTGACTGGCCTGAGCCGCCAGGTACTGTTCGACGCCCCACCCGCCCAGGCCCTGACCCCAGAGCGCCTGCTCGGCCTGTTCTCCGTTCACCCGCGTAGCGAGAGCCTTGCCTGATGAGTTTTGAATTCTTTCGCCAAACGGTCCAGGACTGGGCCACTGCCGGCTACCTGCCCGAGGCGCTGGCCTACGGTTTCGTGGTCAACGCCCTGCTGGCCGGCCTGATGATAGGCCCGGTGCTGGGCGGCCTGGGCACCCTGGTGGTGGTCAAGCGCTTTGCCTTCTTCTCCGAAGCGGTCGGCCATGCCGCGCTGACCGGCGTGGCCATCGGTATCCTGCTGGGCGAGCCCTACACCGGCCCTTACGGCAGTCTGTTCGGCTACTGCCTGCTGTTCGGCATCCTGCTCAACTTCCTGCGCAACCGCACCGGGCTGTCGCCAGACACGTTGATTGGCGTGTTCCTGTCGGTGTCGCTGGCGCTGGGCGCCAGCTTGCTGTTGATGCTGGCAGGCAAGATCAACGTGCATATCCTCGAAAACGTGCTGTTCGGCTCGGTACTGACCGTCAGTGGCCAGGACCTGGTGGTACTGGGCATCGTCGCAGTGCTGGTACTGGCCTTGGCCTTGCCGCTGTACAACCGCATCATGCTGGCCAGCTTCAACCCACAACTGGCGGCTGTGCGTGGGGTGGCGGTGAAAACCCTGGACTATCTGTTCGTGGTGCTGGTGACCTTGGTAACCGTGGCCGCAGTGAAAGTGATCGGTGCCATCCTGGTCGGTGCGCTGTTGGTGATTCCTGCCGCCGCCGCTCGCCTGGTCAGCCAGTCGCTCAAGGGCTTTTTCTTCCTGTCGGTGCTGATTGCCACCATCAGCACCCTGTTCGGCATCCTGTTGCCGATCGTGTTCGACCTGCCGGTGCCGTCAGGTGCCGCGATCATTCTGGTCGCCGGTCTCTGTTTCGCCCTGGCCGCCCTGGCCCGCGCCCTCGTTCCCCGCCTGCAAGGAAACCCGGCATGAACTTCAAACGCCTGACCCTGGCACTAGCCCTGGCCGGCCTGCCATCGCTGTCTTTCGCCACGCAAGTGCTGACGACCCTGCCCGTCACTCACAGCCTGGCCAGTGCCCTGCTCGGCGGCACCTCGGTACAGCTCAAGCAGGCAGCACCGGCCAACCTGCCGGCCAGTCGCCAGCCGTCATACTTCAGCGGGCGTGGTGGCGCCAGCCTGCACAAAGCCGCACAGCAAGCGGATGCGGTGATCGGCGTGCGCTCGATCTGGCGTGACGACCCGCTGTACCCGATGGCCCGGCGCAGCAACATCCGTATTGTCGAGATCGATGCTGCGCGGCCGGTGGACGGCGCGCTGCCAGGTATTGCGGTCACGGGTGACGATGCCTATGGCGCCTACCCCTGGCTCAACCCGACCAACCTCGGGCGCATGGCCGATGTAGTAGCCAATGACCTGGAGCGGCTGGCACCGGACGAAAAGACGAAGATCCAGGGCAACCTGGCGGGGCTCAAGCGCCAGTTGCTGGAGCTATCGGCCAGCAGCCAGACGCGTCTGGCCAAGGTCGACAACCTGACGGTGGTGAGCCTGTCCGAGCGATTGGGCTACCTGGCCAGCGGGTTGAATCTGGACGTGGTGGAGCAGCCGCTGCCAGCCGAGTGGGATGCTGCCGCGCTCAAAGCGCTAGGTGAAAACCTGAAAGCGCAGGATGTGGCACTGGTGCTGGACCACCGGCAGCCAGACCCCGCGGTGGCAGAGGTGATCGAGGCGGCCGGGGCTAAGCTGGTGGTGGTTGAGAGTGACCCTGAGGATGCGTTTGCAGGGCTGAAGGCTAGCGTGGAGCAGGTGGTTGGGGCATTGGGCGAAAGCTGATGTCGCCTGTGCTGGCCTCTTCGCGGCTAAAGCCGCTCCTACAGGGACCGCGCAACCTTAGGGTCCGGCCACATTCCTGTGGGGGCGGCTTCAGCCGCGAAGAGGCCGTTACAGGCAACGCACTGCTACCGCTTCATGCACCGCTGGTAACGCTCATCCACCCGCCCTGCGAACCACGCGGTAGTCAGCTTGCGAGTGATCTTGGGGCTCTTCAGTTCAATCCCCGGCAACACCGCCCGTGGCACCGGCTTGCCAGTCTTGGCATCCGCCAGGGCAAACACCCCACTGTAGAGCTTGCTGTCCTCGAACGCCAAGCTGTCGCCCTCCTCCAGCTGGCTGCGAATCTGCGGGTTACGCAACCCCAGCTTCACCCCAAGCTTGCGCGCCACGAGCTCAGTAGTGCCTGGCATGATCGAGCCCGGCGCGATCAAGTCACCGTCCAGGGCCAGCGGCGCACCCGTTACTCTGCTCAACGCCGCCTGGAACGCCGCATTGCGGCTGGCGTACCAGCCCGCGTTGAAATCGGCAAAGCGATAAAGCTGGCGCTCGTAGTTGGCCGGGTAGCCCAACAGGTGGGCAATACCGAAGTACATGCCGCCGCGCCGGGTGAACACTTCCTGGCGAATCGTACCGCCATGGCTGTAGGGGTAATCCGTTGCATGCTTTTCGGCAAAGTCGATGCTGACCTGCATCGGCCCGCCGGTGTGCACCGGGTTCAGCCCGTCCAACAGGGTTTTGCCCAACGGCACGCGGGCAATGACCTCGTCGTACAGTTCGCTCAACTGCTTCTCGCTGCGCACTGCCTGCAAACGCTGCTGGTAGCTCTGGCCGTTACCCGAAGGCGCCTTCAGCGCACCGTCGACCAACAGTTTGGGAATGTGCAGGCGTGCAGCGCGGCGGTCGATTTCCTCGCGGGCGATACGCCCCAGGTTGGGCACCTGCGGATCGGCCGTGAAGGTCGATTCCTGCTCGGTTACCGCCAGCACTGCGCACAGGTTGCTTTTGCTGGGGGCTATGCGCTGCGCTGCAAAGGCCACTTGAATATCCTGGGCCCAACCCTCGCGATCCTTGGCCTGGGCAGGCAGCAATCGCAGCAGCTGTGCGCGGACCTTGGCCGGGTCCGCTTCTGGCGCTTCTTCACGACGCCCGGCGCAGCCTTGCAGCAGCGCCAGGGCCATCACCCCCACAGCCAGTGCCCGACCGTTCAGGGCTGTTCACCGACCAGGTAGGTTTTGCTGATGTGGCGGAACAGCGGATGGCTGGCGCTGCCCAGCAGTTCGAACAGCACCATCTCACGGGTCACCACTTGCGCCCCGGCGGCACGCATGCGAGCCAGGCCTGCCGCCTTGCTGGCCGAGGTTCGGCTGTCGCAGGCATCTTCGACCACGAACACCTGCTTGCCCAACCCCAGCAGGCCGAGCACGGTCTGCAGCACGCAGACGTGAGTTTCCATGCCACAGACGATCACCTGCTCACGCGCCATCAGGCTGGCTGGCAGACACTGCGCGGCCACGCAGGAAAAGTGGCTTTTCTCCACCACCTCGGCGGCCGGTGCTGCGGCCAGCAATTGCGCCAGGGTATGGCCCAGGCCCTTGGGGTACTGCTCGGAAATCACCGTCGGCAGTTCCAGCTCGGCAGTCGCGGCCAGCAACCAGCGGGCCCGCGCCCGAGTGCCTTCGGGGTCGCTCATGGCGCCGATGAGTTTTTCCTGGATGTCGACGACCAGCAGCGTGGCCTTGAGTGGATCGATCAGCATTGTCTGCCCCTTGCCTGGGAAAAGCCCTAGCCTCCCCCAGGCAAGCGGTGACGTCAATCAGGCGGACAGCCGAAGCGGCTGCAACGACGCGGTCAGCGCGTCGAGCACGCGGTCTTCATGCTCATGGATGAAGAAGTGCCCACCTGGGAACATCTGCAGCGAGAACTTGCCGTGGGTTTCCTTGCGCCAGGCCTGCAGTTGCTCGTCGCTGGCCCGGTCATCCACGCCACCCAGCACATGCAGTGGGCACTGCAACGCCGGCCGCTGGCGGTAGGCGTAGGTGCCGCACAACAGAAAGTCGGCACGCAAGGTCGGCAAGGTCAGGCTCATCAACTCGGCGTTCGCCAGCACTTCCTCGGGCGTACCCTGAAGCTCGCGCAACTCGCTGATAAGCTCGGCGTCACTCTTGGGCTCGCGCCAGTTCTTGCCGTCGTAGTCCTCACGCCGCGTGGGTGCCGCCGTGCCGCAAGCGAACAGCGCCAAGGGTGGCGGGCAGCCCAACGCTTGCAGTTCATGGGCCAGCTCGAAGGCCAGCAGCGCGCCCAGGCTGTGCCCAAGCAGCGCATAGGGGGCGCTGGCCGCCAGGCGCTGTTCGCGGGCCAGTTGCCGGGCCAGGGCTTGCATGTCGGTGTGCAGCGCCTCGGCCATGCGCGCGCCTCGCCCAGGCAGCTCTACCGGGCGCACTTGCAACCACGCTGGCAGCTTGCGCCGCCAGCGGCTGTAGACCATGGCGCTGGCGCCGGAGTACGGCAGGCACAGCAGGTTCAGCGTGGTCACTGGGCGGCGGCTTCGGCCATTTTCTGGCGCAAGCTCAGCGGGCGCATATCGGTCCAGACCTCATCGATGTAGGCCAGGCAGTCCTTCTTCAAGCCGCTCTTGCCCACCGCACGCCAGCCGTTGGGGATGGCCTTGTAGTCGGGCCAGATCGAGTATTGCTCTTCGTGGTTGACCACTACCTGGAACTGGATATCGTCGCGGTCGAAAACGGAAGTCATTGCCTGTCTCCTTGAATGATGAGTACCGCTGCGGGCTTCGCGCAGGGGGGCTTTCAAGTAGACGTGGGAGGCTTCGGAAAAATTAAGGCGCTATGGTTTGTTTGCGCCGCCATGTGCATGACTCACTCCTCTCTCAACCGTCACGCAGCAGGTCGTAGGTATCGAGCAGGCGGTAGGCGACCTGCGGGTTGCGCTCCAGCCCACGCCGAATGGCCGCCGGGATCGACTGCCTGGTTTTGCGGCATAGCCCCGGCTGATCATCCAGTTCGATGACGATGCCGCGCATGGTGCGCACTTCGTTGAAGCCGGGGGCGATGTGTACGCGGATGCCGAGGTTGTCGTACAGACGCTGCTGCAGGCGCTGCAGGTCTTCGAGGTCCTTGAGGTTTTCCAGGCGTTCGAGCAGGCGCTTTTCTTCCTGGCGGGTCAGCAGGAGGATGCGTTGGGCGGCCTGCGGGTGTTCGACCAAGTGTTCCCGGCCGCAGTCGCAGGCGCCAGGGGGGCAAGGTTGGCGTAGAGGCGGTGGTGTGGTCATGGAGCAAGCATAGCCCGGCAAAGGCCTCTAAAAAAACTTTCCTGTCAGGATAAATAATTTCACAAACCTCTAGACCATCACCCCTCATATCACCTATAAATCTCCAAAAGGAAATTTATATTCCTAACAAGAAACATTTTTCGCACCGTCGCGAATCTTCTTTTGCCCTTGTGCCCGACCTGCCCCACTCCATCACGAGGCCTATCCGACATGCATCCCGCTCCCGATCACTTCATCCTGCGCGTCAGTTGCCCGGCCGTGTCCGGCATCGTCGCTGCGGTGACCACTTACCTGGCCGAGCACGGTTGCTACATCAGCGAGATGGCGCAGTTCGACGACGAGGACAATGGGCGCTTCTTCATGCGCGCGGTGTTCCGCTTCAACACCGGTGTCAGCGGCGACACACCACAGCTGGAGGCTGGCTTTACCGACGTGGCCCAGCGCTTCGACATGCAATGGAGCCTGCACAGCAGCGCCCGGCCGATGCGTGTGCTGCTGATGGTGAGCAAGTTCGACCACTGCCTGTCCGACCTGTTGTACCGGCATGCCAAGGGCGAACTGGACATGCAGATCACCGCCGTGGTCTCCAATCACCTGGACCTGCGCCCCATGGCCGAGCGCCAGGGCATTCGCTTCGTTTACCTGCCGGTCACCAAGGACACCAAGGCCGAACAGGAAGCCGCACTGCTGCGTATCGTCGAGGACACCGGCACCGAACTGGTGGTGCTGGCGCGCTACATGCAAATCCTCTCCGATGACCTGTGCCGCCAGCTGTCGGGCCGGGCGATCAACATCCATCACTCGTTCCTGCCCGGTTTCAAAGGCGCCAAGCCCTACCACCAGGCCTATCAGCGCGGGGTAAAACTGATCGGTGCCACCGCCCACTACGTGACCCGCGACCTGGACGAAGGGCCGATCATCGAGCAGGAAGTGCAACGCGTGGACCACGCCTATGCCCCGGACGCTCTGGTGGCCATCGGCCGCGACACCGAGACCATCGCCCTGTCCCGCGCGGTGAAATACCACCTTGAACACCGGGTATTCCTTAACCACGACCGCACGGTGATCTTCAAATGAACGCACTTACCAGCCTCAAGCTGATCGACGGCAAGGCCACCGCCGCGCGTGTGCTGGCCGAGGTACGCGAGCAGGTGCAGGAACTGCGCCAGGGCGGCGTGCAACCGGGCCTGGTCGTGGTGCTGGTGGGTGCCGATGCCGCCAGCCAGGTGTACGTGCGCAATAAAGTGCTGCGCGCCGAAGAGGTGGGCATCCGCTCGCAGGAACATCGCCTGCCCGCCGACACCACCCAGGCCCACCTGCTGACCTTGATCGACCGCCTGAACCGCGACCCCGAGGTGAACGGCATCCTCGTGCAACTGCCGTTGCCCGCGCACATCGACGAGCATTGCGTATTGCAGGCCATCAACCCGCTCAAGGACGTGGACGGCTTCCACAGCGAGAACGTCGGTGGCCTGGCCCAGGGCCGCGATGTGCTGACCCCGTGCACCCCCAGCGGCTGCATGCGCCTGCTGCGCGACGCCTGTGGCGAGCTGCGTGGCAAACATGCGGTAGTGGTCGGCCGCTCGAACATCGTCGGCAAGCCCATGGCTGCCCTGCTGTTGCAGGCCGACTGCACGGTGACTGTGGTGCATTCACGCAGCCGCGACCTGCCCGCGTTGTGCCGCCAGGCCGACATCCTGGTTGCCGCAGTGGGCAAGCCACGGCTGATCGGTGCCGATTGCCTCAAACCCGGTGCGGTGGTGATCGACGTCGGCATCAACCGCATCGATGAAGACGGCCAAAACCACCTGGTCGGTGATGTCGATTTCGCCGCTGCCCTGCCCCAGGTCGCCGGCATTACCCCGGTCCCCGGCGGCGTCGGCCCGATGACCATCGCCTACTTGATGAAAAACACCCTGCTCGCCCTCGACCTGCAACAACAGGCCGTCCACCAGGAGCGCACCGCATGCCTTTCGCCCTGCTGAAATACGGCCTGAGCGCCGACTACCCGGTGGAGGTCGACCTGCCGCCACCGTGCGAACTCAAGCCACGCTATGACGTGGTGATCATCGGCGGCGGCGGCCACGGCCTGGCCATCGCCTACTACCTGGCCAAGTACCACGGTGTGACCAACGTCGCCGTGCTGGAAAAAGCCTACCTGGGGGGCGGCAACACCGCGCGCAACACCGCCGTGATCCGCTCCAACTACCTCACCAGCGAAGGTGTGCGCTTCTACGCAGAATCGGTGCGCATGTTCCGGAACCTGTCGAACGAGTTCGACTTCAACATCATGTATTCCGAGCGCGGCCAGCTTACCCTGGCGCACACCGACGCCACCGTGCGCGCCTTCCGCCAGCGCGCCGAAGTGAACAAGCACTTCGGCGGGCGTAGCGAAATGATCGATCGCCAACAGATCCGCGAGCTGGTGCCCAGCCTGAACCTGGACCCGGCCACCTGCCGGTGCTGGCGGGCCTGTGGCACATCGACGGCGCCACCGCGCGCCACGACGCGGTGGCCTGGGGCTACGCCAAACAGGCAGCCAGGCGCGGCGTGCAAATCCACCAACTGACCGAAGTGCAGGACTTGCTGATCCGCAATGGCCGCATCGAGGCGGTGAAGACCAACCGCGGTACGGTGCAATGCGGCTGCGTGGTCCAGGCCGTGGCGGGTGCCAGTTCGCTGTTGATGGCAAAGGCCGGCATCCGCGCGCCGATCCACACCTACCCGCTGCAAGCCATGGTCACCCAGCCCTTCAAGCCGTTTCTCGACCCGCTGGTAAGTTCGTCGGCGCTGCACTGCTACGTGCAGCAGACCAGCCGAGGCGAAATCGTCTTTGGCGGCGGCGCCGACCCTTACCCGCTGTACAACACCCGCTCCACCCTCGACCTCAAGGAAAGCCTGCTGGCCCACGCCATCGAAATGTTCCCGTTCATGGCCAACGCCAAGCTGATGCGCCAGTGGGCCGGGATGACCGATATGACCCCGGACTACAGCCCGATCATGGGCCTGTCACCGGTGCAGAACTACTACCTGGATGCTGGCTGGGGCACCTGGGGGTTCAAGGCCACGCCGATCTGCGGCAAGACCATGGCCGAGCTGGTCGCCAGCGGCGGCAAGGTGTCCGAGCTGATTGCCCCCTTCGCCCTCGAGCGCTTCAGCCGCTTCCAGCAAGTCAACGAAATGGGCGCCACTGCGGCCAGCCACTAGGAGCACATGACGATGAAAATCCTGACCTGCCCCTTGAACGGCCCGCGCAACATCAGCGAATTCACCTACGGCGGCGAGTGCAAGCACATGCCCGACCCGGCCAACTGCAGCGATACCGAGTGGGCCGACTATGTGTTCAATAGCGACAACCTGGCCGGGGTGGTGCTCGAGTGGTGGCTGCACAACGCTTCCAGCTACTGGTTTCTGGCCGAGCGCCACACGGTAAGCGACCAGGTGCTGCGCACCTTCGACCCGAAAGCACTGTTCGACCGCCGCGTCGACTTCACCCCCGCCGCCACCCCGGAGATCGCCGGATGAACAGCCACACTCGCCTCCCCGCGCCCATGGGCCTGCTGATCGACCGCGAACGCCCCTTGCGTTTCCAGTTCGACGGCCAGGCCTGTTCGGGCTTTGCCGGTGACAGCATTGCCAGCGCCCTGCTTGGCAGCGGCCGCTGGTTGCTGTCGCGTTCATTCAAATACCACCGCCCACGCGGCCCGCTGAGCATGGCCGGGCAAGATGCCAACACCCTGGTGCAACTGCCTGAGGAACCCAACGTGCTGGCCGACCTGGAAGCCGCCCGCGACGGGCAGGTGGTCGAAGGGCAGAACTTCAACGGCAGCCTGGAGCACGACCGCGACGCCTACCTGGGCAAGTGCTCGCGCTTCATGCCGGTGGGTTTCGATCACCGCTCGTTCTACAAGCCCAAAGGCATGTGGAAGGTGTGGGAGCCGCTGATTCGCAAAAAGGCCGGCCTGGGCGTGCTCGACCAAGGCTTCAAGCCACAGTACTACGACAAGGCCTACCTGTTTGTCGATGTCGCCGTCATCGGCGCAGGCCCTGCCGGCCTGCGCGCGGCGCTGGACGCAGCCAATGCCGGGGCCAAGGTGTTGCTGATCGAGCAACAGCCCGTGCTTGGCGGCTCGCTCACCTACGCCCGCTTTGACATCGCCGGCACGCGTGCCGCCAGCCTGCGTCAGGAGTTGCTGGCAGCCGTAGAGGGTCACCCGAATATCCAGGTGCTGCTGGACGCCACCTGCAACGGCTGGTTCACCGACCACTACCTGCCAGTGATCCAGCACAAACGCCTGTACAAGGTGCGTGCCGGCCGTTGCCTGGTGGCGGCCGGTTCGTTCGACCAGCCGGTGGTGTTCCGCAACAACGACCTGCCCGGTGTGATGCTGACCAGCGCCGCACAGCGGCTGATGAAACTGTACGCGGTCAAACCGGGCCAGCGCGCAGTGATCCTGACCGGCCACGATGACGGCTACCTTGCCGCGCTCGACCTGCAGGAACAAGGCGTGGCTGTGGCTGCTGTGATCGACATGCGCGCCGCACCGGCCGATGCCACGCTGGCCGCCGAGCTCAAGCGCCGCGATATCCCTGTGCACCTGGGCAGCACGGTGTACGAAGCGCTGCACGAAGCGGGCATGCGCCATGTCAATGGCGTGGACATGCGCCCAATCACCGGCCAGGGCAAGGTTGGCCCGCATGGCCTGCGCCTGGCCTGTGACCTGCTGTGCATGTCGGCGGGCTACATGCCGGTGTACCAGTTGCTGTGCCAGGCCGGTGGCAAGCTGGCCTATGACGTCAACCGCGACGAGTTCGCCATCAGCCACCTGCCAGCCGGACTGGATATCGCAGGCTCGGTGAACGGCCGCCATGCGCTAGGCAACGTGCTGGCCGACGCCACCCGTGGGGCGGCCGAAGCCGTGGCCGCGCTGGGCCTGCAAGCGCCGGTGCAGCCGCTGTTCAACGCCGAGGCCAAGGTCAACTTCCCCTGGCCGATCTTCCCGCACCCCAAGGGCAAGGATTTCGTCGATTTCGACGAAGACCTGCAGGTGCGCGACATCGTCAACGCCACCCGCAGCGGCTACCGCGATGTGCAACTGGTCAAACGCTTCTCCACGGTCGGCATGGGCCCATCCCAGGGCCGCCACTCGGCACTGCCCACCGCGCGCCTGGTGGCCCATGCCACCGGCCGCAGCATCAGCGAGACCGGCGTGACCACTGCCCGCCCACCGTTCCAGGCAGAAAAGCTGGCACACATTGCCGGCCGCGCCTTCGACCCGTACCGGCAAACGCCAATGCACCGCCGCCACCTGCAAGCCGGGGCGAACATGATGCCCGCCGGCATCTGGCAGCGCCCGGCCTACTATGGCAAGCCGGAGGAACGCGATCGCTGCATGCAGGAAGAAGCCCGGCATGTACGTGAAAAAGTCGGCCTGATCGACGTCTCCACGCTCGGCGGCCTGGACGTGCGTGGCCCGGATGCGGCCGAACTGCTGGAACGCCTCTACACCTTCGGCTTCGCCAAACTGCCTGTTGGCCGCACCCGCTATGCGTTTATGACCAACGAGCACGGCGTGGTCATCGACGATGGTGTCTGCGCACGCTTGGGCGAGCAGCACTTCTACGTGACCGCCACCACCAGCGGCGTCGACCGCATCTACCAACAGATGCTGAAGTGGAACGCGCAGTGGCGCCTGGACGTGGACATCACCAACGTCACCGCTGCCCTGGCCGCCGTCAACCTGGCCGGGCCGCTGTCACGCCAGGTGCTGGCCAAGGTGTGCGATGACGTAGACCTGGCCGCCGGAGCCTTCCCTTACCTGGGCGTACGCCAGGGCAAGGTGGCAGGCATTGCTGCACGTATCCTGCGAGTCGGCTTTGTCGGTGAGCTGGGCTATGAAGTGCACGTACCAGCGCGCCATGCCGAGCGGCTGTGGGATACCTTGATGCAGGCGGGTACCGGGTTGGGCATTCGCCCCTTCGGCGTCGAGACCCAACGCCTGCTGCGCCTGGAAAAAGGCCACGTGATCATCGGCCAGGACACCGACGGCATGACGCACCCGGCGGAAATCGACATGCAGTGGGCCATCGGTCGCAAGAAGCCGTTCTTCGTTGGCAAGCGCTCGATCGAAATCCTCGAAGCACAGCCGCTCAAGCGCAAGCTGGTCGGTTTCACGCTGCCCAAAGGCAGCCCGCGACCACTGGAGGGGCACCTGGTGCTGGACGGCCGGGACATCAGCGGTAACGTCACCTCCTGCGAGTACTCGCAAACCCTGGGCAGATCATCGGCCTGGCCTATGCCGGCGCCCACCAGGCCAGCCCCGGCATGCTCATCCCGATTCGCACCGACGGTGGCGTGATGGTCAATGCCAAGGTGGTAGCGCTGCCGTTCCACGACCCCGACAACCTGCGCCAGGAGCTCTGAGCCATGACCCGTTTGCAAGCCGAAGCGTTTATCCCTCGCAACCCGCGAGCCGAACTGCTGCACACCTGTGCGTTGACTGACTTGACTGCGTTGGCGCGGGTTGGATTTCGCGGCGCAGACAGCGCCGCCTACCTTCAGCAACGTGGATACCGTTTGCCCACGCAGCCGAACCAGGCCGTGCGTCAGCATGATGGAAGCTGGGTGGCGCGATTGTCGCAGGCCGAGTACCTGCTGCTGGGCAGCCTGGCCGACGATGGCGCACGGGTGGCGGGTGTAGAGGCCGAGTGGGTGCAGGATGCCCAGCGCAATTACCTGCTGCCGCGCCAGGACAGCCATGCCTGGCTACAACTGTCGGGGGTGCATGGCAGCGCGGTGATGGCCAAGTTGTGCGGGGTGGATCTGCGTGCCGGGGCGTTTCCGGTTGGGACGGTGGCGCAGACCTCGGTGGCGCGGATCAATATGATTGTGCTGAATGTAGGCAGTGATGAGCGGCCGGCGTTGCAGCTGCTGTTTGATCGGGCTTCGCTGGCGTATGTGTGCGAGGCGGTGCTGGATGCCATGGGTGAGTTTGGTGGGGGATGGTCTAGCGGGGGGTGTTCGCCGCATGATTTTTGGCGCCTGGGAGATCGAGCGCCGCGCGAAAACTGTACAAAAATTTTCTTCTGTATAGATTTATCCAGAGACCTGCACTATACCTTGTACAACAAATTAATTTTGTACAGGTATTGTGCATGTCCACCTACCTGCAATCCTTCGCCGAACGCTTTGCCACGCTGGATACGCACAACCTCGACCTGTTGGGTGACCTGTACAGCGAAGACGTCGCCTTCCGCGACCCCTTGCACCAGTTCACCGGGCTTCCCGCGCTGCGGGCTTATTTCGCCCAGCTATACGCTAAGGTTTCCGACTGCCACTACCGCTTCGAGGGCACCGACGAACTACAGCCGGGCCATGGCTACATTCGCTGGACGTTGCACTATCGCCACCCGCAACTGGCCAGCGGGCAACTGATCAGCCTGCAAGGCTGCAGCCACCTGCGCTGGCATGAGCGGGTGTATTTTCACCAGGACTACTTCGACGCCGGCGCCCTGCTGTACGAACATCTGCCGATCATGGGCAGCGCGATTCGCTGGCTCAAAGGCAGGCTGGCATGAGCCGTTGCTGGCTGACCGGTGCCAGCAGTGGCATGGGTGCCGCGCTGGCGTTGCACCTGCTGGAACAAGGCCACCAGGTAGCGTTGGGCGCACGCCGGGCAGACAAGCTGACAGCACTGGCCGAACGGTTTCCGGACCAGGTACTGCTGGCAGTCGGCGATATCGATCAACCTGGGCAAGTGGCGCGAATCGCCGAGCAGATCGAGCACGCCTGGGCGCACTGGACCAAGTGATTCTCAATGCGGGCACTTGCGAGTACCTGGAGCCTGGGCACTTCGACCCTGCCCTGATCGACCGAGTGATACGCACCAACCTGACCGGCACCAGCTTATGCCTTGCCGCCGCCCTGCCCTTGCTGCGCCACGGCCAGCGGCCACACCTGGTGGTCATGGGCAGCTCGGTGAGCTGGCTGGCATTGCCGCGTGCGGGTGCCTATGGTGCCTCCAAAGCGGCATTGCGGTACCTGGTCGAGTCCCTGCGCATCGACCTGGTCGGCGAAGGCATCGATGTCACCTTGGTCTGCCCCGGCTTCGTCGACACGCCACTGACCCGCCGCAACGACTTCCCTATGCCCCAGCTGTGGAGCGCCGAGCGCGCCGCCGCCCATATCATCGCGCGCCTGCCACACCGCCCGCTGGAAATAGCCTTCCCCGCCACCTTCACCCTGGTGCTGCGCCTGCTAGGTGCATTGCCGGCGCGCTGGCGCCTTAAGCTGGGCCGCCGCCTGGCGCGCCAACCACAGGGCTGACCCATGCGTATCGCCATCATCGGTAGCGGTATTGCCGGCCTCACCTGTGCCCACCTGCTGTCACGTCGTAACGAGGTCACGGTGTTCGAGGCCGCGAACCGGGTCGGCGGGCATACCCATACCGTCGATGTGCAGTGGCAGGGCCAAGGCTACTCGATAGATACCGGTTTCATCGTCTTCAACGACTGGACCTACCCGCACTTCATCCGCCTGCTCAAGCATCTGGGTGTCGCCTCGCGCCCCACCGAGATGAGCTTTTCGGTGCATGACCCGCGCACGGGGTTCGAGTACAACGGCCACGACCTGGTCACGCTGTTTGCCCAGCGGCGCAACCTGCTGTCCCCGCCATTCTGGGGAATGCTGCGCGATGTGCTGCGCTTCAACCGCGAGGCCACCGCCGACCTGAACCAGCAACGGATCGAGAGCGCCACCACGCTGGGCAGTTATCTGCATGCCCAAGGCTATGGGCGGCGCTTCATCGACCATTACATCGTGCCGATGGGCTCAGCGATCTGGTCGATGTCGCCGGCCGATATGCTGGGCTTCCCGTTGCAGTTTTTCGTGCGGTTCTGTAACAACCACGGCTTGCTGTCGGTCAACCATCGCCCGCAATGGCAGGTTGTCGACGCAGGCTCACGCGCGTACCTCAGGCCTCTGTGCCAGCCCTTTGCCGAACGCATCCGGCTGAGCTGCCCGGTGCATCAGGTAAAACGTGACGACCTCGGCGTGACGGTTACCTGGGACAGCGGTAATGAGCGATTCGACAAGGTGGTATTTGCCTGTCACAGCGACCAGGCACTGGCCCTGCTGGCACCGCCAAGCGAACATGAGCGCGCCATCCTGGGTGCCATCCACTACGCCAGCAACGACGTGGTGCTGCACACCGACACGCGCCTGCTGCCACAACGGCGCAGGGCCTGGGCCAGCTGGAACTACCGCCTGGGCGGCAACGCGCAGGCGCCAGCCGCACTCACCTACAACATGAACATCCTTCAGGGCATCAAGGCGCCGGCCACGTTCTGCGTAAGCCTCAACCAGACCGCGCAGGTGGACCCTGCACAGATACTTGCCCGCTTCGAGTATGCCCACCCGCAGTACAGCCTTGACGCTCTGACGGCACAGGCTCGGCAGGGCGAACTGCAGGGGCGTTTGCACAGTTATTACTGCGGCGCCTACTGGGGCAATGGTTTTCACGAAGACGGGGTGCTAAGCGCGCTGAACGTCGCCCAGCACTTTGGAGAACAGTTGTGAACAGCAACCTGTGCCAGGGCTGGCTGAGCCACCGGCGGCTGAGCCCACGCTACCATGCGTTTCGTTACCGGGTTGGCATGTTTTACCTGGATCTCAACGAACAACCCCAGCTCCTGCGCCTGTCCCGCTGGCTTGGGAGCTCCCGGCTGGCCCCACTGTGCTGGCGTGAAACCGACTATCTGCCGGCGCTGACCCGCCAGGGCAGACCACTGGCCGAGGCCGCACGGCTGATGGTCGGTCAGGCTATCGGCCAAGCACCCGAAGGCGCCGTGCACCTGCTGACCCAACCGCGCTGCTGGGGGCTGTCGTTCAACCCAGTGAGTGTCTATTTCTGCCATGACCGGCAAGGCCAGCTCGCGGCTATTTTGCTGGAAGTGCGCAACACCCCCTGGCGTGAACGTTTCCACTATGTACTGCCCGTGAACGATGGCCTGAGCCAGACATTTACCCTGGCCAAAGCCTTCCATGTCTCGCCGTTCATGCCACTGAACATGGACTACCACCTGCAGTTCGCCCTCGATGCACAGCGGGTGCGCATCCACATGCAGAACTGGCGCGCCGGGCACAAGGTGTTCGAAGCCGACCTGGCGCTGCAACGTCAGCCGCTGGACCGCGCGGCCTTGCAGCGGCACATCCTGAGCTTTCCGTGGATGAGCCTGCGCACCCTCTCCGGCATTTACTGGCAGGCCCTGCGCCTGCTGCTGAAACGTACCCCTCTACATGACCATATCGCCAGCCAGCACGACCTGGCATTCGGCCAACCTGCCCGCGAGGAGCCCGACCATGCCCGAACCGACCCTGAGCGTTAGCAAATCGGCAAGCATTGCCCCGCTGCTCGGCGGCCTGGCCAGGCGCGCAGTGCTCGCGCAGTTGCGCCAACTGCGCCACGGCAACCTGCGCCTGATCTGCCAAGGCCAGCAATGGACGTTCGGCGACGTTGCCAGCCCGCTTTACGCGGAAGTGGAAGTGATTGATGACGCCGCCTGGGGCCTGGTCGCCGGCAATGGTTCGATTGGTGCCGGAGAAGGCTATATTCACGGCTACTGGCGCAGCTCGGACCTGGCAGCTGTCACCCGGTTGTTCGTTGCCAACCTGGATGTTCTCGATGCCATGGAGGGCGGCCTGGCACGCCTGGCGCGCCCGGCCCTGCGCCTGCTGCACCGCCTCAACCGCAACAGCCGGCGCGGCGCGCGGCGCAATATCCTGGCGCATTACGACCTGGGCAATGACCTGTTCGAGCGCCTGCTGGACCCCACCATGATGTACTCCGCTGCGCAGTTCGACAGCCCCGGGCAAACCCTGGAGCAGGCCCAGACCAGCAAGCTGCGACGCATCTGCCAGAAACTTGAACTCAAGCCCGACGACCATCTGCTGGAGATCGGCAGCGGCTGGGGCAGCCTGGCCATCCACGCCGCACTGCAGCATGGCTGCCGGGTCACCACCGCCACGCTCTCGGCGGCGCAGTACGCCCATACCCTGCAGCGGGTCAAGGCCCTGGGCCTGGAGCAGCGCATCACCGTACTGCTCGAGGACTATCGCGACCTGCGCGGGCGCTTCGACAAGCTGGTATCGATCGAAATGATCGAAGCTGTCGGCCACCGCTACCTGCCGACCTACTTTCGCCAGTGCGCGTCGCTGCTCAAGGATGATGGCCTGATGCTGGTGCAAGCCATCACCATCCGCGACCAGCGCTACGCCCAGGCCAGGCGCTCGGTGGATTTTATCCAGCGCTATATTTTCCCCGGCGGCGCCTTGCCTTCGCTGAGCGTGCTGCTGGACACCGCCAGCCGCCAGACCGCGCTGAACCTGGTACACCTGGAGGATTTCGGCCAGGACTACGCGCGCACGCTGCGCCATTGGCGCGACAACCTGCGCCTGGCGCGCTCGGAACTAACGATGCTGGGGTATGACGATACCTTTCAGCGCTTGTGGGAGTTCTACCTGTGCTATTGCCAGGGCGGTTTCGAAGAACGCACCATCGGCGTGGCGCAACTGCTCTGGGCCGGGCCACAGGCGCGCAAGGCACCACTGCTGGCCCTGTGCTGAGGTAAACCTATAGTTGCACCAACCGCTCACGCAAGAAGTCGACAAAACCCTGCACCGGCCGCGCTACCTGCCGGTGCTGCGGATACACCGCTGATAACTGCAACGCCGGCGGCGTCCATTCTTCAAGCACACTCACCAGCCGCCCATCCGCCAACGCCTGGCCAACGATGAAGGTCGGCAGGTAGGTCACCCCCATGCCGGCGATGGCCGCATCCCTGAGCAACTCGCCGTTGTTGGCACGCATGCGCCCTGTCACCTGAATCGCCTGCGCCTTGCCGCCCTGGCGAAACTGCCACTGCACCTGTCGCGAATGCCCATAGGGCAGGCAGTCATGCCCGGCCAGATCCTCCGGTATTACTGGTACTGCCCGCGCCTGCAGGTATGCCGGACTCGCGCAGTAGACGCGCTCGACATTGGCAATACGCCGCGCAATCAGGCTGGAGTCCTCCAGCGCGCCAATGCGCAGCGCCAGGTCGTAGCCCTCGCCGATCAGGTCCACGGCGCGGTCGCTGAGGTCCACCTCTACATCTACTTGCGGGTGCAGTTGAAGAAACTCGGTCAGCAGGCAACCCAGGTGCGACATGGCGAACGACAGCGGCGCACTCAGGCGCAAGGTGCCGCGCAAGGCCTGGGCCTGGCCGCTGATGTCGTGCTCTACCTGCTGCACCTCACCCAACAAGCGCAAGGCCGACTGGTAGTAGTGCTGGCCCAGCGGTGTGGCATCCAGGCGCCGGGTGGAGCGGTTGAGCAGGCGAACGCCAAGGCGCTCCTCGAGCTGCATCAGGCGTCGGCTGACCGATTGCTTCGACATGCCCAGGCGGTCGGCGGCGGCGGTGAAACTGCCAGCCTCCATGACCTGGGCGAAGATCCGCATGTCTTCGTAAGGGTTCATTGTCTCGCTCATAGTGACAGTCAAACGCTTTATAGCGGCTTTTTCCTGCAAGTGCACCTGCCTAATCTACGCACAAGTCGCAGCGATGGCCCAGCAGGCCAGGCAAGACGCCCACTACCACCACTTGCATAGAAAAGGATTCGCTCATGAACATTGTCCACAAGGCCCTCACCGCCTCCCTCTTGGCCCTGTCCGTTTCCAGCGCCTTCGCCGCTGGCAGCCCTGGTGTCGAACAACACACTCAGGCCTTCCTCGAAGCCCTGGAAAAAGGGGGTGGCAAGCCGCTGGAGCAACTCAGCCCAACAGACGCCCGCGCAGTGCTGACCGGCGCTCAGGCCTCGGTCAAGGTCGACCTTTCGGGCATCGAGGTAAAGGAGCGCACCATCCAGGCCAATGGCGAGTCGATCAAGCTGCAAGTAGTGCGCCCGGCCAACGCGAAGGGTGACCTGCCAGTGTTCATGTTCTTCCACGGTGGCGGCTGGGTGCTGGGCGACTTCCCCACCCACCAGCGGCTGATCCGCGACCTGGTAGTCGGCTCGGGTGCGGTGGCGGTCTACGTGGACTACACCCCATCGCCGGAAGCGCACTACCCGACGGCCATCAACCAGGCCTACGCCGCGACCCGCTGGGTGGCCGAGCATGGCAAGGCGATCGGCGTGGACGGCAAGCGCCTGGCCGTGGCCGGCAACAGCGTCGGCGGCAACATGGCGGCAGTCGTGGCGCTGAAAGCCAAAGAGGCCGGCACCCCTGCGCTGCGCTTCCAGCTGCTGCTGTGGCCGGTGACCGATGCGAGTTTCGAGACTGCCTCGTACAAGCAATTTGCCGAAGGGCACTTCCTGACCACAGGGATGATGAAGTGGTTCTGGGACAGCTACACCTCCGATACCAGTGCCCGTGCGCAGGTCTACGCATCGCCGCTGCGGGCCAGCACTGAGCAGCTCAAAGGCTTGCCGCCAGCACTGGTACAAACGGCTGAGTTCGATGTGTTGCGTGATGAAGGTGAGGCTTATGCCCGCAAGCTGAATGCTGCCGGTGTGACGGTTACCTCAGTGCGCTACAACGGCATGATCCATGACTATGGGCTGCTCAACCCACTGAGCCAGGTGCCGGCAGTGAAGGCGGCGATGCGCCAGGCGGCCGGTGAACTGAAAGTACACCTTCAATAACCTTATCCACCCATGCGGCAGGGCCTGGTGCCCTGCCGGTCCGGGAGAGCCGTGAGACCATCACTCAAGGCTCGAACCCTTCGACAATGATCACTTCGGCCTTCGCCACACCTTGGCGATGGCTGCACGCTTGCTGGTACAACTCGGACCGGTAACACGCCACCGCCTGCTCGTACGAATCGAACTCGATCACCACGCTACGCTGGGGGGTAGACCGCCCTTCCATCGCCTCGCTGCGCCCACCACGGGCCAGGAAGCGGCCGCCGAACGCCTTGAAGGCAGCCGGGGCACGCTGGGTGTACTGCTGGTATTGCTCGGGGTCGGTCACGTCCACATGGGCGATCCAGTAAGCCTTCATCTGCTGCTCTCCTCTTAAGGCGATATTTATGTATGATGGTATACCATAATAATCACCCCACCACAGTGAGCGTGCAACATGGCTTTCAACACCATCGAGGAACTTCTCTCGAGGACTACCGGCAAGGCAAGATGGTCCTGCTGGTGGATGACGAGGACCGGGAAAACGAAGGCGACCTGTTGATCGCCGCCGAGCGTTGCGACGCCCAGGCCATCAACTTCATGGCCCGCCAAGCGCGTGGGCTGATCTGCCTGACCTTGACCGACGAGCACTGCCAGCGCCTGGGCCTGGAGCAGATGGTACCGGCTAACGGCAGCGTCTTCAGCACCGCGTTCACCGTGTCGATCGAGGCGGCCACGGGTGTCACCACCGGTATTTCCGCTGCCGACCGGGCGCGCACCGTGGCAGCGGCCATGGCCCCCAACGCGCGCCCCGAAGACCTGGTGCAACCGGGCCACATTTTCCCCCTGCGCGCCCGCGAAGGCGGCGTGCTGACCCGCGCCGGCCATACCGAAGCCGGCTGCGACCTGGCACGGCTGGCAGGCTTCAGCCCGGCTTCGGTGATCGTCGAAGTGCTCAACGACGACGGCACCATGGCCCGCCGCCCGGACCTGGAAGTGTTCGCTGCCCAGCATGGCATCAAGATCGGCACCATTGCCGACCTGATCCACTACCGCCTGAGCACCGAGCAGACCATCAAGCGCATCGGCGAACGCGAGCTGCCGACCGTGCATGGCATCTTCCGCCTGGTCAGCTATGAAGACCGCATCGAAGGTGGTGTGCACATGGCCATGGTCATGGGCGGCATCCGTCGCGAACAACCGACCTTGGTGCGGGTGCACGTAATCGACCCACTGCGCGACCTGGTCGGTGCTGAATATGCAGGCCCGGCCAACTGGACGCTGTGGGCGGCGTTGCAGAAGGTGGCCGAGGAAGGTGCTGGCGTGGTGGTAATCCTGGCCAACCATGAGTCCTCCCAGGCATTGCTTGAACGCATACCGCAGTTGACTCAGCCGGTACGGCCTTACCAGCGTGGGCAGTCGAAGGTGTATTCCGAGGTGGGCACCGGCGCGCAGATTCTGCAGGACCTTGGCGTTGGCAAACTGCGTCACCTGGGGCCACCGCTGAAATACGCGGGCCTGGCGGGATATGAGCTGGAAGTGGTGCAGAGCATCCCGTTCGAGCCAGGTCTTCCAAGCTGACACCACCCCTTGTAGGAGCGGCCTTGTGTCGCGAAAGGGCCGCAGAGCGGCCCCAGCAATCTGTGCATCTGCTGAAATCCTGGGGCCGCTTCACGGCCCTTTCGCGACACAAGGCCGCTCCTACAAAAGCAGACCGCGACAAATTGAAGAGGTCGGAGTGATGGCCGGTCGCCTCACACCTCTTGCCAAAAGTTTGGAATACCATAATATGATATCCCGTAGACCTTAAATCTGCAGGCCGGCACCTACACTTAAAAACGGCCACCCGGACACTTTGTTTTTGCTGCTCCCCGAACACTGTTGGCGGGCGCACCACAAGCCCCGCCTCGAATAACAAAAGCAACGAGGGCGTAACCATGCTGTTGAGCAAACGTGTAACCGCAGTGCTGTCCGCCAGCCTGCTGACCCTGGCATGTCAGGCCGCCCAGGCCGCCGACAGCCTGAACTTCGTCAGCTGGGGCGGTACCACCCAGGACGCCCAGAAGAAGCGTGGGCCGTACCGTTCAGCAAAGCCACCGACATCAAGGTCGTGCAGGACGGCCCCACCGACTACGGCAAGCTCAAGGCCATGGTCGAGAGCGGCAACGTGCAGTGGGATGTGGTTGACGTCGAAGCCGACTTTGCCCTGCGTGCCGCCAGCGAAGGCCTGCTCGAACCCCTCGATTTCAACCAGATAAAGCGCGACAAGATCGACCCGCGGTTCGTCTCCGACCACGGCGTCGGCTCGTTCTTCTTCTCCTTCGTACTCGGCTACAACGAAGGCAAGCTCGGTGCCAACAAACCGGTGGACTGGACCGCGCTGTTCGACACTAAGACCTACCCCGGCAAACGTGCCCTGTACAAGTGGCCGAGCCCCGGCGTGCTGGAACTGGCCCTGCTGGCCGACGGCGTAGCCCCAGACAAGCTGTACCCGCTGGACCTGGACCGCGCCTTCAAGAAGCTCGACACCATCAAGAAAGACATCGTCTGGTGGGGCGGCGGTGCCCAGTCGCAACAGCTGCTGGCCTCGGGTGAAGCCTCGCTTGGCCAGTTCTGGAACGGCCGCGTCTATGCCCTGCAGCAAGATGGCGCACCGGTGGGCGTGAGCTGGAAGCA